>JAUZSP010000001.1:0-300000 GCA_030949385.1 Gammaproteobacteria bacterium | reverse complement strand
TATGTTCCAAGCCAGATGAAAATTAACATCCGGTGAAGCACCCACCTGAATGTCTTCTACCACTGCAATATCCAACCTCTGTTTAGCTGAAAAGTAGAGGCTGCCGCCCATCGCCAGTTGCACACTGGAACCTAAAAACGTGAGGTCGGTTTTGTTAAACAGGGCGCTGTGGCCATCCAGTTGTAAAGTAAATTCAAGCAGCGGTGAATAACGATAACTAAGGCCACTGGAGCCGAACCCGATCAAGCTGTTTTGCAGCTTCGGTAAAAAATGGCCCTGCTCAAGCCAAAGTAATCCGAGACTGTGTTGGCTGCGCCAGTGTGAATTCCATTGGTTGTTTTGGCTCCATTGCGAGCTGAGTGAAACGGTGTTGTTATTAAACAGAGCGCTTTGGTTGCTCGGCAGCTTTAACTCGAACCAGAGGGTGCTTTGGTGTTTGGGGGTCTGTTGTAACGGCGTGCCTACCGCCACCCTCAGATCTTGTACGCCGCTTTGAGCGGTGGTGATGTTCACGCTTTCAATGCCGCCGCGTTGATATAAAAGTTGAAATTGATCACGGGAATAAAAAGGACGAGCGCCCTGTGGAAAGCCGAACAGGTCGTGAAAATCGTCGATAAAAGCGTCCAACTGACCGGCGCTGAGGGTGAGGTAACGCAGGCTGAGGGCGAGGTTCCAGTGGGAATTTAGGCCGTAGTCAAAACGCAGCGTCGTTTGCTGGCTCTCGCTGTCGATCAGTAACTCTTCGAGGCGGTTGCGCTCAACATTGAGCGTGTTGCTCCAGTCGTGGCGCAGTTGCAGAGCGTGTTTACCCTGAGCCAGCAGTTGTGATGACGCAGGGGTGGGTAAAGCAACGCTCTGCAACAGCGGGTTTTGATTCACTGTAGCCAGCGGTTGACCCTGACCAAGCAGAGGCCAGCCGCTGAGCAATAGGCATAAGCTCAGCGGTATTGCCGATTGGAACGGGTGTTTAATCACCGATGGTCTGTTTGGGATTCCACGTCGGTACGGCAACTTCTTGCACTTCATCGCCGGGTTCTTGGACTTCATTGGCCAGTTTGATGCTGACGGTGTCTTCCATCACCCCTTGGCTGAACTGGCTCAGATCGTTGAGCAGCGCTTGACGGTCTTGGGGGTTCGTATCCACATCGGCGAGCAAAATGCCCATAATGGCGGCCAGATACTGGGCGCTGATGCCGGAGTTCTGGGCGCGAATATCCACGTCGATCAGCTGCTGTTTGATGCTCTCGACCAGAGTTTGAGAAAGTTTGAGTTGGCTCATAATATGATGTCTTGCTGTTGAATATTGGAAAGGCGCTACTGTAATGGCTCTGGCGCAAACAAGCAAAGCAGCTGAGGGTGAATCTGCCCCTTGAGCTGCAAGAGAGAGTCGGTATAGTACGCTTTAATTGACTTTTTTTGGGGAGAAAATAATGGCAGGTTCACTGCGAGATCAACTGTTGGGTGCCGGTTTGGTGAGCAAAGATCAGGCAAACCGTTCCAAAGCGAAAGCGCGTAAAAAAGCGGGACAGATGCGCAAACAGAAACAAGCAGGCAAAGAGACCGAAGTGGATCAAGCGGCGGCGCAGCGGACAAAAGCGATTGAGGCGAAAAAAGCCAAAGATATGGCGTTGAATCGTGAACGCGAATTAGTGAAGCAGAAAAAGGCGCTCAAAGCGCAGGTGCGGGATATTTTGCGTCGAGGGCGTAAAAATCGTGACAAAGCATCGCTGCTGTATAACTTTGTCTTGGGTAAAGTGATCAAGACGGTGGCGGTCAATGCCGAGCAGAACGATCAACTGGCGCGGGGTGTGTTGGCGATTGTGGTCTTTGATGATCGCCATCATGTGATCTCGCGCCAGACCGCTGACCGGCTGCTGGGGCTGGACAGCAAATTGAAGGTAGTGATGCAGAGCTGCGATGAAGAGCTGCCGGAAGAGGATGATCCTTATGCCGATTACCAAGTGCCTGATGATCTGAACTGGTAACGGCAATGCAAAACAGTTTTTATTGGCACGATTACGAGACCTTTGGCGTTGATCCCAAACGAGATCGGGCGGTGCAGTTTGCCGGAATTCGCACCGATGCTGAGTTGAACATCATCTCGGAGCCGTTGGTGATTTACAGCCGTCCGAGCAATGATTTTTTGCCCTCGCCGGAAGCGTGTCTGATTACCGGTATCACGCCGCAGTTGGCGCTGGAGAAGGGGCTGAGTGAGGCGGAGTTTATCAAACAAATTCACGCCGAACTGTCGCGAGCAAGCACCTGCGGGGTGGGCTACAACAGCCTGCGTTTTGATGACGAAGTGACTCGGTTTACCTTGTACCGTAATTTTTATGATCCCTACGCTCGTGAGTGGCAAAACGGCTGTTCTCGTTGGGACATCATCGACATGGTGCGCCTCTGTTACGCCTTGCGCCCTGAGGGAATCAATTGGCCGCTGCGTGACGATGGCACGGTCAGCTTTCGTTTGGAGGAGCTGAGTCGTGCTAACGGCATTGTTCACGAGGCGGCGCACGATGCGCTCTCCGATGTCTATGCCACTATTGGTTTGGCGAAGTTGATTCGTCAAAAACAGCCCAAACTGTACGATTACGTGCTGGAAAAACGCAATAAACAGTGTGTTGCGCGGTTATTAGATCTGCAACAAAAACCGATGTTGCTGCACACCTCGCGCATGTTTCCTGCCGCGTACGGGTGCAGCACCTTGGTGATGCCGTTGGCCAAACACCCTACGAATAATAATGGTGTGATTGTGTTTGATCTGCGCCAAGATCCTGCCGCCTTGTTAAGCCTTTCTGTGGAACAGATTCAGCAAAGGCTGTTTACCCGCCAAGATCAATTGCCAGAAGGGGTTGAGCGCATTGCGCTGAAAACCGTGCATTTGAATAAGTGTCCTGTGTTGTCGCCCAGCAGTGTGGTGCGAGACCCTGCCTTGCAACAGCGTCTCCAGCTTGATCTGGCGGCCTGTGAGGCGCATCGACAGCGGTTGTTGCACGCTGAGGGTTTGGCGCAGAAGATTCAGCAGGTACACACCGCGCCAGAGTATGAAGCTCGCCAAGGGGACGATGATCCTGAGTTGACGTTGTACGGCGGTGGTTTTTTGAGTCGCCAAGATCGTGCTCTGTCCGATCAACTGCGTGAGGTAGAACCGGAAGCGCTGGCTGATTTTGCCGATCGCTTTCAAGATGAGCGGTTGCCGGAGTTGTTGTTTCGTTACCGTGCTCGAAACTTCCCCCAGACTTTGAATGCTGAGGAGCAGACCGCTTGGCAGCAGCTACGACGGCAGCGTTTGGGTGATGTGAGTGACTATGTATCTGAGCTGGAGGGTTTGCTTCAGAGAGCGATCGATGAACGATCTAAGCGTATTTTAATCGCTTTGCTGGAGTACGTGCAGACGCTTTAATGTGTGCAGTGTGCTTCGAGGGCGGTCATTAATTCGCGGGCATTTTGAAAGCGTTCTTCGGGGTCTTTTTTCAGCAGCTTTTGGATGATCGGGTCTAGTGGGTCTCTGAGAAACGGTGGCATAACGCAGGTCTGTTGATAAAACAGCGCGGGCAGCGAGTCGGCTTGAAAGGGGCGCTGACCAGAGATCATTTCGTAGAGTACCACCCCGAGGCTGTAAAGATCGCTGCGCGCATCGGGTGTGCTGCCGCCGGAAATCTGTTCAGGACTGATGTAGTGGGGGGTGCCGTAGATTTCTCCTTGGCGGGTGAGACCGCTTTCCACATCCAACTGTTTGGCGATGCCAAAATCCACCAAAGCAATGCTGTCATCGGCGCGTAACATGACGTTTTCGGGTTTGATGTCGCGGTGGATAATGCCGTGTTTGTGGATGGCGTGCAGGGCTTTGATCATCTGGGTCAGGTAGCTGAGACGCTGGCCTTTTTTTAGCCCCTGACTTATTTTACTGCGCAGACTGCCGTTGGGAAAATACTCCATCGCAATGTAACAAAAATCGTCGTTAATGCCTTGTTTGTAGATGGTGGCGATGTGGGGTGTTTTAATAGTGGAGATGATGCGATGTTCTTCCAAAAAGCGCTCCAACATGTTCTGGTCGTTGTCGCGTTCGGGGTCGAGTACTTTTAGCACGACTTTTTTTTGTGTTTTATCCTCTTGGGCTAAGTAAACAATGGAGCTGGAACCGGAACCAAGGCGTTCTAAAATGGTGTAATCTGGAATCGCTTTGGGGTGCAAAAGCAGGGTGTGAGCGAGTACGGGGCTGGCTTCCAGAATTTGATCGGTTGACAGTTGTAAGGTGCTGGTGGTATTGAGATTTTGCCGCCGTTGCAAGGTGTCATCAATGCTGTTTTTTAGGACTTCGACGGTGATGCCTTTTTTGGGTAGGTAATCGTCGATGCCGGTGCGCATGGCTTTGACGGCAATCAGTTCATTGCCTTCGCCGGTAAACATGATGGTGGGCGGAAAGCCTTTGAGTGCGGAAAATTCTTCATACCACTCTAACCCGTTGTATTTTCCAAGGTTGTAGTCGAGCAGTAATATGTCGTAATCGTCCCACGGAAAATCGTGATCGGGTTTTTCTTTAAGCAGTGGGTCGTATTCGTCTATGACCATGTCGGGCAGGCAGGTTTTCAGCATCTGTCGAATCAGAATGCGAAAGTGGGCTGCATCGTCGATAATGAGTGCTTTTTTAGCCATACAAAGAAGTGGCTCCGCAGCAGAAAGGTGAATTTGGTGTGTCTGAATGGGCATGATGTCTCACGGTGTTCACAAGCCGTCTTGGAAGGATAGCATAGTGTTGATAATGGTTCGTATTATTGCTTTTTGTCTTCTATATTTCTATGGGGGGGTGAAGTAATTATTGGCAAGGGATTGCTAAGAATAAAAGCAATAATTGGGGCAACTTAGCGAATTTTTAGTATTTTAAGGATTGAAATGAGTGGGTTAGCGTTCTTTGTTATCGTATTGATGCTGTTGCTTGCTGTTGGGGGAGTGGTTGCTTGGAATCTGCGGGGCAAGGTCAGACAACTTCAAGACGTCTTGACTGTGGCTAAAAAAGAGGCTGAGGTTGCGCTGCAAAATAAGAACAAGATGGAGGCTTTGTTGGAGCAGGCTCGGTTAGAACTGGTGCGGGTTTCTTCAGCCATTCAGCCGAATGTTGAGCCGTCTGCTGTGGGTTCTGATGCCAAAAGTGTGGATGATCTGGGGCTGCACATTTTGGTGGCGGAAGATAATTTGGTGAACCAACAGGTGGTGGCTTTGATGCTGGAGCAGTTGGGTTACGCCGATGACCGTGTGGATCTGGTGGCGAACGGGGTGGAGGTTCTGAATGCGGTGGAGAGCACCGTTTATGATTTGATTTTTATGGATTTGCAGATGCCGATGATGGGCGGAGAGGAGGCGACTCGGAAAATCATTAGTCGTTATCCTGTGGGGTCACGTCCTCGTATTGTGGCCATGACCGCCAACGCTTTAAAAGGGGATCGTGAGCGCTGTTTGTCGTTGGGTATGGACGGTTATTTAAGCAAACCGATTTCTTTATCGAAGTTGTCCGTGGTGTTGGAGCAGACGCCGTATCGCAGCGGTGTGGGAATGCCCGTTTGTGGGGCGGTGGATGTGGCTGCACTGGAGGCACTGCGTGCGGATATGGTTGATGGTGCTTTGGTATTGGTTGAGCTACTGAATAATTTCTTTAGCGAATCAAAACAGTTGTTGTCCTCTCTTCATCAGGCTCAGGAGAAGGGGGATTATGAAAAAATGGGTCATGCGGTGCATACCTTGAAGTCGAGCAGCTTGAGTTTGGGAGCCAATGATTTTTCTGAGCGGTGTCGTATTTTGGAGCAGCAGATACGTCAGAATAAAGTGGTGGAGTTGCAGATGCAAATTGAGGCGATTGATGTTGAGTACCGGCGGGTTTGTGAGGATTTTAATACCTTGTTAGGTTATTATGAACAGGAATAGGTAACTTCAAAGGTCTTACACTTTATTCATGGCAAATTTT
This sequence comes from Gammaproteobacteria bacterium, assembly GCA_030949385.1. Lineage (NCBI taxonomy): Bacteria > Pseudomonadati > Pseudomonadota > Gammaproteobacteria > Gammaproteobacteria bacterium. The sequence goes on along the minus strand of JAUZSP010000001.1, from coordinate 294,041 downwards.
AAAACCCATGTGCTGGTGGCGGCAGCCGTCAGTGGTTCGGCTACCGTTGTGGCACTTTCCAGCGGTTTGCTTTCTGCTCAGGTACTGCCCGCTTATTTTCTCTTGGGAACGATGGCGGGTTTGTTGCCAGATATTGACTCCGATAACTCGGTACCGATTCGACTTTTTTTTAATTTGATGGCGGTTTCAGCGGCATTTGCTACCTTATTTAGTGTGGTGGATCGTTACAGTATTGTGGAGTTATTGCTGCTGTGGGGCGGTGTTTATTTCTTGGTGCGTTACACGGTTTTTGAGCTTTTTATTCGCCTTACGGTGCATCGAGGGGTGTTTCACAGTGTGTTAGCCGCTTGTTTTTTTGCTTTGTTGTTCACCTGTGTAGCCGATTATTGGTTGCATCGCAGCGAGGTGGAATCTTGGTTGGCGGGGGCGTTTGTTTTTATGGGTTATTTGGTTCATCTCTCTTTGGATGAGTTGTACAGTGTCGATTTGACCAACATTCGTCTTAAGCGCTCTTTTGGTACGGCACTGAAATTGGTCAGTCTTAAATACATCAAAGAGACCGTTGTATTGTTTTTGTTAACCTTGATGCTTTTTTCAGCAGCGCCCAGTGGTGATTTTTTTCTGCAAACCACTTGGAATGGTGAGCTTTATCAGAGCATTGTTAATAAATTATGGCCCGATGGGCGTTGGTTTTCTGGGCTTTGGCCGACGCATTCGTAAGGCTAAAAATATTTGGCGTCCTTGAGTAGCTCATGCAGTACCGTGATCACTTCATTACCAAAATGTTCAAAATTCAAACCGATGGCATCCTTGCTGGTGTGTACCACCCGTGCCCGCACAGCCTGTTCCTGCGGGTAGTGGTTGGTACGGGTATCAAAATAGAGGGTGATGAGCTGGTTGTCGCACAGCGGACATTGAGGTGGGTTGATATTAATGCCGGTCAGACTCAAGTCTCGAACGGCAACTTTTTGCAGTGTTGTCTCTGTAGGGGCTACAAAGACGTTTAAATCAATGGTTTTACGGCGTTGATGTCGCCGCTCGGTGCTCTTGACCATGAACGTTTTTACTCCGTATCATTCCCATTATTGGGTCATGATGATCCTTAATGTGAATTTAATGATTAAAAATGGGTGTAATTATGAATTTCCCTCATATTAAACAGGTTAACATTGGGAAAGCAATTTTTAAGCCCAACAATTTAGGGTTTTTTAGGCGTTTATCCCTGATAATAGGGTTAAAAAAATGATTCATTTTAGTGGAAAATGTTGTTTTAAGTCTCTAAGTTGTTAATGGACGGTTGTAATCAGATGTTTAATATTCCTAACTCACTCAGCGCTCTGCGTCTTTTACTGGCACCGGTGATGCTCTATTTTGCTTGGCGTGGTTCGGCTCAGCCTTTTATCGTTTTATTGGGAGTGGCGTTATTGAGCGATCTTTTAGATGGTTTTTTAGCGCGTTTATTAAATCAAGTGACCGAGTTTGGTGCTCGCCTGGACAGTTGGGGTGATTTTGCTACCTACTGGGTGATGACCATAGGAGTTTGGTTGTTGTGGCCGGAAGTGATTGAGCGAGAAGCCTTTTTTATTACTGTGATCGGTGTTAGCTATTTTTTACCCCGTTTGGTTGGGGTGGTGAAATTTCAGCGGTTTATTTTGAGCTATCACACTTGGGGGGCTAAAGCGTCTGCGGCTTTGATTAGCAGCAGTGTGTTTGTGATGGTGGCTTTTGAGGTGGTGTGGCCGTTTCATCTGGCGGTGGTGTTTTTTGTTTTGGCTGAATTGGAAGAGGCGGCGATTACGCTGGTTTTGCGCTCGTGGCGCAGTGATATCGCCAGCTTGTGGCATCTGCGTAGAGAAGGTGAGGGTTAGTCTTTTAGCGATCTAAAAGCTGTGTGCTATGCTCAGTAGGGGTTAGTTGTTAAAGACCTGTCACCATTATCTTATCTTCAAGGAGTCTGTTATGGCTGAAATGCAGGCAACACGCGCATTGTTAAAAGAGGTTGCTCCACGTCTACTGGCACAAAAAAATGTGCTGGCAACGGGGGTGGGTTACAAGGTTGTTAATGGTCAGGTGAGTTCGGAGTTTTCGCTGGTCTGTTCAGTAGAACGTAAGCTCAGTAAGAGCGACCTCTCTGCAAAAGATCAAATTCCCGCAGAGATGAATGGCGTGCAGACCGATGTGGTGCAAAGTGGTCGTTTTCGTGCGTTGGCGTTGCCAACTGAGCGTTTTCGACCGGCTCCTGGGGGTGTCAGTGTCGGTCATTATGAAATTACCGCTGGTACGTTTGGTTGTTTGGTTCGGCGGGGCAGTGAGTTGTTTATGCTCTCCAATAATCATGTGTTGGCCAACAGCAATGCGGCACAAGTGGGTGACGCTATTTTGCAGCCCGGTCCGATTGACGGCGGTACGTTGAACAACGATCAGATCGCTATATTGGAGGACTTTATCCCCATTGTCTTTCCAGGCGGTGGCAGCAGTTGTAAGCTGGCCAATGCGGCAGGAGCTGTGTTTAATGTGACCTCGGGTTTGCTGGGCAGTCATGCACGGATGCAGGTGATTACCACTCGTGCGGTGGATAATTTGGTGGATGCGGCCATTGCTCGACCTTTGAATCCAGACGATGTGACGGCGGATATTTTTCAGATCGGTGCTATTAATGGCACCGCTGAGGGTGTGTTGGGCATGGCGGTGCAAAAAAGCGGCCGTACCACGGGGCACACGCAGGATGTGATTAAGCAAATTGATGTGACGGTGAATGTGCAATACGGTTCGCAAACCGCGACCTTTAGCGATCAACTTTTGGCCGGCCCGATGAGTCAAGGTGGTGACAGCGGTTCAGCGATTTTAAGCGATCAAAAAGAGCTGGTGGGCTTGCTGTTTGCAGGCAGTGGCAGCAGTACGATTATGAATCGGATTCAAAATGTCTTCACTCTGTTAAATCTCTCGCTGTAAGTGTCTCCATGTCACTTTGGTTTTTTGATTCGGAGCCGCCCATGAGTATTGCTGCTGCAAAACAGAAACATCAACAGAGGTTGCTTTCCATACTGGGAGTAGCTTCTGTTGGTATTGGCCTGCATCAGCAGCAAGAGGTGATTGTGATTGGCATCCAACAGGATTCTGAAGAGCTGCGCCAGCAGTTGCCCTTGGAGTTGGAGGGTTTTCTCGTGTTGATTGAGGTGATCGGAACCCCACGGGCTTTTTAGTTTTTCAGTTCAATCAGTGATGTACTTCACCGCCTCTTTGGTCGCTCTACTCTACAATCTCCAGTTTCTATTCTGTAAATCAAAGGGCGCGATAATGAAAAAAAGAGTCTTGGGGATGATGTTAATGGTGGCCAGTGGGGCGTTGTTTGCTGAGGACTTTGTGGCCGTGTTTAACGATTTGGATGAAAATCGGGACGGTTATCTCTCTGTCGATGAGGCGCGTGAAAATCGTACTTTGGATCGAGTGTTTCGAGATTATGACAGTGATATTGATAATCGCATGAGTCTGGATGAGTATATGAATTATCTGAATGCGGAAGGTTTAAAGGATTGAGTCAAGTGAAGGAAGCGCAAGGCTCCCTTCTTGAAGGCTTAACTTAACGTCGTTTGTGCAGCTCTGCCATCAGGGCTGGGGCGAGGAAAAAATCGGCCAGCAGCGCCATAATGATGGTGAAGCCGGTCAACAGGCCGAAGTTAAACAGATTGCTTAAATCGGAAAACATGTAGAGGAAAAAGCCACTGGCCAGCACCAAGGTGGTGACCAGCATGGCTCGACCTGCGCCTAACAGAGTCTGCGTTACTGCCGTTTGCACATCGGTATCCCCTTGGTGGTAGCGACGGTAGTTGTGCATAAAGTGAATGGTGTCGTCCACCGCCAAACCAATGGCAATCGAGCCAATCAAAATCGTAAACAGATCCATCGGCAGATCAAACCAGCCCATCAGGCCGAGGGTTAAGATAATCGGTGTCAGATTTGGGATCATGCTGATCAAGCCCAGTTTTACATCACCAATTAACAGAATCATCATCAGGGTTATCACTGCAAACGCGATTAAATAACTTTCCGTCATACTGACGATGGTGGCGTGCATGGTGCGTCCGAGCAGGGCGGTGAGGCCGGTAATGGTGATGTTAACGTCATCACCAAAGGCGCTTTGGAAGCGTTGGCGTAGATCGTCGAGAAAATCACCGTAGAGTACGCTGTCTACCCACGGCATTTTGGCGGTCAATCGCGCTTTGCTGAATTGTGAGTCAACAAAATCTTCCAGATCATCAGAGCCGCTGTTTTCAAACAGCAGCAGTTCTTGGGCGATCAGTTGGCGATCTTCGGGGATACGGTACGCGCTCTGTTGATTCTCGTTTAAGGCACGGTTGGTCTCTTTCAGGATGTCCGCCAGTGAGGAGGTTTTACCGATAAACAGCTCGCCTTGATCAATTTGCTCCAGTTCTTTGCCAAGTCGTTCTAAGCTTGCCATCCGTTGAGGATCATAGAGGCCGTTCTCTTCTTGGGTATCGACGATGATTTCAACCGAGCTGGCACCGCGCATTTCAGTGTTTAGAAAGTCCGTTGCTTGACGAATGGGGTCTTCTTTGGGAAACCATTCATAGGGTTTGTGTGAGAAGCGCATCTGCGCCGCACCAAGCAGGCCGATGGTAATCAGGGTGGCGCTGATGATCAGCACCAGACGGGAGCGTTGCACGGAAAAGTGAGCAATGCCGGTTAAGAGTTGATCCATGCGCTGGTGACGTTGTTGCGAGGAGCTGCTTTTTTTGGCTTTGATCGGCAGCAGTGCCAACAGCGCAGGCAGCAGAGTTAAGCTGAAGAGCAGCGAGACCAGAACGCCCAAAGAGGCAATGATGCCTAGATCACTGATGGGAGCCACTTCCGCACCAGAAAATGAGGCTAAACCGGCGGCGGTGGTGAGAGAAGTCATGGCGATGGGCAGCCCTGAATGTCCCAGCGTATCGGCAATGGCCTGGGCTTTTTGTTGTCGTGCTGCTGTTTTGTCTTGCGCTGGGGATTGATCGTGGTGATATTGCAGACGGCGGAAAAAGATCGATAAGACGTGTACTGATGCACCGACACCAACGGCCAACAGGAACGAAGGCATAATCTGGGTGGGCAGTTTAAAGGGAATCTGCAACAGCGCCATCAGACCCAGTGTGGAGCCGAGGGACAAAAAAACCGTCAACATCGGCAGCACGACGCCAGAGATGCGGCGAAACAGCAGCAGGAGAATCAGGGCGATGGTTAAAAAAGCCAAACCCATAAAGCGTTTCATATTGCTTTGCATGTCTCGCTTGAGATCGTTACTGACCACCGGTGAACCGGCCAGATAGATTTTAAAATCATCACCTTGATAGCGGTTGCTGATCTCGCGAACGGCGTTGACCAATTCGCTGTTTTCAGCGTCGGTGAGAAACGCTCGTTCTTGCTCGGTGTCACTGGCTTCATCGTCAAAACCAGCCAGAAGATCCATTTGATCTTCGCCTTCATCGCTGTAGGCGTTGGTTTTGAGGGCGATGGCGGTGATGTCGCCTTTTTCGGAGAGCAGAAAATTCTTGTAGGTTTGGCTCTGCATGGCGCGCTGTTTGATGGCGTTCAACTGCGCCGTGTTTTGTGGCCAATTTTCGAGCAGATCTTCCACGATGAGGGTGTTGTTTTCGCCGCGTGTATTGCGGGCGTTGATCAGGCTGGTGATGTCGTCAAGATGAGGCACGCCCTCTTTTAGTTCGTCGTGCAGCCGTTTGAGCTTTTTCAAAAAAGGCTGCTGGAACAGATCTCCCTTGCTTTGGATGGCGATAAAGATCATTTCATCGCGGCCAAATTGATCCCGAAAGGTGTTGTAGTCGAGCAATACGGGGTCTTCGGCGTGTAAAAAACCTTCAGTGGAGGTGTCCATCGTCAGGCGGGGCAGCTGTGAAAGCAGGCTGGCGGTCAAGGCCAATAGGATAAAAAGGGTTTTCCAGCGGTGCAGGGCGATGAGATGGCCAAGGCTTTCAAAGCCGTGTTCGATTTGTTGTCGAAACGTGTTGTTCATGAAGTTTCTCCGCGTGCTGAGGGCTGACTCAGTGAGGTTAAAATATGTCCGTAGATCTCTTCAGCGGCCTGCTGTTGAGTGATGAAGTATTCGGGGTGATGCTCATCTGGATGCTGCTCGGCGCTGCGTTGGCGCAGGGGTTGGTTGCTGGCGTAGATGCTTAAACCTCCGATGACCATCATGTGGATAATAAAGGGGTTGGTGGGTCGAAAATCACCGCTTTCAACGCCTTGTTGCAGCAGCAGACGCAGGCTATCAACGATTCGTCCCATATGGCTGAGTGCCAAATCAGGAATGGTTTTACCGCCAGCGGCCAATTCGCGTAACATAATGGGGGCAAATTGTTGACAGGTGTCGGCCAATGTCATGACGTACTGTTTGAGTTTTTCTTCTGGCGAGTTGTTGTTTGCAGCGCCATTTTCGATGGCGTCTGCGGCATCACGCAGGATAAAATCAAGCACCGCTGCGTAGAGTGCGGCTTTATCGCCGATGCGATAATAGAGGGTGGCTTTATTGACTCCAGCGGCTTCGGCAATTTGATCTACCCGTGCGCCCTCAAAGCCTTTTTCTTTAAAGGCTTCGGTGGCCGCAAGAAGAATGGCGTGTTGGCGTTGATCTTTTTTTTGTGGCATTTAACTAACCAGTTGGTTAAGATGAGCGCCAAGTATCCAAAATCGTCTGGGCTTTGTCAAGTTACGGATGATTCATTTAAAATAGAAAAGAGAGGGTTTAGCCATGTGTAAACTGTGTTGGAGTTTGGTTTTGTTGTTGGCGCTGCTGAGCGGTGGTCTGATTTATAAATTTATCTTATCGGGCAGTGTGTTGGAGGCCAGCGATGGCCGTGCTGCGATTCAGCTGACTCAAGCTGAAAAAGATCTGGTGCTGTCTGAGATGCGGACGTTTTTGAGCAGTGTGCAGAAGATCATCACGGCGGTCAGTCAAGATGATATGGCGGCAGCGGCCAAAGCGGCGCGTACAGTGGGTATGGGGGCACAACAAGGGGCTCCTGGTGGCTTGATGGGTAAGTTGCCCTTGAGCTTTAAAAAGTTGGGTTTTGATACCCACAGAAAGTTTGATCAACTGGCTCTGGATGCAGAGCAGTTGGGTGACGGTTCGCACACCTTGAAACAGTTGGCTGAATTGACTCAAAACTGTGTTGCGTGTCATGAGATGTACCGTTTGGATTTGGAGCAGCAATAGCACGTTTTATAAAACATTGTGTGATTGATGCAAAGGGTGTGTTCTTTGGAGCACGCTCTTTTTTTTTGCTTTGAATTGGAGTTTCGCATGAAGCGCACTGTGGATAACACATCGCCTGCCATTGTTTGGCAGCAAGAAGAACTGAAACTGCTCGATCAACGTCAGTTGCCTCAACTGGTGGTTTATCTTCAGCTGGATGATGTGGCTGCCGTCGCTGATGCGATTCGGCAGATGGTGGTGCGCGGTGCGCCTGCCATTGGAATCACCGCCGCTTACGGAGTGGTGATTGCGGCTCGTCAGCGTTATGCAGAAAACCCGCACAATTGGCAAACTGAGATTCAGCGAGATTTACAGCTTTTGGCTAACTCTCGCCCGACAGCGGTTAATCTTTTTTGGGCGTTGCAGCGGATGAAATCGGTGTTGTTGAACTTGGAGGGCGACCCCTTTGCCGCGTTGCAGGCAGAAGCCATCCTGATTCATCAAGAAGACATTGCCGCTAATCAAAAAATGGCGAGTTTGGGTGCGGATCTGTTGGGTGCTGATTCGTCGGTGTTGACTCACTGCAATGCCGGTGCGTTGGCAACCGGTGGGGTGGGAACGGCATTGGGAGTGATTCGAGCCGGATTTGCCAGTGGCAAAATAGATCAGGTGTTTGCCGATGAAACGCGCCCGTGGTTGCAAGGTTCCCGTTTGACCGCTTGGGAATTGCTGCAAGAACAGATTCCGGTGACGCTGCTCTGTGAGGGTGCGGCGGCGCGTTTGATGCAGCAGGGCAAAATTGGCTGGGTGATTGTGGGTTCGGATCGCATCGCGGCCAACGGCGATGTGGCGAATAAGATCGGTACGCTTGAGTTTGGCGGTGTTGGCGCGGCATTTTGGGGTGAAGATGATGGTGGTGGCACCGAGCAGCACGGTGGATATGCAGCTTGCCTCAGGTGACTTGATCCCCATTGAGCAGCGCGGTGCTGATGAGTTGTTGGAGCTGGAGGGAAAGCGCATTGCGGCTGAGGGCGCACAGGCTTGGACACCGGCCTTTGATGTAACCCCAGCGGAATTGGTGGATTACATCGTTACGGAACGGGGGGTAGTGGCGCGACCCAGCTTGGTAAAGATGCGAGGTTTGATGACGCGGTAAGAGCAAATTTTAAGTTGCCTCTTGAAACGGTCGCAAAAAGCCCCATTAAAGGTAGGACGATATTTTGACCACTTTAGGAGCTTTGCCAAAAAATGAGTACCGCAACCCCTGCCAAAGAGACCCATAAGTTTCAGACCGAGGTGAACCAACTGTTGAAGTTGATGATTCACTCGCTTTACTCCAATCAAGAGATTTTTCTGCGTGAGCTGATCTCTAACGCCTCCGATGCCTGTGACAAGCTGCGTTTTGAAGCGCTGACGGACGGGGCGTTGATGGAAAGCGATTCGGAACTGAAGATTCGCATTGCTTTTGACAAAGAGGCCAATACGGTCACTTTAAGCGACAACGGCATCGGCATGAGCCGCGACGAAGTGATCGCCAACATCGGCACCATTGCCAACTCAGGTACGCAGAAATTTTTGGAATCCCTCAGTGGTGATCAAGCCAAAGACGCCAATATGATCGGCCAATTTGGGGTTGGTTTCTACTCCGCTTTTGTGGTGGCGGATCGGGTCACCTTGACCACTCGCCGTGCAGGCACAACAGAGGCGGTCTGCTGGGACTCCACCGGCAATGGTGAATACACCTTAGAGGCTGTGGAGCGCGACAGTCGTGGCACCGAAGTGGTGCTGCATCTACGCGAAGAGAGCAGTGAATTTGCTGACGGTTGGCGTTTGCGTTCGATCATTAAAAAGTACTCCGATCACATTACGTTCCCAGTGGTGATGCTTTCTGAGCCTGCGCTCGCTGCGGAAGGTGAAGAAGCAGAAGAGCCAAAAGACGAAACCATCAATGACGCTTCTGCTCTTTGGACGCGGAGTAAAAATGAGATCAGTGATGACGAGTACAAGGCGTTTTACAAACACGTCAGTCACGATTTTGAAGAGCCGTTGTTGTGGAGTCACAGCCGCGTTGAAGGCAAGTTGGAGTACACCTCTCTGCTTTACATTCCTTCCAAAGCGCCGTTTGATCTGTGGGAGCGGGACACCACCAACGGCATCAAGTTGTTTGTGCAGCGCGTTTTCATTATGGACGATGCGGATAAATTGATGCCGCGTTATTTGCGTTTTGTGCGCGGGCTGGTGGATTCCAGTGATCTGCCGCTGAACGTCTCGCGTGAGATTTTACAGAGCAACAAAGTGATCGACAGCATCCGCACCGGTTCGGTGAAAAAGGTGTTGGGAATGTTGAAAAAAACCGCCAAAAAAGAGCCTGAGTTGTACCAGAGTTTCTGGGATCAATTTGGTCAGGTGATCAAAGAAGGCCCGGGGGAAGATTTTGCCAACCGTGAAGAGATTGCTTCTCTGTTGCGTTTCTCCTCAACCAAAGACGATGCAGAAAAACAGAGCGTCAGTCTGGATGCCTACATTGAGCGGATGAAAGAGGGTCAAGAGAAGGTCTACTACATCACTGCCGACAGTTTTGCCGCTGCGAAAAACAGCCCTCATCTGGAGCTGCTGCGCAAAAAAGAGATCGAAGTGCTGTTGATGTCCGACCGTGTGGATGAGTGGATGATGTCCTTCATTCAAGAGTACGCGGGTAAAAAATTGGTCTCGGTGGCCAAGGGCGCTCTGGATCTGGATGAGATTGAAACCCCAGCGGATAAGGAGGTTCAAGAAGCGACGGAAGAGCGCGCCAAGGATTTGTTGGAACGCATTACAACGGCGCTGGGCGATCAAGTGGAAGAGGTTAAGGTCTCCCACCGTTTGACCACCTCGCCCTCTTGTTTGGTGCTGAAAGAGCAGGACATGGCGCTGCACATGCAGCAGTTGATGAAGCAGGCGGGACACGATCTGCCCGACAGCAAACCGACGCTGGAGATCAACCCAACTCATCCGGTGTTGGAACGGATGAACTCTGAAAGTGATGAGGCGCAGTTTGGTGAGTGGGCTTCTCTGTTGCTGGATCAGGCGGTGTTGGCGGAAGGCGGCAGCTTGAAAGACCCTGCTGGTTTTGTGCAGCGTTTGAACGGCATGTTGATGACCTTGAGCAAATCCTAGACGGATCTGTAGGGGCGAAACATCTTTCGCCCTGATTTAGGATTGATTTAGGATTGATTCAAAGGGGCGAAAACTCTTTCGCCCCTACTTTTTGTGTCTGTTGTTTTATCCATTTTTCTACTTGGTTGGCGGACATCGGTCTGGCAATGTAATAGCCTTGCACTCGATCACAACCGGCTTTTTTGAGTTTGTCTAATACCCAGGGGTCTTCTACCCCTTCTGCCACCACTTTCAAGCCAAATTTGTGCGCCAGATAGATGCTTGAATGCACGGTCAAAGCGTCGTTGTCACTGCTTTGCATCCCTAAAATAAAGGATTTGTCGATTTTTAGTTCGTTCACTGGGAGCTGTTGTAGATAAGAGAGGGAGGAGTAGCCGGTGCCAAAGTCGTCGATGGAGAGTTGCACCCCCAGTTCATCGAGGTCATCTAAAATTTGCCGAGCGCGGGGGGAGCTGTCCATGAGGATGTTTTCTGTCAACTCCAAAATCAACTGTTTTCCTGCCAGCTCTTGAATGGCCAATTGGGTGCGAATGAAGGCGGCTAGATTTTCATTTTGCAGGCTGTGAGAAGTTAGATTGACCGCTACTTTTAGCTCTAGGCCACTTTTTTTCCATTGGCCACACTGCTCAATGGCGCTGCCCAGCACCCATGAGGTGAGGGGGATGATCAGCGCGTTTTGCTCTGCTAGGGGGAGAAAATCGCTCGGTTCCATCAAACCCAAGCGGGGATGTGGCCAGCGAATAAGGGCTTCCATCACCGTGTGTTGGCCGCTGCTGAGGTTTTGTTGTGGTTGGAACAACAGCTCTAAACTTTGCGACTCAATCGCCTCGCGCAGCTCGTTAATGAGCTGGTGGCGTTCGTTGTCATCGGGATTTTGTTTGGGGTCGTAGAGTTTGTAACCGAGTTGATTGTGTTTGGCTTCGTACATCGCCACATCGGCGCATTGCAGCAGTTTATCCAGTTGATCGCCGTTGTGGGGGGCGCTGGTGATGCCCATGCTGATGCCGATGGTGAGGCTGTGATCTTCCAATTGCATTGGTTTTTGCAGTTTTTGTTGCAGGTGTTTGGCGACCTCTTCGGCTTGTCTGCCATGGGTGTCGGGCAGCAGCAGGGCAAATTCATCACCACCCAGACGCGCCAAGGTGTCGATGGAACGAAGGTGCTGGTGCAGACGTTGAGAGACCTGTTGCAGCAGCAGGTCGCCGATGTGGTGGCCTAGGGTGTCGTTGACCTCTTTGAATTTATTCAGATCCATTTGGATTAGGCTGAAGGGGGTTTTGTTGCGTTGGTAGGCGCGCAGCGCTTGTTGGCAACGATCCATAAACAGGCTGCGGTTGGGCAGGCCGGTTAGGGCATCGTGTTGCGCTTGATGAGAGTTTTTGACTAACTCGCTGATCTCTTGTACCAGCAGCACCAAAGCGCCGTCAGGCAGCGGCAGGTAGCGGATTTTAAAGATGCGCTGTTGCGAATGGCGATCCATGCATTCCAATTGATGGTGGGTGTGAGGGTGGTCAAGAAATTGATCGAGGCCACCACATTCTTGAACAAATTCGTGCATTCGTTGGGTGAGAATTTGGCCTTCCTCCGGTTGTTCACACAAAATAAGCCCGATATCCAACGCTTCGGTAGCCGCTTGCAAGACATGAAACTGTTTGGCTTTTTTTTCTACTTCATAACGGTTTTGATCGTGAATGCGGCTCTGAATGACTTGTTGCATTAGGTGTTCAAAGTTCTCCTCTAATCGAACCATCTCATCCTTTTTGTTGCTAGCAGGCGCGTCCATGTAGAGGTGGTGCTGACAAAACAGCAGGGTGTTTTTATTCAACAGACGTAGGCGAAATGAGTAGTAGAGCACCATCAAGAGAAAAACGGTGATAAAGGTGGAGGCGGCAATAAGGCGTTGCTGCCGCTCCAGTTTGGTGACATTGTGATTTAGCTCTACCAAGCGGGTTTTTGCCAATAAGGTGGAAAAACGCAGTTTGAGTTCCGAGTTGCCGTAGTCAAAGAAACTTTTACCGCTGATCAGATGGGTTTTCTCCAGCGAGTGCAGGGAGGTGTGAGCAGGAATGGTTTCAGGCGCGCTGCTGGTGAAGATTCGTTGTTCGCCAGCCTGTTCGCTGAACAGAGCAGTGATGACCTCACGGCTTCTTAAATCCCGTTGTGAATGTTGTAAAAACTGGCTGTCTAGCGGCGTGAGCAGCATGATTCTGCCCAATAGATGACCTTTTGAATCATGGGTGTTTTTCAGGTTTAGCAGATAGGGTTGCTCTTCCAGAACCGTAAAATAACCGCCTTCGGCTTGTTGTAAAAGGTTGGGTTCGGGGTTGATTAAGGGGGGCGGTAACGGCTTTTTTCTGAGCTTGTAGAGTTCGCGCAGTTGATTTTTGTCAAACAGTAAGATGTGGCTGGGGTGAACTAGGCCGCGCCAACTGGATATTTTGGGTAGCCAAGCCGGAGGGCGGCGGTGGGTTTGAATTTTTTCGTCGCTGGGCGATGAGGCGAGAGATTTAAGGTGCTGTTTGAGATTTAGATTGAGCGCAAAAAGGTCGGTGAGTTGTTGATGACGTTTGAGGTAGTGGTCAAATTGGTTGCGAGCGGTTTGCAGTTCTTTATCCAGCTGTTGTTCCAGACTGTGTTCTAAAATGATTTGTAGACGGGGTGCTTGTTGCCACTCCAGTAGTTGCCAAGTAAACAAACCCAGCGCGGCGGTCAGCAGGGTTGCTTTGATCCAGATAGGAAGAGAGACTCGCCATCTGGGGTGTTGCTTGGAAGATATGTTTTGTTTGTTGTCCATCCCTGGCCTTCTGTTAATGTCTGCTGTGGGGTGGCGGTGGAGCGGAAATCAGCTCATCGCCGTTAAATTGCCAGCCCGCTTGGCGTAATTTACTCGGGGTTAACAGATTTTTTTCAATCGTTTGTGATTCCAGCTGCTGGATCAGGTAGGCAACCAATTTATCGGCCAAGGGGTTGTGGGCTGTACCTTGCCAAGTGGTAATGCTGTAGGTTCGATAGAGTGGGTAACGACCTGATGCCAAGGCTTGCAGATCATGGGGACTGCTGTTGTTGACGTTGAGTATTTTGACTTTCTCTGAACCTTGGTAACGCTGAACCATGTCGAGGGTTTCGTAGCCTATGGCACCGGGCGTTTGATGGGTGTGGGTAATGACATCGGGAATGGCACCCATATCCATCGCCATCGGGCTAAAGAAGTTTTCATCTTCCAATAGCAGTTTCCAATGCCCTGGGCGTTTTTTGCAGTGCAGGCGGGTGATGGCTTGGACGTTGCGGGCATCGGTGATCTTAGGCAGTTCATTCCAGCTTTCTATTTCACCGCTGAAGAGTTTTTGTGCCTGTTCAAAGCTGACGTTGTCAGTGGGGTTGTCGGGGTGGGTGATCATGGCCAAAGCGGCAATGCCAAGGGTATGAAAACGCAATCCAGGTAGGCGGTCTCCAGCGCCAGGTGGACAACAGAAGCCGCCAATGTCGGCCTGTTTTCGGGAGAGCAAACCCGCAGAAATGCCACAGGTGCCGTCGCTGACGGAAATGTTGAGCTGATGTTGTTGGGCAAATTGTTGGATGAGTTTTTTTAGAGCGGGGTACTGCTGTTGGTCGAGGCTGACCAGCAGATCCACATCGCTGGGTACGTCCTTTTTATACTGAATGCCTTGCTTGATCCACTGGGCTGATTTGTTGTTATTGATCGGGCTGTGGTCAAAATGGTGTTGCGCGGGTGCGCTGTTGGCAAGGCCGGTGAGCAGCAGCAGGGTGAAGCAGGCGTGTTTTAGCATGATGGTTTCCGATAAAGGGATCTGTTTTAGCGACCTGTGTTGCAAACACTTGATTAACAGTTGTACATCAAATTTTTTATTAAGGCCAGTAAATCACCGGATTATTAGGCACAAGAGCGAGAGTGGAAGGGGCTGTTTTGTTGTTTGATCCAGGCGGGAATTTGGGTGGCGGGCATTGGTTTGGCGATAAAATAACCTTGTAGGCGGTTGCAGCCCGCTTCGTGCAACATCTGCCAAACCTGTTGGTTTTCAATGCCTTCAGCGACCACTTCTAGGCCCAAGTTGTGTGCCAGATCAATGGTGGAGCGGACGATCACTTCATCGCCGCTGTTTTGGTGCATATTGGTGACAAAGGATTGGTCGATTTTCAGTTCATTGACGGGCAACTGTTGCAGATAGGCCAAAGAGGAGTAGCCGGTGCCATAATCATCAATGGCCAATTGCACTCCTAAATTGTCCAGTTTGGTGAGAAGGCTGCGGGCTTTGTTGGGGTTGTCCATTAGGCTGCTTTCGGTCAGCTCCAAAGTTAATTGCCGACCTTCAACGTGGTGGTTGTTGAGCAATTGGGTAATGTAGGGCAGCAGTTCGTCGTCTTGAAAACTGTGGGCGGAGAGATTGACGGAGACGGTCATAGGCAGGTTTTGTTGGTTCCACTGCTCACACTGTTGAATGGCTTTTTTCAGTACCATTTTTCCTAAGGGGATCATCAGCGAATTTTGTTCGGCCAGAGTTAAAAAACGCGCCGGTGACAGCAGGCCGTGGCGAGGGTGTTGCCAGCGCAGCAGGGCTTCAACGACGGAGGTTTTTCCGCTTTGGCAATCGTGTTGCGGTTGAAAATAGAGTTCCAACTGTTCGGCTTCAATGGCTTCGCTTAATTCATTGATCAATTGCAGCCGTTCTTCGCTGTTGGGGTCTTTGCTGGGGTCGTAAATGCAATACCCCATTTGCGAGCGTTTGGCGGCGTACATGGCCACATCGGCACGTTGCATTAGGATATGGGTTTTTTTACCGTGATCGGGGCAGGTGACGATGCCGATGCTGGTGCTGATGGAGAGGCTGTGCTGATTGAGGATAAAGGACTTTTTGAGCTGTTGTTGCAGCAGTTCGGCCACTTGCTTGGCCTGTTGTGCGTCGGTGTTGGGCAGCAACAAGGCGAATTCATCGCCGCCGAGGCGCGCCAGAGTGTCGTTGCTGCGCAGACGGCTGCTGAGTCGTTGGCTGACCTGTTGCAGCAGTTGGTCGCCGATGTGATGCCCCAGTGTGTCATTGACCGCTTTGAAACGATCCAGATCCATCATCATCAATGAAAACGGGTGTTGAGGCTGTTTGTGGCAGTCGTTCATTGTTTGCTGACAGCGCTGCATAAACAGGCTGCGATTGGGCAGGCCGGTGAGGCTGTCGTGTTGGGCTTGGTGTTCGAGCATCGCCATGCTTTCCACCAGTTCGGTCTCTTCTTGTACCAATAAAACGCGCTCTTGCTCGTTGGCCAGCGACAACCAGCGCAGCTTAAAAATACGCTGTTGCAGGTGTTGATCAAGGCATTCTATTTGTTGGTGTTGCTCGGCCTGTTGCAGAAAAAAGGCGATGCCACCGCAGTCTTCGGCAAAGCGTTTCATCTGTTGGGTGATGGCGTAGCCTTCACCCTCTACATCGCCGGTGAGAATGACACCGACACCGAGGGATTCGGTGGCCGTTTGCAGGATTTCAAATTGTTTTATTTTTTTCTCAATGGAATGACGTTTTTGCAGTTTTTGTTGGTTTTTGAGCACCTGTTGGATTAACTGTTCCAACCCTTTTTCCAGTTGCATCATCTCATCTCGATGTGGCTTGTCCGTTGGTTTCAGGCCGAGATGTTGTTGAGAAAAGTTGAGCGCTCGCTGATTTAAGCGTTTGAGACGAGTGGCGTAGTAGAGCATTAGGCCGATAAACGCGCCGATAAAACAGAGAGAAGCGATCAACAACTGTTTTTGTGTCAGTTGGATAAGGTTGGTGTTGAGGGCGTTGATCTGGTCTTTGCTCAAAAGGGTGGAAAAACGCAGTTTTAGATCAGAGGAGCCGTAATCGAAAAAGGTTTTTCCCGTGATCATAAATTGCGTTTGTGCTTCATTGAGCTGAGTATTTAAGGGCAGTTGAACGGGGTCACTGCTGGCAAAAACCGTCTGCTGTTGAAAGCCGCTGAGCAGCGCGATAATCGCTTTTCGGCCGTGAAAATCGTGTTGCGAGTGACGTAAAAACGAGCTGTCTAGGGGGGCTAGAAGCAGTAAATAGGCAACGGTGTGTTGCTTGTTTTTAATTGCCGACAAGGTTAGCAGATAGGGTTTGTCACTCAAGGTGGTGAGGTAATTTTGGTCTTTTGCTAATTGCAATAATTCTGCGTTGGGTTGTTGCAGTTCGCTGGGCAGGGCTTGTTTGCGCAGCTGATAAATTTCGCGCAACCGGTGTTGTGCGTCGAGCAGCACAATGTGGCTGGGGTGGATCAGGCCGTGCCAGCTGGAGCTGTGTTGCAACCAAGGGGGTGGGCGAGGGCTGCTGGAGACTGAGCCACTGGGCAACAACTTGCTGCTGTACTGGATCAGCGTTTGTTGTCTGGCCAGCAGTTGCACGATTTTGGGGTACTGTTTTAGGTAGCGGTCAAATTGACTGCGAGAGGTGCTGTTTTCGATTTGCAGTTGCTGTTTGAGTTCGTTATGCAGAATCTGTTGCAGTGCGGGTTCTTGCAGCAGCGCCAGCAGTTGCCAGACCAAGGCACCGAGCATCAGACCAAACAACGCCATTTTTGCCGACAAGGGGAGGGACGTCGGATGGCGTTTAGGGTGCTGAAGAGGCTCTGTTTTTGAGTGACGTGAATTTGACATTGTAGGTGTGTCGATAGTTTGATCGGCTTAAAAAAAGAATTTCAAGCAGGATTTGTACCGATTTTTAGTTGCGTTGTTGCTGGTTTTGATCTTTTGTGCCAATAAACAGGAACTTTTTCGGAGAATCGTCTGCAAGGCGACAGTATGCCGCAAAAGTCCGTTGCAGCGTAGCAGCAATCGTCGTACAAATACCTTGTTCACCTTTTATCTGTAAATTACTACCTTCGTTGGGCAAGGGGCATCCATTGATATTGCGTTCTGTGCTTGTGCTGAGTTTTGTGCTGAGTGCGTGTGAGCAAACGGTACAAGAAGCTCCGCTTGCTGTTGGCTTGGAGAATGGTTCGGTTGCTACTGCTGTGAGTGTTCCCGCTGGAGTTGAGGTTGCTGCCTTGCCCAATGCGCTGCCGAAATTAAACGCACTGCATTACGTTTTACCCGAATCGGCGGTGGACAGTGCTGATTTGCCCAATGTGGTGTTGCAGCCTGCGTCGGGGGTTGATCCACTGCCCTATTATGAAATCGGCCGTGATACCTATTTGCTGTTTGGTAATGTGGGCAGCCTCAACAGTAAAAATCGCGGGTTTAACAGCAACGCCGGTTTTGTCGTGACTTCCGAAGGGGTGGTGCTGATCGACGCCTTGGGTACGCCGATGCTGGGGCGGCGTTTGATTGCCACGGTGGCAGCGGTGACGGATCTGCCCATTACTCATCTTATTTTGACCTCATTGGAGCCGAGCCACAGTTTGGGCAGTTCGGCCATTGCGCAGTTGCCTGGGGTCACGGTGATTGCGGCAGCTTCAGCGTTGCCAGCGCTGAGTTACAGCGATGTTCTGTTGGCTGAGCGGCGTCAATTGTTGCCAGAGGACATGCAGGGGGGTGCAGTCGGTTGCGCTTTCCCGAGGCATTGTCACACCTCGGTACGGTTATGAGACTGTGCAGGTGGGTGAACACAGTTTTGAAATCTATGCGTTGGATGAGGTTTATGCGGGCGGTGGTTTGCTGCTGCATCAAGTGGATGACGACATTCTTTGGTTGTCCGATGTGGCTTCGAACGAAGTGGTGCCGGATCTGTTGCGGGGCAACCTTGATCTGCGTCGTCAAACATTGGATTGGCTGCAAGAGCAGTTTGCCGAGGTGGAGTTGATGGTGCCTGGCCACGGCAGCGCGCAAAGTTCACCCTTTGTAATGTTAGAGCAAAATTTACGTTACCTCGACAGTCTTCAAAACGCGGTGATGCGTGCTTATTCTGTGGGCTTGAATTTGGCTGAAACTCTGGCTCAGGTGAGCTTGCCTGCGTGGCGTGAGTGGCACCTTTACGATCAATATCATCAGGCCAATGTGACGGCGTTTTATCAAAACTTGGAGCAGAGTCGGGATCAGACAACGACTCAGTAGTGTGAGCGGTGCGTATTAAGTCGGTCATTGGGGGTTTTTTGCAGCGAAGCAATGGTTGCAGGCATCTGTAGATGAAAGCCTCTGTTTTTTAAGTTAGCGAGCAGTTCTTTGGGGTCGGTACGGCCAAGTTTGCGTTCAGAAGTGAGTTCAAATTCCAGTACGTATTCCAGAGTTCCCATAGAGTTGAGAAGGGCCTCGGGTAGGCTTGAAAAGCCCTCTTTCTCGTTTAGATAGAGGTACATATCTGTTTTTTTGAGCGATTTATAGACAAAACATTGCATTGTAATTACCTTCATTTTTTAGCGTGACACATTATAGAGCGAAATTTTCACCCTTGGCGGAGCTTTTCTATTATTCTTCGGTCTCAACGAACGGTATCCCCATTAATAATAAAAGGCAGGCGATATGCACGCGACCTTACCGCATCTGATTGAAAGCCAATTTCCCCCTTTAAAACGCGCCCAATTGCAGACCTTGCAGGTTAATTTGGGTTATCTCTGCAATCAATCTTGTCTGCACTGCCACGTCAATGCTGGCCCCAATCGTACCGAGTTGATGGATCGAACCACGATGGATATGGTTTTGGCTTATCTGCGTGATGAGCAGATTCAGACTTTGGATCTGACCGGCGGTGCGCCGGAGCTGAATCCTGATTTTTGTTATTTGGTGACGGAGGCGCGTAAATTGGGGGTGACGGTGATTGATCGCTGCAATTTGACCGTGTTAGAGCAGCCTAGGCAAGAGGGTTTGGCGCAGTTTTTGGCGGATCAGCAGGTGCAGGTGGTGGCCTCTCTGCCCTGTTATTTAGAAGAAAACGTCGATGCCCAGCGTGGTAAAGGCGTTTTTGCCGAAAGTGTGCGTGGCTTAAAGCAGCTCAATGAGTTGGGCTATGGGATCGACGGTTCTGGGTTGTCACTGGACTTGGTTTATAATCCTCAGGGAGCGACGTTGCCGCCACCACAGGCGGCTTTGGAAGCGGATTATAAAATGTTTTTGTGGCAGAAATACGGCATCCGTTTTAATCAATTGCTAACCTTGACCAATTTACCGATTCAGCGTTTTGGTAGCCTGTTGATCTCCAAGGGAAAATTCAAACAGTATATGGATCTGCTAAAAGCGTCTTATCAGGTGAATAATTTGGCCTCGGTGATGTGTCGATCGTTATTGAGTGTGGATTGGCAGGGTTTTGTTTATGACTGTGATTTTAACCAGATGTTGGATCTGTCCATTGGAGACGCGCAGAAAAAAAAATGGCATCTGAGTGACTTGCAGGGCGAAAACCTTTATGGTCGAGAGATTCAAGTAGCAGATCACTGTTACGGTTGCACCGCTGGGCAAGGATCGAGTTGCGGCGGTGCCTTGAGTGAGTGAGGAGGCGAGATGTTCAAAATTTCGGTGGTGATTCCAGCTCTAAACGAAGCTGAGGTGATTGTGGAGACCTTGCAGCGTTTGCAACCGCTGCGTGCCTTGGGGCATGAGGTGATTGTGGTGGACGCTCAGAGTCAGGATGAGACGGTGGCGCTGGCGCAGCCGTTGGCGGATCGGGTTTTGTCGGGTTATCAGGGCCGTGCGCGGCAGATGAACGCTGGTGCAGCGGTGGCTGAGGGGGCGATTTTGTGGTTTTTACACGCCGATACTTTGGTGCCAAAACAGTGTGATCGGCTGTTACAGCACGCGTTGCAAGATCGGCTCTGGGGGCGATTTAATGTGCGCTTGTCGGGCAAAGCGTGGCCGTTGCGTTTGGTGGAGCGGATGATGAATCTGCGTTCTTGTCTGTCGGGCATCTGCACCGGTGATCAAGGTGTGTTCGTCTTGCATTCGGCTTTCGATAAGGTGGGCGGTTTTGCTGATCTGCCGCTGATGGAAGACATCGCTTTGAGTCGTTCGTTAAAGCGTCTTTCTTGGCCTAAGTGTGTGTCGGCGACCTTGACCACCTCCAGTCGTCGTTGGGAGAAAAACGGCATCTGGCGCACCGTATTTTTGATGTGGTCACTGCGCCTACGCTACTTTTTTGGGGCTGCACCGAGTCGTTTGGCACACCGTTACAGCGTCTTGTAGGTGGTTTCTTTTCCCAACGCAAAAATTTTGTTGTTCGCGAAATCACCCCAGCCTGGGGTGGTGAAAACCCGTCTGATTCTCTCCCTTGGGGTGCGCGGTGCAGCGCAGCTGCATGTGCGTCTGCTGTGGCGAAGCTTGCAGACTGTGCAGCAGGCAAATTTGGCATCGCTTCAGGTGTGGCAAGCGGGTGAACGCGCCGATGCGTTTTGGCAAACCTGCCAACGTGAGTTTAAATTTAATCGCTGTTTTCAGCGTGGGCGTGATCTGGGTGAGCGTATGGGCGATGCCTTGCGTCGTACGCTGTTGCGTTCGCCTTATGTGTTGTTGCTGGGCAGTGATTGTCCTTCGATCACTGCTGATGATTTGCATCGTGTCATGTCTGAGCTGGCTGCGGGACGGGATGCGGTGATCATTCCGGCTGAGGACGGCGGTTACGCTTTGATCGGCCTGTCTCGTTATCATCACTCTTTGTTTGTGAACATTGACTGGGGCAGTGAGCACGTTTACGCCCAGACTGTGCAGCGTCTGCGCCGTTTGCGTTGGGATTGGCTGGCCTTGCCGAGCCGTTGGGATGTGGATGAGGCGGAAGATGTTGCTCGTCTGTTGGATGAGGGGTATGTGTTGCCCGAACCAAAAGCGGCCTTAGAGCTGATTTGAATTTCCCCCAAGGGGCGTGGCCTTTGTTAGAATGCCCTCCTTTTTTCGGTGGGGCTTCTCCCGCCGGTTGATCTTAAGATAGGCCTTATATGAACGTCAGAACCCGTTTTGCTCCCAGCCCCACCGGATATTTGCACATTGGCGGCGCTCGCACCGCGCTTTTTTCTTGGTTGTACGCCAAAAAAATGGGGGGCGAATTTGTTTTGCGCATCGAAGATACGGATCGGGAACGCTCCACCGAAGCGTCGGTGCAGGCGATTTTAGATGGCATGGGTTGGCTGGATCTGGCGCACGACGAAGGGCCTTTTTATCAGACCCAGCGGTTTGATCGTTACAAAGAGGTGATTGATACCTTGGTTGCCGATGGCCACGCTTACCCCTGTTACTGCTCCAAAGAGCGCCTTAATGAGGTGCGAGCAGCCCAAATGGCGAATAAAGAAAAGCCCCGTTACGACGGCTGCTGTCGTGCCGGTGTGGCTCAGCCGCCTGCGGATGTCTCGCCCGTGATCCGTTTTAAAAACCCGCAAGAGGGCAGTGTGGTGATCGACGATCTGATCAAAGGTCGGGTGGTGGTGAACAACTGCGAGTTGGATGATCTGATCATTGCCCGCTCTGATGGTACACCAACCTACAATTTAACCGTGGTGGTGGATGATTTTGATATGCAGATCAGCCATGTGATTCGCGGTGACGATCATCTGAACAACACCCCGCGTCAGATCAATATTCTCAAAGCAATGGGCGCGTCGTTGCCGCACTACGCTCATGTGCCGATGATTTTGGGTGAAGATGGCAAGCGCCTCTCCAAACGCCACGGTGCGGTGAGTGTGATGCAGTATTTTGAGGAGGGGTTTCTGCCCGAAGCGCTGCTGAATTATTTGATGCGCTTGGGTTGGTCGCACGGCGATCAGGAGATTTTCTCTCGTGCTGAAATGACCGAGCTGTTTGATCTGAAAGACGTCAACGTCGCGGCTTCGACCTTTAATCCTGACAAACTGTTGTGGCTCAATCAGCACTACATCAAAACCTCCGATCCAGAGTATCTGGGCGGGGTGCTAAAAACCTATCTGGCTAAGCTGGATTGTGATTGCTCGCAAGGACCGGAGTTGGCCAAGGTGGTGGAAGCGCAGCGTGAACGCGCTAAAACAATGGTGGAAATGGCGGATAACAGTCTGTTTTTCTACGTTGATTTCAGCGAATTTGAAGAAAAAGCGGCGAAAAAGAACTTTAAGGCCGCCGCTCAAGCGCCTTTGCAGCGTTTGAAACAGGTTTTAAGCGAGTTGTCTGAGTGGCAGGCGGAGCCGCTGCATGAGGCGGTGATGGCGGTGGCGGAGCAGTTGGAATTAAAACTGGGTAAGGTGGCGCAACCACTGCGGGTGGCGGTGGCCGGTAAGGGCATTTCACCGCCGATTGATATTACTCTGGAGTTGCTGGGGCGTGAGCGTACGTTGGCGCGCATTGAGATGGCGTTGGCCTACATTGAACGGCGCATTCAAGCGGCTTAGAGGGTTCAACTGTGGTGGAGGCTGGTTGGGAAAATAGTCGGTTTGTATTGCTAGACTGTCGGCACTGTTTGGCTGCTTGGCTTGTTTGAGCGATTTTTATTTGCAGTTTGTGGAAGTAATCCTTACTCTTTACTTCTATTGGCTGCGATTTAGGTTGGGGGCGTATTGATGAAATCACGGATTATGATTGTGGAGCCGTCGCTCACCATGCTCTATTTGTTAGAGAATGATTTCCGTGTTTCCGATTATAAAGCCGACTGTTTGAGCAGCTTTGAAGAGGCGCAGAGCCAGTTTGAGGCGCTGCCGATTGATTCCGAAAAAATCCCTCAGGCCATTATTATTGACTGGCCGCTCTATCCTACCGACGCTTCCGATGAATTGTTGACCGCTTTTGAGTCGCCCGAACACCGCGATCTACCGGTGATTGTTTTGAGCCAAGAGGTGCGTTCCGATGCCCGTGCTTGGGTGGCGCAACGTCCCAATACCACCTTTGTTTTGTGGGAAAATCACGCCCAGTTGATTCGTCTGCTGGATGGGCTGCTGGATGGCCAGAGCGATGTGAAACGGGATCGTTTCAGTACGAAATTTGCTAACGACGACATTCGTATTTTGGTGGTGGATGATTCTCCCAGTGTGCGGGTGTCACTGCGTAAGCTGTTGACCTTGCAAGGGTATCGAGTTGAGGTCTGTGCTACGGGCGATGATGCTTTGAGTCGAGCACAGAGCGGTACCTTTGATATTGCGGTGATCGATTTTTACTTGGTGGATGAGACCGGTGATGATGTCTGTCGAAAAATTATGACCGACGACCGCAGCCAGCGCACCATCTGCACCATTTTGACTGGCACTTATTCCGATAGCATCATCAAAAAATGCCTGCGTGCGGGTGCGGTGGAGTGCATGTTCAAAGATGAATCCAGCGAGCTGTTGTTGGCGCGTCTCGATGCCCTCAGTCGGGTGGTGAGGGCGCAGAAAAATTTGCGTGAAGACCGGCAGCGTTTGGATGAAATCTTGAGTGCGGTTCACGATGGGGTTTATGGCGTAAATCAGCGCGGTGAGTTGACCTTCGTCAATCGCACCGCTAAGAAAATGCTCGGTTACGCTGAGGATGAAAGTTTATTGGGGCGGTTGGCTCATGAGCTGTTTCATCATTCGGACAGCTTACAACGTTTTGTTCATATTGAACGCTGCCATATTCAGTACGCTTATGAACATGGCGTGGATGTGGAAGACATGGACGGAATCTTTTTTGATGTCAACGGTGCCATTTTGGAAGTGAATTACAGCATTCGCCCCTTGCGTTTGAGTGGCAGCGAAATGGGTTCCATTGTGGTTTTTTCCAAACGAGAAGAGCGTCGGGGTCTGGAAGATCAGGTCTGGCAGCGCTTGGCTTACGATGAGTTGACGGGCTTGATGAACCGGCGTTATTTTGAGTCTTGTTTGCAAAATGAAATTCATCGTACTCGCCGTGCCGGTTTCTCGGACAACTTATTGGTTTTGAGTTTGGAGTTTGATGCTCTGCATGGCGAAACGATTGATGCGGTGAGTGGACGGGAACTTATGAATACCGCCGCTCAAACCCTATCGAACCGTTTTCGCAGCAGTGATTATTTGAGTTATTTTGGCAAGGGGCTGTTTGCGTTGGTGCTCTCGAATAACTCCGAGGAGAGTGCCAGCTTGGTGGTGGGGCAGTTGATTGATGACATTTGTGTTCGCATTGCCAAAGGTGGTCATTATGAAGCCCATTGCAGTGGCGGTTTGGTGGCGATCAATGATGGTTTTAATAACAGCGCTGAGATGATCAATATGGCCTTGTTGGCCACTCAGATGGCAAAGCGTAAGGGGCATAATTACCTTTATATTTGCGCTACTCAGCAGTTTGTTCATTGTGATTCGGTTACCGATAAGGTGGCTCTGCCATTGCATAAAAATTGGCGGCATGCTCATTAGGAGGTCTAAAGGCTCTTAAAGCGCGCTGTTTTCCTAGATAGGCACTCTTTTCTCTGATTTGCACTGGAATGGTGCTGTTTCTGCTGTGGATCGGGTATGATGAGTGTCATCTGTTTATGGATAAAAGGTCAGGTTAGATCAGGGGTTTTTATCCGCTTGGGCATCACTGAGTGATGCGAATTAAGCCATTGTTGTCGGATTGACTTTAGTGTCTGATGTTGTGCTCTTAATCGACCGTTCATTGTTTAGAAACGCCTTCTGCGTTGCTTTTTACTGCGCTTGTGATCAGTTCCATGTCCGACGATATTCTCGCGCGTTTTGATTTAGAACGAGGCAGTTTTCGCCTCTCCGTTGATGCTCAGCTGCCTGGCTGTGGCATTACCGCTCTGTTTGGCCGTTCTGGTGCTGGAAAAACCACTTTATTGCGTTGCATGGCCGGTTTGGAATTGGCCAATAACGGCCTCTTTAGCCTTAAGGGCACCTGTTGGCAAAACGACGAACAGGGGGTGTTTATCCCGCCGCATCGTCGTCAACTGGGTTACATCTACCGTCAAGGACGTTTGCATCCACACATGCCGGTGCGGGAGAACTTGGAGTACGGTTACCGTTCGGTGGCATTGGGCAATAACGAAGAGCAAAAACGTCAAACCCTTAAGAGTGTGGTGGAGGTATTGGGCATCGGTGCCATTTTGCGCCGCTACCCGCATCAGCTCACCGTAGAAGAGAAACGTCGAGTGGTGATCGGTCGGGCGTTGATGATTCAACCGCACATTTTGTTGATGGACGAACCGATGACCGGTTTGGATCTGGAGAGCAAGGCGCTGTTGATGCCTTATTTGGAGGCGCTGCACACCAATCTAAAAATTCCGGTGCTTTATGTGGGGCACGATGTGGAGGAATTGGTGCATGTAGCGGATCGTCTCTTGACCATGGATGAGGGGCGAGTGACCGAAATTGGTGATGTGTCGGATATGTTGGCGCGTCTGGATCTGGCGGTCTCGGAGCGAGAGGGCGCGGGGGTGCTGTTGGAGGTAGGGGTGGTCTCACACGACGAAACCTTTCTTCTTAGCAAAGTGGTTTTTTCTGGTGGGGAGCTGTTTATTCCTCAGGTTAACAGCGCCATAGGCCAGTCTCTGCGGCTGCGTATCCAAGCCCGTGACGTCAGCATCAGCCTCATCTATCCAGGTAAAACGTCGGTTCTCAATGTGCTCAAGGCACACATCATCGCGCTTTTGGATCAACCCAATGGCATGGTTTTACTGCGGATGGATTTGGCCGGAACGGCGCTGTTTGCTCAGGTCAGTCGGAAAGCCAAAGTGCATTTGCGGCTGAAAGTTGGAATGCGGGTGTTTGCCCAGATAAAAAACATTGCTTTGTATGGTTAAGCAGAGAAAAAACCAAAACAGGATTATGATATTTCTGATGCTTTATCGCAGAACGCGACAATAAAAATGGCGGAGCGGACGGGACTCGAACCCGCGACCCCCGGCGTGACAGGCCGGTATTCTAACCAACTGAACTACCGCTCCAGCAGTAAGATGATCAAACAAACAAGAATGTAAGTTGATCGTTGGAGCGCGGCATTTTAGCGACTTCCAGCCACAGGTCAAGCACTTATTTTCATTTCCTCCAAACATACCCGCCAGTGAGCGGTAATGCTAAAATCGCCCCCACTTTTTACAGCACTTCGAAAACAGACGAGGTTAATCATGGCCGGACACAGTAAGTGGGCAAATATCCAGCACCGTAAAGGCGCGCAAGACGCTAAGCGTGGCAAAATTTTCACTAAATTCATTCGTGAAATCACCGTTGCTTCGCGCATGGGCGGTTCCGATATGAGTTCCAATCCGCGTTTGCGTTTGGCGGTGGACAAAGCCCTCGGCTCGAACATGTCCAAAGACACCATTGATCGTGCGGTCAAGCGCGGTGCCGGTGAGTTGGAAGATGTGGTTTACGATGAGATTCGTTATGAAGGTTATGGCCCGAACGGGGTGGCGATTATGGTGGACTGCATGACGGACAACCGCAATCGCAGCGTGGCTGAGGTGCGTCACGCCTTCAATAAATACGGTGGCAATATGGGTACGGAAGGTTCGGTGGCGTACATTTTCACCAAACTGGGTATTCTCAGCTACGCGCCCGGTCAAGATGAGGACGCCATCATGGAAGCGGCTCTGGAAGCCGGTGCCGACGATGTGGAGAGCCACGATGACGGCTCCATTGATGTGCTTACCAGCGCCGATGAGTTTGTCAACGTCAAAGAGGCGATGATCGCTGCCGGTTTTGAGCCGGACAACAGCGATGTGACCATGAAAGCGGCTACGGAAGTGGATCTTGATCTGGAGCAAGGGATTAAGATGCTGCGCATGTTGGATGTGTTGGAAGATCTGGACGATGTGCAGAACGTCTACAGCAACGCCAATATTCCCGATGAGGCGATGCAGGCTTAAATGCCCTTTGAACCTCGCAAGCCCGTTCGCATTCTCGGCATTGATCCAGGTTCGGTGAAAACCGGCTACGGTTTTTTAGAGAGCGATGGGGTTAAGAGCCAGCATCTGGCTCACGGTCACCTTGCCTTGGGCAGCGGTGAATTGCCGCCGCGTTTGGGCAAGATTTTCCAATTGCTCACTGAATTAATTCAACAGTGGCAGCCGGACGAAATGGCGGTGGAACAGGTGTTTGTCAGCAACAACGCCATGTCGGCACTCAAATTGGGGCAAGCCCGTGGTGCGGCCATTTGTGCCGGGGTGTCTGCTGGCTTGCCGGTGTTTGAGTACACCCCCAAAATGGTCAAGCTGGCGGTGGTGGGCAGCGGGGCTGCCGACAAGGCGCAGATGCAGCACATGGTGGGTCTGTTGCTGAACCTTGAGCCACCTCTACAAGAGGATGCGGCGGATGCGTTGGGGGTGGCGATTTGTCACGCTCACAGTCGCAACCGTCCGCTGCACGTTCCAACCCGCAAACGCCGCAGTAGGAGATGGAGATGATCGCTCGTTTAAGAGGCACCTTGCTGGAGAAAAATCCACCACAACTGCTGTTGGAGGTGGGCGGTGTGGGGTACGCCGTGGAAGCGCCCATGTCCACGTTCTACGAGTTGCCGGTTGTGGGCAGCGAGGTGATTTTGCACATTCACATGCTGGTGCGGGAAGACGCGCAGTTGTTGTACGGTTTTGCTACCGAAGGCGAGCGCCGTCTGTTTCGTGCTTTGATCAAGACCAGCGGTGTGGGGGCGAAATTGGGTTTAGCGATTTTGTCCGGCAGCAGCAGTGAGGAGTTTGCGCGCTGCATTCGCCAAGGGGATGTGAAAAGTTTGGTGCGCCTGCCGGGCATCGGCAAAAAGACCGCTGAGCGGTTGATTGTGGAGATGCGCGACCGGCTGGATAAAGAGCTAAAAGACGTGACCTTGCTGCAAGAGGGAGGCGCGGTGCTCAATCGCCCCGCAGAGAGCGCGGCTGAGCAGGCGGTCAGTGCGTTGTTGGGTTTGGGCTACAAAGCCACGGAGGCGGAGAAGATGGTGAAAAAATTGGCTTCGAAGGGTTTGACCACCGAAGAGATCATTCGCCAAGCCTTGAAAGCGTCGTTGGGTTAAGGAATTGAGATGAACGAAGAACGCATCATCAGCGGTCAGGCGCAGGAGTCTGAGGAGCAAGATCGCGCCATTCGCCCGAAACGTTTGGTGGATTACATTGGCCAACCGGCGGTGCATGAGCAGTTGGGGATTTTTATCGAAGCGGCGCGTGGGCGCAGTGAGGCCTTGGATCATGTGTTGATCTTTGGCCCGCCGGGTCTGGGTAAAACGACTTTGGCGAACATCATTGCCAATGAGATGGAGGTCAATATTCGTCACACCTCGGGGCCGGTGTTGGAGCGGCCGGGGGATGTGGCGGCACTGTTGACCAATTTGGAAGAGCACGACGTGCTCTTTATTGATGAGATTCATCGCCTCTCTCCCACCGTGGAGGAGGTGCTTTATCCGGCGCTGGAGGATTATCAGCTCGATATTATGATTGGTGAAGGGCCTGCGGCGCGTTCGATTAAGCTCGATCTGCCGCCGTTTACGCTGGTGGGGGCGACCACGCGAGCGGGTTTGCTCACCTCGCCGTTGCGGGATCGCTTTGGCATCGTGCAGCGGTTGGAGTTTTACAGTGTGGCGGAGTTGAGTTCCATTGTGCGGCGTTCGGCGGAGATTCTCGGTGTGCCAATGGATGAAGAGGGGGCGCTGGAA
Organism: Gammaproteobacteria bacterium; assembly: GCA_030949385.1. Lineage (NCBI taxonomy): Bacteria > Pseudomonadati > Pseudomonadota > Gammaproteobacteria > Gammaproteobacteria bacterium. The sequence goes on along the minus strand of JAUZSP010000001.1, from coordinate 265,248 downwards.
GTGGCACGTCGTGCCAGAGGTACTCCGCGCATTGCTAATCGTCTGCTGCGCCGAGTGCGGGATTACGCGCAGGTGAGGGGCCGATGGGGCGGTGAATAAAGCGGTCGCTGATCAGGCGTTGAATATGTTGAGCGTCGATTCACACGGTCTCGATGGCATGGATCACAAGCTGCTCTACGCCATGATGGAGAAGTTTGATGGTGGACCGGTGGGGCTGGATAACATTGCCGCCGCCATCGGCGAGGAGAGCGGCACCATCGAAGATGTGATTGAACCTTATTTGATTCAGCAGGGGTTTTTGATGCGAACCCCAAGAGGGCGGATGGTTACGGCCAATACGTATCAGCATTTTGGCATTACACCGCCTAAAGCCGATCAATCTTAATTTTTACCGAGAAAGTTGTTATGAATAGAGTCATGCCGTTGTGCTTTTTTATCCCCGTCGCCTTTGTTTTGAGTGCGTGCAGTGAACCCAATGAGGCGGTCTGTCTTAACTGCGGTGATCCCATTTGGAGCGCCAGCAGCCAGAAGGTGGTGATGCGTCAAAACAGGGGTAATGCGTTGGCTCCCAGTGCGGTGTTTGATTACGACCGTGCCATGCTCAGCACCGAAGCGGCGGCGCACTTGGCAAAAATGCAGGAGACCACGTTTAACTTGAGCTGCATCACCGATGGAACCACTTACACCGCCACGATCACCGACAGCGCGGGGTTACAGAGTGTTTACCAGAGCGATAACAGCGCCTGTGGCAGCGTGAGTGGTAAGCATTTTGTGAGCACGGCGATGATGAAAAATTTGTATGAATTTTTCATCTACGGTTGTCAGGGGAAAACCACCTGCTCAGAGATGACCTCTTGTGCCGAGGCCACCTTCTATCTGAATAACTGCCCGAATACCACCATCGACGGCAATAACGACGGCGTGCCTTGTGAGCGCCAGTGGTGCGGGGTGTAGGTTTGTTTTGGGATGAAAAGAATGGCCGATGGCGCAGCGCCGCCAAGCTCCGTATAATCGCGCCCTAACGATCACTACGAGGCAGTTTCATGGCATACGATAAGATTCAAGTTCCTTCCGTTGGGGAGACCATTACAGTAAACGCAGACAACAGCTTGACGGTTCCTAACTGTCCGGTGATTCCCTTCATTGAAGGCGACGGCATCGGCGTTGACATCACTCCGGTGATGAAAAAGGTGCTCGATACGGCAGTGGAGAAAGCCTACGGCGGCGAACGTTCCTTGGCTTGGATGGAGATTTTTGCCGGTGAAAAGGCCAATAACCTCTACGGCGGCGATGTCTGGTTGCCTGAAGAGACCTTGGCAGCGGTCAAAGAATTTGTTGTCTCTATTAAAGGCCCGCTGACCACCCCCATCGGTGGCGGAATGCGTTCTCTGAACGTGGCTCTGCGCCAGATGCTGGATCTCTACGTTTGCCTGCGTCCGGTGCGTTATTACACCGGAACCCCCAGCCCGTTGAAAAACCCCGAGTTGACCAATATGGTGATTTTCCGTGAAAACTCGGAAGACATCTACGCGGGCATCGAGTGGGAGGCGGGTTCTGATGATGTCAAAAAAGTCATCGACTTCTTGGTCAATGAGATGGGTGTGAGCAAAATTCGCTTCCCTGAAACCTCAGGCATCGGCGTTAAACCGGTCTCTAAACAAGGTACTCAACGTCTGGTGCGCAAAGCCATCCAGTACGCCATTGACAATGATCGTGACTCTGTGACCTTGGTTCACAAGGGCAACATCATGAAGTTCACTGAAGGCGGTTTCAAAGCGTGGGGTTACGAGTTGGCTCAATCTGAGTTCGGCGCTGTTGAAATTGATGGTGGCCCGTGGTGTAGCTTTAAAAACCCCAACAGCGGCAAAGAGATTGTGGTTAAGGATGTGATCGCCGATGCCTTCTTGCAGCAGATTTTGCTGCGTCCGGCGGAATACGATGTGATCGCCACCTTGAATCTGAACGGCGATTACGTCTCCGATGCCTTGGCCGCGCAAGTGGGCGGTATTGGCATTGCGCCAGGGGCGAATCTGTCCGACACCATCGCCATGTTTGAAGCGACCCACGGCACCGCGCCTAAGTACGCTGCCCAAAACAAGGTTAATCCTGGCTCCTTGATTCTCTCTGGTGAGATGATGTTGCGTCATCTGGGTTGGGACGAAGCCGCTGATTTGGTGATCAAAGGCATGGAAGGTGCGATTGCGTCTAAGCAGGTTACCTATGATTTTGAGCGTTTGATGGACGGGGCGAGCTTGATGTCCTGCTCTGCGTTTGGCGATGTGATGATCGACAACATGTAGTTTGTTTATGTTGGGGCAAGTAACTTGCATCGCAGGTTCTTGCCTTTTTAACAATCCCTCCTTTTATTTCACACCATTGTCCGTTCGGCTGTTTTATACTTTTGTCTAAGAAATTATTGTTAATAATCTTGGTCTTAGAGTAGGGTGGTTTGATCCATTCACTGAATTGGACTCGTTGGGGCTAGAACAGTAACCATGAGTAATCAAGAAGAAAACGATGATTTTGGCGCTGTCGTTGAACAGGAAAAGCCAAAGTTAAAAAAACCACCGCTTTTTCAGGTGGTTTTAGTAAACGATGACTACACTCCAATGGAGTTTGTTGTCGAAGTACTGGAGTCATTTTTCTCCATGGGGCGAGAGCAAGCAACACAAGTGATGTTGCATGTGCATACTCGTGGTAAAGGTGTTTGTGGGGTCTTTAGTAAGGATGTTGCAGAGACCAAGGTCGCGCAGGTCAACCGTTGTGCACAGGACAGACAACACCCGTTGTTGTGCGAAATGGAAGAGGCGTAAGCTCATAAATTCGAAGGGGATGTCATGTTAAGCAAAGATTTAGAACAGACGTTAAACAAAGCCTTTAAAGAAGCCCGTGAAAAACGTTATGAATTTATGACGGTGGAGCACTTACTGTTGTCGCTGTTGGATAACGCCTCGGCCTCCGGTGTGTTGCTGGCCTGTGGTGCGGTGATAGAAAATTTACGCCGCGAGTTGGTGGTGTTTATTGATGAAAACACCCCGCTGCTGGATGCCAATGACAGTCGAGAGACCCAACCGACCTTGGGCTTTCAGCGTGTTTTGCAACGGGCGGTGTTTCATGTGCAATCCTCTGGCAACAAAGAGGTGTTGGGCGCGAACGCTCTGGTGGCGATTTTTGGTGAGCAAGAGTCTCATGCCGTTTACGTTTTGGGTGAACAGAACGTCAGTCGCTTGGATGTGGTGAACTACATCTCCCACGGCATCTCGAAAATTTCTGAAGATGAAAGTGGGGAAGAGGATGAAGCGATGCCCAACAGTTCAGAGGGCAGTGAAAAACCACGAGAAACCTCTCCCTTGGAAAAATTTGCCACGCTGCTGAATAAAAAAGCGGAACAGGGCAAAATTGATCCCCTCATCGGTCGTGAAGAGGAGTTGGAGCGCGCCACTCAGGTACTCTGTCGGCGACGTAAAAACAACCCGCTGCTGGTGGGTGAAGCAGGGGTGGGTAAAACCGCCATTGCGGAAGGTTTGGCGAAAAAAATCGTTGATGGTGAAGTGCCTGATGTGCTTTCCGATGCGAAAATTTATTCGCTGGATCTGGGCTCTTTGGTCGCCGGTACCAAGTATCGTGGTGATTTTGAAAAACGTCTCAAAGGCATTTTGACTCAACTTAAACGTGAACCGGATGCGATTCTTTTTATTGATGAAATTCACACCATCATCGGTGCCGGTTCGGCTTCCGGTGGGGTGATGGATGCGTCTAATCTGATCAAACCGATGTTGGCCAGCGGTGAATTGAAGTGCATCGGTTCGACGACCTATCAAGAATATCGCGGGATTTTTGAGAAAGACCACGCATTGGCGCGTCGCTTTCAGAAAATTGATGTGCCTGAACCCACAGAAGAAGAGACCATCAAAATTTTACACGGTCTTAAAAGCCGTTTTGAAGAGTTTCACGATATTGAATACAGTAATCCTGCATTGGTGTCGGCGGTGGAGCTGTCGAGTAAATACATTAATGATCGTCGTTTGCCCGACAAAGCCATTGACGTGATTGATGAAGCAGGCGCGTATCAGCGTTTGCAGACCTTGGAGTCGCGCAAAAAACGCATTGATGTGGAGGAGATCGAAGCTATTATTGCCAAGATTGCTCGTATTCCAGCCAAAACCGTCTCTTCATCGGATTTGAAAGTTTTGGAAAATCTGGAGCGGGATCTGAAAATGCTGGTGTTTGGCCAAGACGAAGCGATTTCGGCGTTGGCTTCTTCGATTAAGATGTCCCGTTCCGGTTTGGGTAACGAAGACAAACCGGTGGCCAACTTCCTCTTTGCAGGTCCCACGGGCGTGGGCAAAACCGAAGTCACCCGTCAGCTTTCAAAAGTGCTGGGCATTGAGTTGATTCGTTTTGATATGTCCGAATACATGGAAGCTCATACGGTTTCACGTTTGATTGGCGCGCCTCCTGGTTACGTTGGTTACGATCAAGGGGGGTTGTTGACCGAAGCGGTGATTAAACATCCTCACGCGGTGTTGTTATTGGATGAAGTGGAAAAAGCCCACCCCGATGTCTTCAACCTGCTGTTGCAGGTGATGGATCACGGTACCTTGACCGACAACAACGGTCGTGAGTCGGATTTCCGCAACATCATTTTGGTTATGACCACCAACGCCGGTGCTCAGGCGATCAGCCGTTCGACAATGGGGTTTATGCAGCAGGATCACTCCAGTGATGGTTTGGAGATCATCAAACGCAGTTTTTCACCGGAGTTCCGCAATCGTTTGGATTCGATCATTCAGTTCAGAAGTTTGGATCGTCGCACCATCAGCCATGTGGTGGACAAGTTTATTATTGAGCTGGAGGCACAATTGGAGCAGAAACAGGTTCTGTTGTCGATTGATGAAGAGGCGCGTGATTGGTTGGCCGAGAACGGTTTTGATGCCAAAATGGGTGCCAGACCGATGGCGCGGGTAATTCAAGAGCACATTAAAAAACCACTGGCCAACGAATTGCTGTTTGGTGGTTTGACTGAGGGTGGTCGAGTTAAGATCAGCTTAGCGGGAGATAAGTTGGCGATTGAAGTGCTTAAAGAAGCCGTAATCGACAACGCTGATTCATAGAAGGGGGAGTTCTAAGGCCCTAATGTTTAGGGCCGCAGATTAACGGCTACGGTAAGTGATGCGACCTTTGCTGAGATCATAGGGGGTCAGTTGAACCGTTACTTTGTCGCCGGTAAGAATACGAATGTAATGTTTGCGCATTTTGCCAGAGATGTGTGCGATAACCACATGCCCATTCTCCAGTTCCACTCGAAACAGGGTGTTGGGTAAGGTATCAATCACGGTACCTTCCATCTCGATATGATCTTCTTTTGCCATTAGGCACTCCAAAAAAGCAGTTAAAATATAAGGGTTTTGCCGCAGGCGACCATTATCAATAAAATGGCGGCGATAACAAGAGCTTAATCGGATCTTTGCTGGTCTGAGGGGCATGTAGGGAATATAAATTCCAATATGGGAGGTGTGGTGATCGCAGAGAGTCATTTGGAGTTTGAACGCCAACAGGGTGTGGCGCGTCATTCTTTTAACAGTTTGATGGATCTGTATGAAAAAAATTACATGCAGATGCGGCGTTTGGTGCCGGACTTGAAGCACTTGGACGGCGGATTGGTTTCCAAAGTGGAGGGCTGTCTTGATCTGCATCTGGAGGTGTTGGAGCAGCATAAATACACCACCATTTTGCGTCTCAGCTACTATTTTTTGGATGCGTCGGGTGATTTTTCACGTCGTGAACCGGACATGCAGATTCGCATCTACCACGATGCGCGCATTGCGGAAGTGACCAGCGCCTGCTTGCATCGTGGCTTGCAGGCGCGGGGGCCGTCTCGATCTCGACAGGGCAACTGGACGCTGAACCGTTTTTTGTACAAATGGCTGGGGTTTTGTCTGCATCGTGGCCACTGTTTTTCTGGCTGATTTTAGCGTTTTAAACGTAATTTTTTTACCTGTTGATAGAACCGTTTTGCATCTTTGCCGCTGCGCTCTTTTTGGTAGCGTAACCGAATAAAAATCCTTAACAGTTGCTCCAGTTCATCTTGTTGTTTGGGAAACGCCTGACAGAGACGCTGTTGAAAGTGTTGAGGGCCTTCGTTGAGGGGTGAGATGACACCTGCTTTGGCGGCTTTTTTACGCAACAGGGCGTAGGCTTTGAGGCTTAGTGGCTGTTTTTGTCTGCGCTGTTGGCGTAAAAACCAGAGGCTCAGCAGCGCCAACAGAGTGCTGATGCCGAGGCTCAAAGCAAGTACCGCATCGGAGCTGTTTTTAAGGCCTAACTTAGCCAGAAAGTGCTGCTGCTGATTTAGATCGTAACCGACTACCCAACGATTCCAATGATGATTCATCGAATCCCAAAAAAAGTTTAGCTGCTTAAACAGGCCACTCTGTCGCCCGCCCAGTGAGAGTCTCTCCTCTGCTGAAAGCGCCGCATCAATGCCCTCTTCGACTCGTTCCGGTGCCACAGCGGCGGTAGGATCGACGCGCTGCCAGCCTTTTCCCTCCAGCCAGACCTCCGCCCAAGCGTGGGCATCCCACTGGCGCACGATCAGATAATTGCCCAGTTGGTTCATGCTGCCGCCCATGTAGCCGGTGACCACCCGCGCAGGAATGCCAATGGAACGCATCAGCACCACAAAACTGCTGGCGTAGTGTTCACAAAACCCACGGCGGCTGTTGAAGAGAAAATCATCAATCTCATGCTCACCGCGTAGGGGCGGTGGGCGCAGAGTGTAATAAAAATTTTGCTGGTTAAAATAGTTCAATGCGCTTTTTACCAAGATGTTGGGATCCAAGCTGATCTTTTGCCACGAGCGTGCCAGTGCGGCGGTTTTTGGGTTGAGCTGTTGCGGCAGTTGCAGTGCCAAGGTTTTTTGCCAAGCGGGCAGTTGCAGATCCAGTCGATAACTGAGGTAGCTGCGCAGGGTGTATTGATGCGCTTGCTGGATGCTTTTTTGGCTTAGCAGTTGGGCGTTGCCATTGAGCCGTGTGCCTGCCGGTGCGTGTGGGGTGATGTCGAGAGCCAGTAGCCATTTTTTATAATGAGGTTCCAACGCCAGTTGATAGTCGATGGGATCGGCGAGCTGCTCCAGTTGAGTTTTTGTCCAAGGCCTGTTGTTTCCCGCGCGCCACGTGTGGCCATCAAAGTGCCATAAAATCGGCCCGCGCCAGTAGCGTTGCTGGGGTTTGGGGATCGTGGTGGCAAAGTTGACCCGAAAAACGGTTTTTGCCGAGCGGGTCAGTTGGCTGATGTTGCCAGGTGACATGCTTTCACTTAGACCACTGCTGGCGCGGTTTTCACTGTTGGAGAGTCCCCATAAAGGCCCTGAAATGCGCGGAAAGAGCAGAAACAGCAGAAACATAATGGGCAGCGCTTGCAGGCTTAAGCTGAACAGCAGTTTAAGCCGAGGTCGCCAGTTCTGTTGGGGGTTGTAGAGGCTCATTAGGGCGGCGCTGTTGCAGAGCAGCACGGGCAACAAATAGAGGCTGATGTTCAGATCTTGTCGATAGAGAAAGTGGCTGCTGGCGAGAAAATAGGTCAGCAGTACGATCAAAACCCCATCGCGGCGCTGTTGACTCTCTAAAAATTTCAGCGCGATCATGGCGATCAACAAGGTAATGCCTGCCTCTCGTCCAAAGACACCCTGAGTGCTGCTGATCACCAAGGCTGTTACAGCCACGACCAACAAAAGGCGCAGGCTTCTTGCTTGCGCCCATGGCTGTTTTTTATATTGCAGGTAACGTAGCAGACCGCTGACCAGCAGCAGTGGCCAGAGCCAAAACGTGAGCTGGCTTAGATGAGGTAGAGCGGTGAGCAGGAAGCTAAACCAGAGCAGCAGCAATGGTTGACGGTTGAGTTTGTTGTGCTTATTCATCGTCTTTTAAGCCAAACAGCGCCAAGTTTTTCAGGCAACGCTGTTTGTGTTGTTCACCTATTCCGATCAAGGGAGGAGAGTGCGGTAGATGCAAGCTGTAGATTTGTTGTTGCCGTTCGGCCTGCAAAACCCAAGCACAGAGCTGAGACAGACGGCGTTCTGTATCGCCTTGGGTCTGCTGCCAATGCAGTTGCAGGCGTTCGTTTTGCGGTGTTTGGTAGTTTTTTACCAGTGTGCCGTGGCCTTTGGCCAGCGCTTTCCAATCGATGCGGCGGGCAGAATCGCCGCGTTGGTAGTCGCGCACGCCTTGATATTCTTCGTCGATTTTCTGGTTGTTGTTTTGCTGAGTGTTGTCTTGAACATGAGGCAGAGGCGCTGAATGGCTTAAAGGTTTGGGGTAGACCAATCCCCGTTTATGAGATCCTAAGGTTGACCAGCAGCGAAACAGACCGAGAGGGTAGAGTGTGTTGATGTGTACTTTTCCCAAAGCGAGATAACCCCGCCGAGTGGTGATTATGGAGAGAGTGCAGCGGTGTCGTTGCTCTGACAGCAGATTGAGAGTGTGCTGTTGAGTTTCGTGAACGAGAGTGATCATCGGATGTGGGTTGCTGTTTGGGTTGTAAATTTCGATGTTAAAACGGCTCTCTTCGCCGACAAAAACCGCGTTGGCGGAGTGAATTTGAATCTCCAAGTTGAGCAGATTGCGAAAACCGTGCAGCATACTGACTAAGGAGAGACCGGCCAGAAAAAAGGTCAGCAGAAAGCCCAAGCTGGTGCCGTAGTTGCTGGCCGCCAGCAGTAGAATCATCAGCAGTAGGGCGTAAAAAAGACCGGCTACGGTGGGTAAAATGTAGATGCGCTGGCGTGTCAGACGGCTGGGGGTTTCATCCCAAGGAATGCGTTTGTCGAGCCAGCGTTGAAAAAAAGACAGGGCAGTGACTCCGGTGATACAGCGGGGCTTAGGGAATGGCAACGCCGTTGAGCAGTTTTTCCACCACAACGTCTCGTTCAGAGGGGCTGTTTTGATTCAGTTGCAGCCGGTGTCCCACCACGGCGGGCAGCACCGCTTGCAGATCTTCGGGCAGCAGATAATCACGCTGTTCCAGCAGCGCCCACGCACGGGCAGCGCGCAGCAGTCCCATGCCCGCGCGGGGCGAGAGGCCATCAATAAAGTGCTCGGTTTGGCGGCTGAACGCGAGCAGGTGTTGCAGGTAGTCGAGCAGAGCATCGGAGGCGTGTACAGAGTTCACCTGTTGTTGCAGTTGGAGCAGTAATTCGGGGGTCAGGGTATTGACCAGATGAGCCATTTTATGTCGTGGGTCTTCGCCTTGCAGCAGTCGTCTTTCTGCCTCTGGGTTGGGGTAACCGAGGGAAATGCACATCAGAAAGCGATCCAGTTGGGATTCCGGCAGCGGGAAGGTGCCCGATTGCTGGTTGGGGTTCTGGGTGGCAATGACAAAAAAGGGCACATCCAGTGGGCGGGTCTGGCCTTCAACGGTGACCTGTTGTTCTTCCATCGCTTCGAGTAGCGCGCTTTGGGTTTTTGGGCTGGTGCGGTTGATCTCATCGGCCAAAATAAGCTGGTGGAAAATGGGGCCGGGATGAAAGTGAAATTGGCTGTTTTCTGTTTGGTAGATGGCGCATCCGAGCAAGTCGGCGGGCAGCAGATCGCTGGTGAATTGAATCCGCTGGTGGCTCAGGCCGAGTACCCGTGCCAAGGTGTTGGCCAAGGTGGTTTTGCCTACCCCAGGGCGATCTTCGATCAGCAGGTGACCGTTGGCCAACAGGCAGCAAAAGGCCAAGCGGATCTGTTGGCGTTTACCCAAAATAATCTCTTCACAGGCGGTAATGGCTGCTTGCAGTGATGTTTCTTTCATGGGGAATTATCTTAGCGCTTTTTCGTGTTTCAGTGGTTAATTTATTCGGCAGACAAGAAATGAATTTCTGCTACTATGGTTGGTCTTATATGGACTGTATTCCCCTTTTTTGGATGACAAACAGATTTTATCACCTATGTTAAACAGCCTCTTTTTTGCTCTGACTTTTTTTTCTGTATCGCTTTTCCCCTCTTCATTGATAGCAGCCAATATTACCCTTGAAAAGAGCATTAGTTCTGCTGCTGGTACGCCGATTTTCTCTTACCTTGCTGGATTGAGTGCCACAGCGGACGGTGAGCTGTACGGCGTTGATTCGTTATTGGGTCAGGTAATGAGCTTGTCGAGTGAGGGCTGGCAAGGATTTGATAGCAGCCACAAGGGGCTTAAATTTCAGAGTCCATTTTTGGCTGGTATAGCTCATCTGGATGAGGGGCGTCTGGTGGTCAGCGACAGCCTCAGCGGGACTCTGGCTCTGTTGGATGCGGAGGGTAAAATAACGGCTTTTTTGGCGGGGAAAGGTTCGCAGCAGGGGCGTTTAAACAAACCAAAAGGGTTGTTTTTTTCGCATAACCGTCGTCTCTATGTGGCGGAAATGGGAGCGGGTCGTGTGTCGGTCTTTGGTGCTGACGGGGTGTTTTTGCATAGTTTTGGTGATAAAAAATCAGGGCGTTCCACGACGTATTTGAAGGCACCTGAACAGGTGTTTGTGGATGCTCAAGAACGTGTTTTTGTATTGGAGACAGCGGACTCAGGTCGCATTATGATTTACGCCCACGACGGTGCTTTTTTACAGCAGCTGAGTGCCGCCGATGTTTCGACCATCGTCACAGATCAAGTGTCACTTTCGGCCATTGCACTGGATCAGCAGGGTGTGTTGTACGTGGCAGATAATCGCAACGGTCGAGTGTATCAACTGGATTGGCAGCAGAAAAAACTGCTGAATCGTTTTGGCAGCAAAGGTAATTTACGCGGGCAATTTAGTAAAATAACCGCGCTGCTGGCGCTGCCCGATCAGCGTTTGGCGGTGGCGGACAGCGGCAATCATAAAATTGAAATTTTTCATCTCAATGGTTCTCTTCCCCAGCAGCCAAAAGAGCGTCGTTTGGCTACGTTGCAGCAGGCTGGAGTTGATTTTATCCGTTGTCAATTTGCGTATCGACTAAAAAACAATGAACAGCTTTGTGTGGCGGACAAAAACGGTCACAGTTACCGTTTGAGCCGCGAGGGTAAAAAAACAGAGTTTGAGGGACAGTTGCAACAGGTTGCTGGGGTGGCGATCAGTGCTGTGGATATTGTTATCACGGCTGCCAACAGCGTTAAGGTGTATCGGCACGATGGCCATTTGCGTTTTAGTTTGGGCCGTACCGGCAGTCAGGATGGTTCATTTAATCAGCCCCGTGGTGTGGCGCTGAAAAATGACCGGCTTTATGTGGCGGACAGCGGCAATGCTCGGCTGCAAATTTTTTCTCAGGATGGGGTGTTTATCGACAAGATCAGTGCGGTTGATTTTGACGATGATGTAATGGGTAAACCGGTGGCGGTGGCGTTGGATTCACAGAATCGAATTTATGTGGCCGATGAGGGCAGTGGTCAAATTTTAGTCTTTAGCCCAGAGCATAAATTACTCCATCGTTTGAATGAAAATCAAACATTAGCACGTCCTTTTGAGCATTTTTATGATTTGGCCATTGATTCGCAAGATCGACTCTATGTTTTGGCGGCCAGCAGTGACAATGATTACAGTGTGCGTATCTTTCAAGGCCTGCAACCGCTGTTCAGTTTTGGCTCGGCAGCGGAGTTTACCCCAGGTTTTAAACAGGCGCGCAATTTGAGCTTCTATCCCAGTGAAAAAACCGAAATTGGCCTTTATGACAGCGGTTGGGGGCGTTTGTTTCGTTTTGCTTATCGACAAGTGCCAGACAAAGTTATGGGGTTGAAAATTCGGGGCCAGAAAAAAGGCAGTTATTTGAGCTGGTCATCGGTGTCAAGTCCGTTTGTGGATCATTATCGTGTTTATGTTGCTGAGAAAGAGGGCGGCCCTTTTCGCCTGTTACATGAGATAAAAGAAAACCATACTTACATCGAACATACGCAGAGTGGCGCACTCTATTATCAAGTCAGTGCAGTGAGTGATTACGGTCGAGAGGGGGCGCTTTCAACGGCGCAAGAGGATCTTTTTCGTGCGGCTTTCCGTGCGTATCAACTGCGCAATTACAGACAAGCGATCCATTTTTTTTCCCGTCTCCAGCTTTTTTATGAAGATGACCCGCAGACTCTGCTGCTGCTGGGCAAAAGTCTGTTGGCCTTGGGGCGCAGCAAAGAGGCGCAGCTCTATTTTTCTTTGTTGGCCGAGGTGGATGAACATCGTGCGGAAGGCTTACGTTTGAAGCTGGAGGCGCTTTACCAAGGTGGGCAGGATCTGCGTGCTCAGCGGGTTGTAAAGCAGTTGATTGCCGCTAAATTGGCCGATGAACCGACCTATTTGCGTTGCGCGCGGATCAGTTTACGTCTGAGTGACGCAATTGGGGCGGTGAACTGTCTGGAGAGCCTATTGGCCGAACAGAAAAAACACGCCGAAGCGCATTTTTTATTGGGGCAAGCGTATCTGAAATTGGGTCTCCAGAAAAAAGCTCTGACGGCGTTTGATACCGCAGTCAAACTGGATCGAGGCGACAGCGCCATTCGTTATCGTTCTGCTTTGGTTTTACAGGGGTTGGGCAAACATCGACGTGCCATCCGTTATTTGCAAGAGGCCAAAGCCTTGGCCGATCAGGAGGGCGATATTTTAATGGCCTTGGCAGAGAGTTATTTGGCGCTGAAAAAATACGCCAAGGTGCGTCACATTGCTCTCTCGTTGTTGGCTGAAGATCGTTATCTCAGCCATGGTCATTATTTGTTGGGCTTGATTGCGGTGGCGCAAAACAACCCCGATGAGGCGTTGCTGGCCTTTAATAAAGCCACCCACGCCGATGATCAAAACGCGCCAGCGTGGTTGGCGTTGGCAGAACTGTATAAAAAACGTCTGGAGCCAAAAAAGGTGTTGCATGGGCTGCAAAAAGCGTTATCTGCGAATCCTAATTCGTTTGCTGCTGCATGGGGGTTAGGCGAACAGGCGTTGGCGGCAAAAAATTACCCTTTGGCACTGGAGAGTCTCGGTCGGGCAGCGGTTTTGCAGGCGGATCACCGTCAAGTCCATTTTCGTTTGGCCAGCGCATTTTACCATTTAGATCGTTTGCAAGAGGCTCTGCCACAGGCCTTGGAGGCAAAACGTCTCTTGCCTGACTCGGTGGAGGTGTTGCACTTGCTGGCTGAGATCACTCATGAACAGGGAAAAAGCGGTGAGGCGATACGCTACCTAAAACAGGCGATTAAACGGCAACCGGCCAATGAAATTGTGCAGGTGGCGCTGGCTGAGTTGTATATTGAAAATAACCTGTATGAAAAAGCCGAACCGTTGCTGCAAAAAGCGCTGCTTTTGGCTGCGAAGAAAGCGCCGATTTATCTTTTGATGGCAAACATGTTCAGTCAACGTCGCCTGTTTGAGCGTGCCATTGCCGCTCTGGATAAGGCGGTGGCCATTGCGCCTACGGCTGAAAACAGATTACTGCTGGAGTCGGCCTACGCCAATAAAAAACAGTCGATGCAGTTTAAATCCAATGCACCGCAGGTGGTGTTTGAAGACCTGCGTTTGAATACACTCTTTTCCGTGGCTTACAAGCAATACGCCACCGAGCCGGTGGGGACGATCCGGCTGCGCAACACCGGTGGCAGCAGTTACGCCAATCTCAAGCTCAGTTTTGAGATCAAGGGTTATATGGATTTCCCTTCACTGCAAGAGATTGGCAGCTTGAAAGCCAACAGCAGTTTGAATCTCTCTTTGTACGCTGCCTTGAATAACCGAGTGTTGCAGATTGACGAAGATACCGGGGTGCAGGTGGAGGTCAAGTTGCTGTTTGTGCGCGACGGTCGAGAGCAGAGCATCAGCCTGACTCAGCCGGTGACCCTGTACGGAAAAAATGCCATTTTGTGGCAACGTGCCAATATGGTGGGCTCTTTTGTGACTCCCAAAGATGAGGTGTTGCATAACTTTGTCCGCCAGGTGATCAATGAGCATCGCCCTAAACCAGGGCCACTGAACGCCAATATGGTCACTGCGATGACCCTGTTTGATGCCTTTGCCGCGCAAGGACTTCGGTACGTGCAAGACCCCAACAGCCCTTATTCAAAAGTGCAGCGGGATCAGGTGGATTACGTTCAATTTGCCCGTGAAACCTTGCATCTAAAAAGTGGCGATTGCGATGATCTGTCGGTGCTGCTCAGTGCATCACTGGAAAACCTCGGTATTGAAACGGCTTTTTTGGATGTGCCTGGGCATCTGTTAATGATGTTCAATACAGGCTTGGCGCAACAAGATCGAAATCGGATCAGCGCCCAAAATGAGCTGTTGGTGATCTACCAAGATCAAGTTTGGATTCCTCTGGAAGCGACCATGATTGCCACTTCGTTTAGTGAAGCGTGGACGGAAGGCGCGGCAAAATATCAGCATTTTCAGGCGCAGAATAAACTCAAGGTGATTGCCCTTAAAAAGGCATGGCAACGCTATCAGCCGGTGACCTTGCAACCGGCGTCTTTTGAGCTGAAGGTGGCCGATTCACAGGCGCTGCGGTTGCGAGTGCAGCGTGAACAGCGTTTGCTGTTGGAAAAAAGCCTTGAACGTGAGTTGAAACCTTATCAAGCGCTGTTGGCCAGCCGACCAAATGACGCAAAACGCTTAATGCAGACGGTGATTTTATACGCCCGTTATGGTCTTTATGATCGTGCGCATCGGGTTTTGGATGAGTTGGAAAAGAGAGGGACGAATGGCGCACTGTACAACAATCGCGCTAACCTCTTTTTTGCTCAAGGGGATTTTGAGCAAGCCTTAGAACATTACCGTTATGCCGAAGGTCTGTTGAACGATGATGCGGGCATTAAGGTCAATATGGCCATGAGCCATTACCGTTTGGGTGATCTGCGTCAGGCGCGCTTGAAGTTTGAACAAGCGGTCTTGTTGCAACCGGCCACACCGCAGTCGTTCGCCGCCTTTGATAAGCTGTTGCAATAGTGCGATGGGGATCATGGATAACTTCGCTCGGTTTTTGTACTCTTTTAAGGAAATGATAAGGGTCTACGGAGGGACTCTCGGTGAACCATGAGAGGTCGATTATGACGTTATTACAATGCAGTGTTGCGGCACTGTTGATTACAGCCAGCGGTGTTTCTCTGGCGGCTAAGGAGGCTTCATCGCCTTTTGTTATCGCTCAGTCGCAACAAGAATCAGAATTAAAAACGCTGTTTTATCAGGTGTGGCAACATCTGAGCAGTTACAACCCCAGAAAGCGTGATCGCAGCTCAACAACGGTAACGGCTGTGACCGGTACCCGTGGTGCGCAAAGTACCGTGTCGATCATGCAGCCGGTTTGGAAGCAGGATTTGAGCAGCGACAACCAATTTGTGGCGCAGCAGCAGAGTTTGAACCGAGTGCAGCGCTTGGTTGAGGCGCAGCGTTTGCAACAGGCCAAACAGGTGTTGCAGAGCTTTATGCACGATTACCCCAACGGTGAGTTGTTGCCCAACGCGACCTTTGCTCTGGGTTTGGTTTATGCGGGGTTGGGTCAGTCAAAAGAGAGTCGGCAGCAGTTGCAGCGTTTTATCAGCACAACTCCCAAACACCCGCTGGTTGCGGATGCTCGACAGGTGATTTCGGCCTTGTAGGGGCAGAATCCATTTCTGTCCCTAATAATTCCGCACCTGTTTCATCAATAACGAAACGCCAACTGTAACGCGCTGCCGATTTCAGTGCGGTTGCTGTTGGCGGTGATGGCCAGATCCAAATGGACTCCAAAAGGCGACAGACCCAGACCCGCTGAGAAGGTGTTGCGGTCGCTGTTGACCAGATCGAAGCGGTAACCCATGCGCCACTGCGCCCATCTCCAAGAGTCTATTTCAGCACCGACCCCAATAAACTGGCTGGCATCTTCAAAAGCAATCGCATCGTTGCGAGTCAAATCCATATCAACGGCGACCATCACCCAATCAGCCGCACGGTAGGCGGCTCCCACACGCAGTTGAGGGTTGAGTGTGACTTCATTGCCAAGGCCGGAGCGATAGGTTTGTGGCAAAATATTTTTTAGAATGGCACCGACTTCAACGCTGTTGTTCTTGATTTTGACTGTTTTACTGATGCCGATGTCAGCATTAAAATTTTCGGTGGTGGTGATGTAATCACTGACCAGAAAGGGGGTGTTTGCCAGATCAATATCGGCGGTAAAATCAAACAGCTCTGCGGTGACGTATTTGGGCGTGATGCCCACATTGAGATCGTATTGTGGAAAATAATGTGCGAAAGAGAGGCTGACTTCCAGTAAGTTTAAGCCTCGTGCGTTGGCGCTGGAGGTGATGCCATTGGTGCTGTCCAGAGGATCAAAGGTAACTTGGCCGTTGTTGTCGATAAAATTAAGGCTGGGTTGGTTGCAAAGTGTTTGCGTATTGAGCGCTTGTTGCAGGCAGCTGGCAAGGGTATTGATGTCTTCACCGACGTTGCGTAACAAATTTTTATCACGATAAAAACCGATGGCCGAACCAGAAGCCACCGAGCTGATGGAGAACGCGCTGCCGTTTTCCATTCCTGGTAGGGCAAAACCAATATTAATGCCGGTTTCGGCTTGCAAGGGTTTGTCGCTGAGGCTGTTGAGTTTGTTGGATAAGGTTCTCACTGCCCGTTCTATCTTTTTTAAGCTGTTAATGGTTTGAGCGGGAGTGATCGAGGTCAAGCTGTTGTTGTAACTCGCAATGTCGTTGCTGAGACGGTTGACCAGATCTTGATCCCAAAAATCCTGTGCTGCATCGGCAAGGTTGTCTCTGTCGGTCACACGGCCACCAAGGGTGGGCAGATTGAGGGAAAAATCATCAACGTTATTGGCCAGCAGAGCAGGGTTGAAGTTGGTTGCGTGATTGCTGTGCGAGCTGGCCACACCGACGCCCCCCATCGCCATGGAGCGTGGGTCGTAGTTACTGAAGGGGGTGGCGTAAGCCTGTCCAATGCTCATAAGAGCGCCGAGCAGGATCACTTTTTTTACCGCGTGTGTGTACATAATCTGACCTGTTTTTTGAGATGACGGAAGAAGTGACTCATATTGATGTGGCAAAGTGCCAGCAACTTAGATTCCAAGTTGAGTTGAGACAAGAAATTAATTGTGATCTGGAAGTCTAACTTAGCTGTTTAAAAACGACAATTTTTCAGGCGGTTTTGTAGGTGACCGAGTTCACAAGATGGGGTGTTGATGCGGTTTGATCTGTAAATAGATCAGCCTCCAGTGAGACCAGAGGCTTTGAGTCAAGACATCAACGGATGTTGATGTCTTTTGTTTGCGGTTTATTTCGCTGTAATACCCAGCGCCTTTAGGGTTTCAATGTTGAGGTATTTATCGACGGGTAATTTATTATCCCGTTGAAAATTGTTTACCGCCGCCATTGTTAATGTACCGATGTCGCCATCAATAGGGCCTGGGTTGTAACCGGCGTCTTGTAATGCCGTTTGTACAGAGCTGATGCGATCCACGGTCATATTGGTTTCACAGAGAATGGTACGCCATTCCATAAAACCTTCTTTGTCCAGTTCGTTAACCGCTACATTTTCATATTCCGCTGGAATTTTGATGCGCTTCTCTTCCGGTTTGCGGATGACTTTGCGCACTTTCATGCTGGCGTATTCTGCGGGGATCTCAATGACGCGGGTGGTGGCGGGGATTTTAACCACTTTGCGTTTTATGGTCTTGGTGATTTCTGGAATTTGCGTTAAGCAGATTTTGGTGCCGGTGCGTGTGTGGGTGGGCTCCTCTAAGTTGTGTACTTCATGCCAAACAAACTCGGGGCCAGAGAGTTTTTTGGTCACATCCACCGAGCTGAATTTAGCTGGAACTTCTGTTTTGATCTCTTTGGCAGCGACGGCCAATTCGCGTACTTTAACGGTTTTATATTGAGCGGGGATCTCAATCACTTCCGTATGCGCAGGAGATTTTAGGATACGTTTGCGAATGGTTTTATAGGTGGCGGGGATTTCAACCAGACACATGATTTCACCGGTGGTTTCGTCAATGCGTTGAATTGGACCGGTGCCTTTTTTCCAAGTGGTGTGAGCGGGTTTATCCACCATTTTTTCTTCCAACCACTCGTATTCAGCCGGAATATCTTTGAGCTTGAAGGTGGCTTCTTTAACCAACACCTGTTTTTCCACATGGCGATATTCAGCGGGAGCGGCGGCCAAAGTGATGGTGGCTTCGCTGATTTTGACCTGTTTGGCTTCGGTGCTGTATTTGGCGGGATGATAATGTTCATGGAAACATTCGTCAGGCTGAGCGCTGTCCAGATCAATGCCATAGGTTTTGGCGGTGGCGAGCAGTTCGCTGCTGGCGGGGCTGGAGGCTTTTTTCAGACCGGTTTTCCAGATGCGAGCGGCTTCTTGTACCACCACAATTTCTTCTTCGATGCCGAAAACCGCAGGGATGGTTTCCAACTTGCCGGAGGCCTCTTTGACCAGAATTTGTTCTTCTGCCCACTGGTATTCACCAGGGGTGATTTCGACTCGTTCGCTCTCTTCTTTTACCACCAAGACATTGGTGACGGTGCGGTATTTTGCCGGTACCCAGACGCGGGCATAACATTCGCCAGCAACGGCTTGGGTGGGCAGCAAGGGTGAAGCGGAGGCGCTTGAATGTGCTGCTGCGGGTGAGGCGTTAGCGATGGCCAGACGACTTTTATAGGAGGAGATCTGCTGATCTTTTTCCTGTAAGGCGGCTTCTTTTGCAGCCAGCTCGGATTTCAGCTTGCGATTTTCCGTATCGTTGATGGCTAGGGCGTTACCACTCTCATTGGTGGTACTGCACCCTGATGCTGTCAAGATCATCAGCCCAAGGGCAAGATGGCTTAAAGCGAATTTTTTCATTATGGGATCTCTCTTTAAAATAGACTAGGACGTTGCCCAGCAGCGCCGTGCAAACAAGGGTTTGGACACAAAAAGGGCGGTCGCTGAAACAGCATAAGACGGTGGATAACCTCTATCACAGGCGTGAGTTTTATTGTTTTTGAGCTTATGTTGCTCAAATACTCAGTTAAGTCTGTGTTAAGCGGTGACCTATGGTAAGTGAGGTGGCGTTTAATTTCCAGATAATACTTTCTATATGCAGATGTCGTGAATAGGGAACAAGGTTGAGATGTTGGGCTGCCTCTGCCTCTTGAGCCTCTTTTCTGCTACCCTTATGCCTTTTTTAGGCTCTCTCCGACAGCATGGCTCGAACGCGCGTTAAAATTTGTGGGTTAACTCAAGTGGAGCAGGCGGTTTTGATTGCCAACGCAGGGGTGGATGCCATCGGTTTGGTTTTTTATCCGCCCAGTCCGCGTCACATTGAGGTGGCTCAAGCACGTACCTTGGTGGCAGCACTGCCGCCGTTTGTGACCACGGTGGCGCTGTTTATGGATGCCGCTGCGACAGAGGTGCAACGAATATTAAACGGCGTTGCCATAGATCTGTTGCAGTTTCACGGTGAGGAGTCGGCGACGTTTTGCGCCTCTTTTGGCCGACCTTATATCAAGTCAGTGCCGATGGGAGAGAGCCAAGATGTGGCTGCTTATGCGGCGCGTTATGCCGATGCCGCTGGGTTATTGCTGGACAGCAACGCGCTGGGCGTGGCCGGTGGCAGTGGTGAGAGCTTTGACTGGCAGCGAATGCCACAAGATGTGCCTATGCCCTTGATTTTGGCTGGTGGCTTGAGGCCAGATAACGTGGCTGAAGCGATTGCCATCGCCGCTCCCTACGGAGTGGATGTGAGCAGCGGTGTGGAACGAGATAAGGGGGTCAAAGACCCCGCATTAATGTTGCGATTTATAGATGAGGTGAACGGTGTCGAAAACAAAACCCGCTGAATGTACGTTGGAGGCCTTGGCGAACGCGCCAGATGAGTCCGGTCATTTTGGCCCTTACGGCGGCATTTTTGTTGCCGAAACGTTGATGGAACCGTTGCAGGCGCTGCGTGATGCTTACGAAGAGGCGCAGCAAGATCCCGAATTTCAACGCAAGCTGGCGTGGGAGCTGAAACATTTTGTCGGTCGCCCCAGCCCGCTTTATTACGCTCAGCGTTGGAGTGAGCGTTTGGGCGGCGCTAAGATTTATTTAAAACGGGAAGATCTAAACCACACCGGCGCGCACAAGGTCAACAACACCGTGGGTCAGGCGCTGTTGGCCAAACGCATGGGCAAAAAGCGCGTCATTGCTGAAACCGGTGCCGGTCAGCACGGTGTCGCCACGGCCACCGTGGCGGCGCGTTTGGGCATGGAGTGCGTGGTTTACATGGGCGCTACGGATGTGGCACGTCAAGCGATCAATGTTTATCGGATGCGTTTGTTGGGGGCAACGGTGATTCCGGTGGAGTCTGGCTCTAAAACCCTCAAAGATGCGCTTAACGAAGCGATGCGCGATTGGGTTACGAATGTGGACAGCACCTTTTACATCATCGGCACGGTGGCAGGTCCGCACCCTTATCCGGCGATGGTGCGTGATTTTCAGAAGGTCTTGGGTGAAGAGGCGCGGGCGCAGATGTTGGAGATCGAAGGCCGTTTGCCCGATCAGCTGGTGGCCTGTGTCGGTGGTGGTTCTAACGCGATGGGGCTGTTTTACCCTTTTATCAAAGATGAGTCGGTGGGCATGGTGGGTGTTGAAGCGGCCGGTCACGGTTTGGATTCCGGTCGTCATGCTGCGCCACTCTGTGCCGGAAAGCCGGGGGTGTTGCACGGCAATCGCACCTATTTAATGGAAGATGCCAACGGCCAGATCATTGAAACCCACTCCATCTCTGCGGGGCTGGATTACCCTGGAGTGGGACCGGAACACGCTTGGTTAAAAGACTGCGGTCGTGTTGAGTATGTGGCGATTGACGACACCGAGGCTTTGGATGCCTTTCATGATCTGACTCGAACCGAGGGCATTATGCCTGCGTTGGAATCCAGTCACGCGCTGGCACAGGCGAAAAAAATGGCACCGAGCATGAGCCGTGATGAGATTATTTTGGTCAATCTTTCTGGTCGTGGTGATAAAGACATTCACACCGTGGCGGAGCTGGAGGGGATCACCGTATGAGTCGGATTGAGACGAGGTTCTCTGCTTTGAAAGCAGAAGGGCGCAAAGCGTTGATTCCCTTTGTTACCGCAGGTGATCCAACGCCTACAACCACGGTGCCGTTGATGCACGAGTTGGTTAAAGCCGGTGCCAGTGTGCTGGAGTTGGGGGTGCCGTTTTCCGATCCGATGGCCGATGGGACGGTGATTCAACTGGCCTGTGAGCGTGCTTTGGAACACGGTACCAGCTTGAATGATGTATTGGCGATGGTGGCGGAGTTTCGTCAGCAAGACCAGCAAACCCCCGTGGTTTTGATGGGCTATCTGAATCCGGTGGAAGTGATGGGGTACGAGACGTTTGCCAACGCCGCTGCCAAAGCCGGTGTGGATGGGGTTTTGACCGTCGATCTGCCACCGGAGGAAGGTGCAGAGTTGAGCGCGGCGTTTAAAGCGGTGGGGATTGATCTAATTTACCTCATTGCCCCCACCACCTCCTTGGCGCGCGCGCAACGGATCTGCGCACAGGCCAGCGGCTTTGTGTATTATGTCTCCCTGAAGGGCGTTACCGGTTCGGCCAGCTTGGATGTGGCAGCGGTGGAGCAGCGTTTGAATGCCATTCGCACCGTCAGTGATTTGCCACTGGGAGTGGGTTTTGGCATCAGCGATGCGCCCATGGCGGCCAAGATGGCGACCATTGCCGATGGGGTGGTGGTGGGCAGTGCGCTGGTTAAGCGCATTGCCGATAATCGTGATGATCCGCAGGCGCTGTTGTCGCAAGCGGCGGATTTGATCGCAGGTATGCGTAAGGCAATGGATGATGTCTAAAGGGCTTGTATTACATGAACAACAAAACGGTGAGCCAAGCTCACCCTACAGTCTGAGGTATCCATGAGCTGGTTTGAAAAGTTAATCCCGTCTCGGATTCGTACCGAGGCAACCCAAAAAGGCGCGGTTCCCGAAGGGGTCTGGACCAAGTGTCCCTCTTGCAGCAGCGTGCTTTATCGTGCGGAGCTGGAACGCAATATGGATGTGTGCCCAAAGTGCAATCATCACATGCGCATCGGTGCGCGGATGCGCTTGAATCACTTTCTTGATGCGGAAGAGCGTCTGGAAATTGGTCAAAATTTGCATCCCGTGGATGCGCTTAAATTTCGGGACAGTAAAAAATACAAAGATCGCATCAGCATTGCACAGAAAAAAACCGGTGAAAGTGATGCTTTGATTGTGATCAAAGGCAGCGTTGAAGGGGTACCGGTGGTGGCTGCTGCTTTTGAGTTTGCTTTTATGGGCGGTTCAATGGGCTCGGTGGTGGGTGCGCGCTTTTTGAAGGCGGTGGAAATGTGCATTGTGGAGAACATTCCACTGGTCTGTTTCTCTGCCAGTGGCGGAGCGCGGATGCAAGAGGCGCTGTTTTCGTTAATGCAGATGGCCAAAACCAGTGCGGCGCTGAACAAATTAGCCAAACGGGGATTGCCTTATATTTCGGTACTGACCGATCCAACGATGGGTGGGGTTTCTGCCAGCTTTGCCATGTTGGGTGACATTCATGTGGCGGAACCGAAAGCCTTGATCGGTTTTGCAGGGCCGCGAGTGATTGAGCAAACGGTGCGTGAAACCTTGCCCGAGGGCTTTCAGCGCAGCGAATTTTTGCAAGAGCACGGTGCCATTGATCTGATCGTGGATCGGCGTGACATGCGCAATCGCATCGCTTCTCTGTTGGCAATCATGACTCACAGAGCGGCACTGTAAACTCGTCTTTTAATGATTGATAAAAAACACCCTGTCTTGTGCATTCAAGACAGGGTGTTTTTGTTTGTTGTGTAGGAAGTATGACATGCGCTTTAATTCTTTACCCGCGTGGCTGAACTGGCAAGAGCAGCTCCACCCCAGTGACATTGAGCTGGGTTTGGCGCGGGTCAAAGAGGTTGCGGCTCGACTGCGTCTGCTGTCGCCAAAAAGTCAGGTGATTACCGTGGCAGGTACCAATGGCAAGGGTTCTTCTGTGGCGATGCTGGAGCGCATTTTGTCGACAGCAGGGTATTCTGTTGGGGTGTACAGTTCACCGCATTTTTTACGCTACAACGAACGCATTCGTATCAATGAACGTGAGGCCAGTGATGCGCAGATCTGCGCGGCTTTTGCGGCCATTGATACGGCTCGTGCCGAGGTCTCTCTGACCTATTTTGAGTTTGCTACTTTGGCGGCTCTGTGGCTGTTTTCCGAGGCGAAGCTGGATGTTTGGGTGTTGGAAGTGGGTTTGGGTGGGCGTTTGGATGCAGTCAATATCCTTGATGCCGACTGTGCTTTGTTGACTTCCGTGGCGCTGGATCACCAAGATTGGTTGGGCTGTGATCGTGAGAGCATTGGGCTGGAAAAAGCCGGTGTTTTTCGGGCAGAAAAACCGGCGGTGTGTGCGGATGTCGAACCACCGAAGTCCGTTTTGGCTTACGCAACAGAGCTGGAGTGCGAGCTGTTGTGTGTAGATCAAGATTACAGCTTTGAGTTTCAAGAGAATGATTGGAACTGGCAAGGCTCGAACGTTGCCTTAATGGGGTTGCCTAAACCGGCTTTGCAAGGTGTATTTCAATTGGCCAATGCGGCGGCGGTTGTACAGGTTTTGCAAACGTTCTCTGCTACACTGCCGATCCCGCGCAGCGCCTTGGATGAGGGTTTGCAGAGCGTTCGGTTGCAGGGGCGGTTGCAGCGCTTGAATGGCGAGATTGAGACCTATTTGGATGTGGCACACAACCCAGCGGCTGCGACGGTGTTGGCAGCCGAATTGGCGGCTTTGCCTCATGAGGGCAAAACCACGGCAGTGCTGGGTATGCTGGATGATAAAGATGTGGCGGGGGTGATAACAGCATTGCAGGCGGAGGTTGATCACTGGGTAGTCACTTCTTTGCCGTCGCCACGAGGTTTGAGTGCTGAGCGGTTGGCGGAGAGAATTAAGTCCGTTGACGGACAAGCAAAGGTTACCTTAGTGAAGAATGTCGTGGCTGGTTATGACATTGCCGTCGCTTCTGCTCAAAGCAGGGATCGAATTGTGGTACTGGGGTCTTTTTTGACCGTGGCGGCTCTATTGAGAGCAGAATTGAAATGAAACGTAAGTTGATGGAGCAATTTTAGTGGATCTTTCTTTAAAACAGCGCTTGCTCGGGGCATCTGTCTTGGTGGCCTTGGCGGTGATTTTTTTGCCGCTGTTGTTTGATGGTGCGGGGCAAAGGGCGAAGAGAGAGCTGGATATTCAGATTCCGCCGCCGCCGCCGGTGCCGGTGTCACGGTTGAAAATTCCTCAGCCGCCGCTGGAGGTGGTTGAGAGTTTGCCTGTGGTGGTCACTCCAGTGGTTAAAGTGGAGCCGACATTGAGCCAGAAAAAACCACAGACGACAACGGCAGTGAGACAACCAGTGGGCAAAGTGGAGTCTAAAAAAGCTGATTTGCTCAGCTGGGTGTTGCAAGTCGGCAGTTATAAAGAGCGTAAAAATGCTCAGAATGCACGCGATAAATTGAAAAAAATGGTTAATTATCATGCTTTTATTGAAGAGGCTAATGGTAATTCGGGTCGAGTTTATCGTGTTCGTGTCGGTCCGCTGAGAAGCCGTGTTAAGGCCGATGCGCTACGGCAGACGTTACAGAAAAAAGAGGGTGTGAAGGCGATTGTATTGCGACATCATTAGGGTTTTTGTCCGTTCGGCTGCTAGAATGCGGCACTTTATCAAGTGCTGCCAAGATTTTAGGGATATAAACTATGTTGACCGGTGTGGATATCGCCATTATCGCCATTATCGTGGTATCAAGTCTGATCAGTTTGGTTCGAGGGTTTGTTAAAGAGGCGATTTCTTTAGTGACCTGGAGTTTGGCTTTTTGGGTGGCGGTGACCTTTTCTGCCAGTATGGAAATGTTATTGCCTGAATCGATTCGCATGCCGAGTTTGCGTTTGGCGCTCAGTTTTGCAGCGCTCTTTTTTATGACTCTGCTGGTGGGGGGGTTGGTGAACTATTTTATCAGCAGTTTGGTTGATCAAACCGGACTGAATGGCACAGATCGTACTTTAGGTATGGTGTTTGGCATTATGCGAGGTTCGCTTATTGTGGCTATTTTGGTCTTGCTGGCAGGTTTAACGCCGTTGCCGCAAGACCCTTGGTGGCAAGAGGCGCAGTTGATTAAACATTTTGAAGTGATTGCTGTTTGGATTAAAGAGTATATACCTCAACACGTTGCAGATAATTTTGTCCATACGTAAATATTAAGGCCGTGTTTTTTTGCACTGTCTTAACTGTTTTTTAAACATCCAAATAAATAGTCAGAGGGAAACGCGATGTGCGGAATCTTCGGTATCGTCGGGCAAGGCCCCGTAAACAAGACCTTGTATGACGGTTTGCTGTTGTTGCAACACCGAGGGCAGGATGCGGCGGGTATCGCCACCTGTTTTGAAGGCCGAGTCTATATGCGTAAAGCGTTGGGGTTGGTGAGTGATGTATTTCGCAGCAAACACATGCTGCGTTTAAAGGGCAATATGGGCATTGCCCATGTGCGTTACCCCACCGCTGGCAACTCCTCTCCCGCTGAGGCGCAACCGTTTTACGTTAATTCACCTTATGGCATTGCCATGGGACACAACGGCAATCTGACCAACGCCGAAGAGCTGAAAAAGCAGTTGTTTGAAGACGACCTACGCCATATCAATACCAACTCTGATTCTGAGGTGCTGTTGAATGTGTTTGCCCATGAATTACACAGTCGGGTGAAATCGCCACAACTCTCTGCCGAGGCTATTTTTGGCGCGGTGGAGGCGGTGCATTTGCGTTGCAAAGGCGGTTATGCGGTGATTTCCATGATCGTGGGGCATGGCATTTTGGGGTTTCGTGATCCCTTCGGCATTCGGCTCATGGTGATCGGTAAACGCGAAGACATGGCCGGTACCGAGTATATGATTGCTTCGGAAAGTGTGGCGATTCGAGCGTTGGGTTTTGAGGTGGTGCGTGATGTGGAACCAGGTGAAGCGGTTTACATTGAAGAGAACGGCACCATGCATACTCGTCAGTGTGCTAAAAATCCTCAATACGCCCCTTGTATTTTTGAGTACGTCTATTTTTCCCGTCCCGATTCGGTAATGGACGGTACTTCGGTTTATCAGTCGCGCTTGAATATGGGCAAAACCTTGGCAGCGAAAATTCTGCGTGAGTTTAAGGATCATGACATTGATGTGGTGATCCCAATCCCCGATACCAGTCGCACTTCGGCAATGGAATTGGCTTACCATTTGGGGGTGAAATACCGTGAGGGGTTTATTAAAAACCGTTACATCGGTCGCACCTTTATTATGCCTGGGCAAAAATTACGCAAAAAAATCCGTGCGCCAAAAACTGAATCCGATTGATTCGGAATTTGAAGGCAAAAATGTGCTGTTGGTGGACGATTCCATTGTGCGTGGTACCACCTCGGGTCAGATTGTGCAGATGGCGCGTCAAGCAGGGGCGAATAAAGTCTATATGGCGTCAGCAGCGCCACCGGTACGTTACCCAAATGTGTACGGCATTGATATGCCTGCGGTAGATGAGTTGATTGCCCATGATCGAACCGTGAGTGAGATTTGTGAGGTGATTGGCGCTGATTGGCTGATTTATCAGGATTTAGAAGATTTGATTGAATCGGTCAGTTCTGCGAGTGATCACCTCAAGCAGTTTGAAACCTGCTGTTTTACCGGTGAATACGTCACCGGTGATGTCAGCCCTGAGTATCTTCAACAGCTGGAGCTGTTGCGTGCGGACAAAGTTAAATCGGGTGCAAGCAGTAATATTTCTCAAGACGTTGCTATTGCTCAGAGCGAATAAGGGTGTCTGCACTGCCTGATTGGGTCGTTGAAGCGGGTGTGCTGTGCGGTCGATTTCGTCAGATACTGGTTTCTGCTGAACATCAGACGTTGTTGCTCTGTGAGGCCAAAAGCGTTATGGCAACGTATTCGATTTCCACCTCTCGTTATGGTCTCGGTGGCACGGAAGGCAGTTATAAAACGCCTTTGGGCAAGCATCGCATTGCCGCTAAAATTGGTGATGGTGTGCCTCTTGGTGAGGTATTTGTTGGTCGGCTAGCACAAGGTTATTCGGCTGATATTCTTCAGGACGAATCTCGCAGTGAGGATGACTCCATTACCAGTCGGATTCTCTGGTTAGAAGGTTTGGAGCTGGGTCTGAATCAGGGGGCAGGTTGTGATTCTAAGCAGCGTTACATTTACATTCATGGCACTGCGGAAGAGGGGTTGATTGGTCAACCGGTTTCCATTGGTTGTGTGCGAATGAAGAATCGTGATGTGATTGAGCTGTTTGATCGAGTTTGCGAAGGTGATTTGGTCACCATTTTAAAATGAAACGAGTACATTATGGCAACAAGTAAAAAATTCAGTTGGGCAGTGATTGAGACAGAGGATGGTTGGGGCGCTGAAATAAAACGGCGAGTGACGGCGAGAAAAAGTAGGGTCTCAAAGCGACAGACCGGTTTTGCTTCTAGGGTTGAAGCGCGTGCGTGGGCTGAAAAAGAGTTGACCGAATTTTTTAAAACTTTGGGTGAGAGTAATAAAAAGAAACGCCGTGTAAAAAATGGCTGATTCGAGGCGCGCGTTTTGTCTGTTGTTGTGCGGTGTGCTGTTGTTTTCGAGCGGCCTGCTTCATGCGGAGCGTGCGTATCGTTTTGGGGTTGTGCCACAGTTTGAACCCCGTCATCTGGCTCGTATTTGGAACCCTATTCTTGTTGAGCTGGAGCGACGTACAGGGCTTAAATTACATCTGAGTGGTTCGATAAACATCTCTACGTTTGAGCGTGATTTTCGCCAAGGTCGTTTCGATTTTGTTTATATGAATCCGTATCATGCTTTGATTGCCTCTGAACAACAGGCGTATCAGCCTTTGGTACGTGACGGTGGTCGTTCTTTGTTTGGTATTTTGCTGGTGGCTAAAACAAGCCCGATCACCTCGATTCAAGAATTGAATGAACAGAAGGTGCTTTTCCCTTCTCCCAATGCGTTGGGTGCGTCGCTGCTGATGCGGGCGGAATTGGGTGCGCAAGGCATTTCTGTTAAGCCCCATTACGTTAAAACCCACTCCTCTGTTTATACCAACCTGCTGCTGGGGCGAGCCGTGGCTGGTGGTGGTGTGGTGGGCACTTTAAAACGTCAAAAGCAGGTTGTTCAGGATAATCTGCGTATTCTTTATTGGACTCATGCCATTGCGCCGCATCCGGTGATGGTGCATCCTCGCGTTTCGCAGAGGGATCGTGAAGCGGTTAAGCAGGCTTTTTTGGCGATGGGTGAGAGCAAAACAGGGCGTGCTCTGTTGGCGAAAGTGCCGATTAAGAAAATTATTTTAGCCACGATGCAAGATTATGCGCCCTTAAAGGGCATGGGGTTGGAAAATTACGTTGTTCAGCCTCAATAAACTCCTCTACTCCTTACGCGTGAGAGTGGCGATGTTGCTGCTGTTGGTGGTGAGTTGTTCTGCACTTTATTTCACCTACTTTTGGCTGCCTCATTCCCGTTTAGATAACATTAAAAGACACAAACAACAGGTGGAAGCCCATTTGGCGACGTTGGCCGATGCGCTTTTGCCTTATCTACTTCAGGATCAATTGGCAGCGATCAACGAAACTTTGGATGTGTTGCGTCAGCGTCAGCCGGATTGGCGTTTAATGACGCTAGACGATCACGATCAGAAACGGATTTATCCGCTTTTTCCTGAGCCGCTGCCGCTGGGGGAGAATATCTATCTGTTGGAAAAGGAGATTGTTTTTCAAGGACGGGCATACGCTTATTTGCGCCTTTATCTGGATGCAACCGATTTTTTGACGGAGGTGAAGCGGCGTGACTGGGAGTTTATTTTACTTTTTCTTGGACTTTTTTCAGCGGCTTTTTTATTGGTGGCGCTGTTTTTGGATCAGATCGTGGGAAGGCCTATACGTCAGGTGGGTGAAGCGGCAGAGCAGTTAACAAAGGGAGATTATGCTGCGCAGTTGCCGCAGGCTGTTCGAGGTGAGGTGGGGGATCTGATCGCACGTTTTGAGCAGATGCGTCACACGATCCAGAATAAAGAGAATTTATTGAGCGAAGCACGGCGAGTCGCTGAAGAAGCGAGTCAGGCTAAAAGTTGTTTTTTGGCCAATATGAGTCATGAGATACGTACTCCCATGAACGGGGTCATCGGTATGCTTGAGTTGATGGCCGATACCGCCTTGAAGCCGGAGCAGCGTGATTATCTTAACATCGCCTTGGCCTCTGCTGAGCTGCAACTTAGAGTGATCAATGATGTGCTTGATTTTTCCAAGATTGAGTCAGGTCAATTGGAGTTGGAGCAGATTGCCTTTGATCCAAAACATGTGCTTAATAAAATGGAGCACCATTTTGCTAGACAAGCTCAACAAAAAGGCGTGCAGCTTAAATGTGAGTGTCAGGAAAATATGCCAAAAGGGCTGTTGGGAGACCCGTCACGTTTGCAGCAGATGTTGACCAATTTAGTCAGTAATGCGATTAAATTCACGTCTCAGGGCGAGGTGGTTTTACATTTGAGAGGATGGGGTGAGCCGGAAGCGTTTGCCATTGAGTTTGGAGTGCAAGACAGCGGCATTGGTTTGAGCGCAGCAGAGCAGAGCAAATTATTTCAGCCGTTTACCCAAGCGGACAGCTCCACCACGCGCCGGTTTGGCGGCACGGGTTTGGGGCTCTCCATTGTGAAACACCTATGCCATTTAATGGGCGGTGAGGTGGGGGTGAAGAGCGAACCGAGTGAGGGAGCTTATTTTTGGTTTCGGATCCCTTTGAGGGTGGTGGAAACAGAGGCTCTTGCTGTTGTAAATACTGTGTTGGTGGAAGAAGAACGGTTGCTTTTTAGCACGCGCGGTAAGGTTTTGGTGGTTGAGGACAACCCCATTAATCGTAAGGTGGTGGAGGCGATTTTGAAAAGAAGCGGTTTCCAATTTCAGACAGTGGAAAATGGTCAAGAGGCGGTTACTTTGGCAACAGCAGAGAAACGCCCCATTTTGGTTTTGATGGATTGTCAAATGCCGGTGATGAACGGTCTGGAAGCAACGATGCTGATTCGGCTCTGGGAGAGAGAACAGGGAGCCGAACGCCTGCCTATTATTGCGCTGACGGCGGGAGCGTTTAATGAAGATCGTCTGGAAGCGTTTGAAGCGGGTATGGATGCGTTTGTGGCCAAGCCGGTGCGTAAAGCAACTCTGTTGCAAGAGATGGCACATTATCTTTGACATTGCTGTGGGTTTTACTTAGGCTTGTCCTTCAGTTGCGCCGATTTTGTACTCAAATTGCGGGCGCGTAATAAATACGGCTAAAGTGAGCAAAAGCCCGCTTTCGCCCTCGCGGGCTTTTTTTATGCCCATCATTTTTTGGAGCAGGTTATGAATGATCTCGATTGGGCTGAATTTTCACCACAAACTCGCGCGGTGCGCGCCGGTCATCGACGCACAGCGGAAGGTGAACAGGGTGAGCCGATTTTCCCCACTTCCAGCTATGTGTTTTCCTCAGCTGCGGAGGCGGCAGCGCGTTTTTCCGGTGAGCAGCCGGGAAATATTTATTCGCGTTTTACCAATCCAACGGTGCGTAATTTTGAAGAGCGTTTGGCGGCGATGGAGGGGGGCGAGTCTTGTGTGGCTACCTCTTCGGGCATGGCGGCGATTTTGGCCACCTGTTTGGGTTTATTAAAAAGCGGCGATCACATTGTGTCCTCTCAGAGTATTTTTGGCACTACCAATGTGCTGTTTAATAAGTATTTGGCTAATTTAGGCATAGCTACCACGTTTGTCGCCATTGATGATCTCGCTGCGTGGCAAGCAGCGATTCAACCCAATACCAAACTGTTCTTTTTGGAGACCCCTTCCAACCCTTTGACTCAGTTGGCGGACATCCGTGCTTTGGCGGATTTGGCGCATCAGCATGAGATTGTTTTTGCGGTGGACAACTGTTTTTGCACTCCAGCCTTGCAACGGCCTCTGGAATTGGGGGCGGACATTGTGATCCATTCGGCAACCAAATATTTGGACGGTCAAGGTCGTTGCATCGGTGGTGCGGTGGTGGGAGATAAAGAGCGGGTTGGCAAAGAGGTTTATGGCTTTTTACGCAGTGCAGGCCCGACCATGAGTCCGTTCAATGCTTGGGTTTTTCTCAAGGGTTTAGAGACTTTACACCTGCGCATGAAAGGGCATTGTGAGAGTGCGTTGGCTTTGGCGACGTGGTTGGAACAGCATCCTGCGGTGGAGCATGTGTATTATCCTGGACTGAAATCGCATCCTCAATACGAATTGGCGCAGCGACAGCAATCTGGTGCGAGTGGCATTGTCTCTTTTGAAGTTAAGGGCGGGCAAGAAGCGGCGTGGCAGGTGGTGGATACGACCCGTTTGCTTTCAATTACGGCTAATTTGGGCGACAGTAAAACCACCATCACTCATCCGGCGACCACTACTCATGGGCGTTTGACCCCAGAGGAGCGTGCAGCAGCAGGGATTGGGGGTAATTTATTGCGCGTGGCCGTGGGGTTGGAGGCGCTGGAGGATATTCAGGCTGATTTGGCTCGGGGCTTGGATGATTTGTAGGTTATTTGATGCGATTAAACCCTTCTAGCGAGGGTTTGGCTCGCCCTTTTTTGTTGTGCAAGCCAAAGAAGGGTTCTGCTTCTAAAAAGTAACCACGTTGGTTGGGTTGGTCAAAATAGTGGAAGTAGTTGAAGCCAATTAGCTGTGCTTGTTGTTTGAATTTTGGCATTAAGTCGGCGTATTCATGGAGCAGTTGAGCTTGTTGCTCTTCAGCTTGATCACCACGAGAAGAGAGGGCTAAGTAGGCTAAAAAGGTGGGTTTTTTATAGGTTTTATGTAAGTAAGTGGCAAAATTGAGTGAGCGTTGTGCCGTATTAAGGACATCACTGCTGCTGTTGCGTGTTAAAGCGCGCATCTCTTGAAAGGCGATGAAGTCGCTCTGTTCAATGGCTGTTTGAATGGATGGATGGAATAATTTCCAGTTCTCAATGTCATTTTTAATCTGATAGTTACCGAAATCACCAAGACAAAATCCCGCCTTAACGCCATCGACCGATTTTACCATTTGTAAACTAGCGCTTAAAATTTGATTGAAACCTTGCCAGTGTGGAATGTCTTCTTGATTGAATTCAGGGTTGAGAATAACGACTTTTTCCCCTGGTATTTTTGTTAAATAATGACTAAAGCGTCGTAAGGCTTGAAAATAAGCATCTTTATTGTTGATAACAAAGTCTTGAGATATGTCATCGGCAAACCAGTAAAAAATGTAGATGGGTATATAGCCTTGATCGATTACTTCACGTTTGATTATGTCTGGACTATACCATTCTTCTTTCCAGTCTCGTGTGATCCAAATGGAGATTGAATTGAGATTGGGGGAGCTTGTTTTGGCAATGTGGTGTAAGGATGTTTGGTTTTGCCAGCGACATTCGGGTGTCCATGTTTCGTAACCCGAAACGGTTTTACAGTAGTCAAGACCGCCTGCTGCGATTAAAAAAGGCAGACTAATCAGGCTATTAAGTAGGCTTGTGAGCATCGTGGAGAGTGTAAGGTGCGATAAAAAGTTGAGTTGATTGTGGTTTGAGATTATGCACAGTGATGTCTGTATAACGTTTTTCAATGTTATGCTGGTAATCAAACTGCGTTCCAATGATCTCTGAAGTAACGGTACGAATGTTTTTTACTCCTGGCCAATAGAGTCGAAACTTGAATTTTTCAATGACGTTACGATTTCCATTTTTAATGGAGATTAAAAAATTATCACTGGTGTACTCTACATTTAATACTAAGTTTTGATATTGATTCATTAATTCATATATTTCATTTCCACTCAGTTTTAGGATATGTTCTTTTTCAGAAAGAGTTTTAAAAATAGACTCTAATATTTTTATGTTCTTTTTATAAGAGAGTAGGTGAGTGTGTGTGCTGAGGGTGTATAGCCCACCTAAATAACTCACTAGCTCTTGTTCCTTAAAGACATTGTCATGAATGTTTACGTCACTCCATTTATCATCGATAAAATAACTGTAATCATCGGTGCCTGTTCTGGGAATGGTAAGAAATGCTTCATACTCAAAATAAGGAAAAATAGTTTCTTTATTTTTTTCAAATATATAACGATATTCTGCTTTACGTAGTGTTTTTGCAATGGTTATATCAATTTCTTCACGAGGAGGTCGAAAACCGTAGATGGGAGATTGGATAATATCTTCTAAGAGCTGTTTTGATTCTATGATCTCTTTATCTAGTATTTTTTGCTCCTCACCCATGATTTTTTGATGAGAATAGCTATGAGAGGCAATTTCGATATAATCATTTTTTGCTACATCTTGTGTGAGGCTGCGTTTTTCATCAGAGAGTGAAGCAACACAAAATGCAGTACTTTTTATTTTATATTTTTTTGCTAGTTGAGAAAATTCACGCAAATTTTCGTATTTATACTCGGTGTCTTCCGAAACCATGACAGCCTTATCAGAATGAATGTAGGGATATTTGCGTACGCTGGCTGGTTTGTAGGCAAAATCAATAATACCTTGCATTAGGTTGGTGAAATATTTAGCGTTACTGGCAACTTCATAGAATCCATAGGACGGAAAATTAAAGTAGACCCAGCGTCCTTTGCCATGATAACCGTGCCAGAGTACACCAGCTTGTTTTAGTGTCAGGTTATTGCCATCGGGCATGGTGGGGGTCGCAGTTTTTGCCCAATTGGTTAATATCGCATCGGCTTCTAAATCACCTGATTCGAACAGTGGAATATCATCATATATAACCAAGTTTAAGCGTCGGCCATTAGGTATATAAGGAGTTAGTGGTGAAAGAATTTTTGTAGTAAAAAAAAGACCCTCTTGTTTTTCAATTTTTGGATTATTTTTATTCTGTTTTAATCCAGTAATGTTTTGAATAAAACGAGCACCTCGGTGTTCACCATTCTCGTCGGAGAACCCTGAGTTGAAGTTGAACGTTAAGGAGCCACCTTCTTCAACAAAAGAACCTATCTGTTCTACAGTTTGTTGACTTAATGAAATCGCATCAATGACAAACAATCGTGATTTAGGAGAGAGGTTTTCAATTTCTTCTTCGTAAAGAGTCAGTGGAACTCCACCCATGCTTTGAATGATGATCTTTATTTTGTTCAGGCGTGTTTCGTAGCTGTTGCTGCCAATACCATAAGACTCAAGTTGTTTACGCGTGGCACTGGAGTCTAATACATAAATGGGGTCTGCTTCAAACCCAGGCACGAGAGTGCCACTGACAACAAAACTTTTCATGACTAAGTAGGACATATAGGAGGTTCCTAAAATCAGTCCTACCATATTAAGAAATACTTTGGCGCTGTATATGTTGATTTTAAAGCGGGAGCGTTTTGCCATATTTATTCCCTATGGAATTTCGGTGAGTGGTTTTTTCTGGTTGTCACTGACTTGGGTGAAAAATATATATTTTATGTTCTCTTCTTCTAAAACTTCTTCATAACTGAATGATGCACTGGAATTTTTTTTTCTCACGTGCTTTATACATGAAATAGGTGATCACGCCAAAGACCAGAGTCAAAATGGTGATGATCAGAATGATAAACGATAAGAATGCAATAAAATTCATAGTCTTCCTTTTCGGTCGAGTTTACCCCAACTCATTTCGATGTTGAACCACTCTTCGATGGTTGCAAATATTTTGGCAATATTGATTATGCCAATAAAGTAAAGCCTATATAACAAGGCGTAAAATACCAGTTTCAGATCATCTCTTGTAATCAACAGACAATAAAAAGCCCCTGCCATATCCAGTACAGTGAATAGGGACCACCAGTAAATAAGTATCATACTTAAGCCTGTGGTGAGGCTTAAGTAGATGAAAAAAACGCTGCCCCAAAAATCCATAAAAGGCCAAAAAATGGCTTCAAATAACATGTACCAGAGGATGGCAGAAGTGGAGGGACTTTTTCTAAAGCTAAATAGGTGCTCTTTGTGTTTTCGAATGGCCTGTAAAATACCACGTGTCCAACGGTAGCGCTGTTTTATTAAGTCTAGAAGATCTTCGGGGGCTTCGGTATAGGCGAGAGCATCGGGCTCAAAGTCGATTTTGTAGCCAGCAGCAATTAACTTAAGGGTTAGATCGCAATCTTCTGCAAAAGTATCGTGGTCATAACCTCCGACTTTTTCCAGCGCACTGCGACGAAAGACACCAATAGGATCAGGAATAATATTGACCATCTTGAGTAAGGCTTGGCCATTACGCACCATATTCAGCCCCTCTATGTATTCCAATGCTTGTAATTTTGCCAATGTATTGGTGCGGTTTATAACATAGACCGAACCAGCCACCGCAGCGGTATCAGGATCATGAAATGCTCGAACGAGAAGTTCAACAGCATCTTCTTTGAGCTTAGAGTCAGCATCAACCACCATAATTAGATCGCCAGATGATTTTTCAATCCCGTAATTGAGGGCGCGCGATTTTCCTCCATTGGGCTTGGTGAAAACTCTCACAGATTTATCGCCTAAGTCTTGTTCATAGGATTTAGCAATGCTGTAGGTTTTATCCGTAGAACCATCATCTAAGACAACAATTTCCACAAAACGGTAGGTTTGTTTTAATAGAGATTGGATCGAAGCGCCGATTACTACATCTTCGTTATACGCAGGGACAATAATACTGACACGATGATGAGTCGGTGTTTGTTTTTCTCCGTCGCCTAATTTATGAATGGTTTTGACCATTGAGAAGAAAAGTAATAATAAATAGCGAGTGATAATAATGAAAGTGAATAAACCAATGGCTACAACACCAAATTGAACTACAAAAGCACTGGTGCTGTAATATAGGTCAGTTGCCCAAAAAATAGCGTAGATTATAAACAGTACAAGTAAGGCTATTATGAATAAAATGAGTGTTTTTATCATTACCAGCGTACTCCTAAGTTGAGTTGGCAATCGCTGTATTGGTAAGCTTGCCCTGTATTGCCGATGCGCTGGGAGTTACTTTGATTACAGCCTAATTTGAAGTGAAGGCTTTTATTGGACTTACGTTCAAACCACAGACTGTAGTGATCAGAGATACTGTTTGATGAAAGGCCATAACCGACGCCGATTTTAGCCTTGAGACTAATTTTGGCTGGTAATGATAGTGTTGAGGTGAGGTCAACGTAAGTGGCGTCATCAAAGTTTGGAGCGTAGTAGCAGTTACTGCCACGAGAGTTGCTTTGGTACCAACCGCTGGTTGAAATCTCGGTATTGAATTTTTCATGACTGAATTGTTTGAAGGAAAAATTAAATTGATGAGTTAATGATTTATTATTGTCACTGAAATCAGAAATTTCTAAAGACCCCCAGTAATTTTTTCCTTTATCAAGGCCAATGTAAGTGGTGCCTTCGAGGCGTGTCATATTGATATTGTCACGAAGAGCGCATTCGGTAAAACGACGATGCACTGCATTGCGTTTTTCAAGGTTAAAAGTATATGATTTTTTATTTGATTGGGTTTTGTATTTTAAATAAGGATTGGTGGTGTTGAAGTTGTTGTAATGGTCACGTTGAAAACCAATTTCGAAACCACTATTTTGCAAAGAGGCTGAGAACTGTTGTCCTTGCTGTTTTACGGAATCATTGTTGTCACTAATGAAGAAGCTGCCACTGGATACTTTGAGATCAAAGTCACCAAAGCGTTGTTTTGTCAGTAACAGAGCATGGTTTTCATAGTGAATACCGTTGATATCATTATGGAATACGCTTTTTGTTTCAAGATGATATTCTTTATTATCTGTTTTTTGATCTTTATGTGAAGTGTTCGGCATTATTTTTTTTTCCTGACTTTGTTGAGAATTGTTACCGGATGTCAGAGGCTGCCCTTGCATGATAGCAAAGAGGCGATTTTTGCTGTTTTTTAGTATATTATTGCCTATGGTTTTTTCTTGATACTTAGATTTCTTCCACTGCTCATTTTCTATGAGGCAAGATTTTTTTTTACAATTGATAGATAATATTTTATAGCCGTTATCTGAACCCTGTGAAGATTGGTAACGTTGGTAAAATTTTAACTGGTAGCCATTTCCATGCTCATTTTCGATGTAGGGATCAATGATGTCTATTGCTATTTTTTTTGATTTTTTAAATGCTGTGCGTTTTTTCTCTGTCCATTTTTTGTTCACCTGTAGTGAAGAGGAATAAAATTTCTTATAATTTTTAAAATCACCTTGTTGCCAAGCAGTTTTCCAACTGGTTAGCCATTCTACTTGTTCTGGTTTTAGTTTTTTTCTTTCTGCATTAATAATTTTTTGGTATTGCTGTGTGGCCTCATTAACTTTTCCAGCCATTTCTAAGTTGTATGCATAATGAAACCTTAAGTTGGGTGTGGGGAATCTCCACACCACAAGATAGTATTCTCCGGCAGCTTTCAGGTACTTTTTACTTTTTTGCAGGGCAAAAGCGTAGCGTGATCGTGCTGGGTAATCATTTATTTTATGTAAAAGATATTTTTGGTAATAGGGTAGTGATGCGTTGAAAAATCCGGCAGTTGATAAACGGTCGGCAAAGGCTATTTGTTCATTATTTGTGGTGTTTGTTAAGGTATCTTGGGTGACTGGTTTATTGTTGAAGTTGAGTTTATTTTTTTGAGGCAGAGCTGTTGTCCTTACAGATGAAAAACGTGGGTTTTGTTTTTGGATGTTGGCTTTTAACTCAATGGCATCGGTGTTGTTATTGTCGATAACAAGAATTTCATCAATGACATCAAGAGCTGCATTAGGAAAACCTGCCCAATAATAATTTTTTGCCAATACTAAGAAGGCGTCGGTGCTGCCTTGTTTATAGGCATAGTATTCAAGGTAGCCAAAACCTTTGTAGTAGTTTTTCAGTTTGATATGCAATATGGCCACATCGCGAGTAACCAAAAGGTCTTGTGTTTTTAGATTAAGATATTTTTCAAGGTTCTTTATCGCTGATTGGGTGTTGCCAGCGGCCAAATGTAGATTGCCTAGTCGATAAAGGTGTTGTTCAGAATCTTCGAATTGAACGACAAGGTCAGTGTATTTTTTAATCAATGGTTTGATATTACCTTGTAGAATCATGAGCTCTTCTTGAGCATCAATGTCTCTGGGTTTTTTGCTAAGGTATTGTTTGAATAATTCGATTGACTTCTCTTTTTCACCATTCCAACTGTAGATAAAGGCCAAAACTTTATTATGTTTAAGTTGTATGTTTTCGTTGGTTGTATTTTTTAATGTTTTTTCTATATGAGCTTTGGCTTCATCGTAATGACCGCTCCAAGAGAGAATTTTTGCAATGAGGAGAGTGACTTTGAAATTTTTTCCATCATCCAACTTGTAAAGAATGGAAAGAGCTTCTTCATTTTTTCCAAGCCAGGATAGTCGGGTGGCAAAAAATAGTTTTGCCTCTTGATCCTTAGGGTTCTTTTTCAGATACTCTTTGGTGATGATTAGGGCTTGTGCATGTTGTTGGTTATTTGCAAGAGCGCTGACTAAGTTTTTCATATTAGCCAAGCTTGGGTTTTTTTTATAGGCTGTTTGAAAGGCAGTGATTTGTTCTTTTTTAAGATTAGTTATATTACTCTCGTATTTTTTTAAAGTAGACTCTTTTATTTTTAGGCGCTTTAGACGTAACATTTGTTTTTCAGCTCGATTGATCTGTTTGGTTTTTATATATAAGTCAATTAAAGTTATGCCAAATTTATTTTCTTTATGATTAATGAAGAGTGTCTGAAAAATTCTGATAGCACAGTTATTATTTTTTTCAGCAATACAGATTTTTCCTTGCAAGGATTGGTGAGATTTTGATTCTTTATTCTTCACTTTTGCTAGGGATTTTTTGCTTTTTTTGTACTCTTTTTCTTTGAGGTAAGATTCGGATATTAAAAATCGGCTTTGATCAGATATGGCTGTTTGGTTTCGCTCCAGTGTTTCATAAAGACGTTGGTTTGCTTCTGTATTTTTTTCGATATGAAGTTTTTTAAAAATGGAATCTATTCTATTTGATGGCGTTTTTTTTGTTATTTTGTATTTAGAAAGTATTTCCCTGTCTTGATGGATATTGTTAATATTTATTTGTAGTTTTTTTGCTAATTTATTGTTAGGAGATAGAGATACAGCTTGCTTTATCAACTTTTCGGCTTTGTTTATTTGTCCAATGTTCAAATAATGCTTGGAAAGAAGCAGTCGACTGTTGATGTCTTGAGTGTCAATGCTTATCTTTTCTTCTAAGAAAAGAACATCGATTTCAATTTTTTTAGCATGTGCGATTGATGGTAAATTATATAGAAGGATTAAAAAAAGTGCTTTGTAAGCGATGCTAACGTGCATTAGAAAATTTTCTTGTGGTTGAAGAATAGGTCAACAGCGTCTGCGCTTTTTTGCAAACGTATGGAGGGATCCAGTTCCTTTATTTTCCTTAATACTGTAATACTGTTTTCTTTTTGAGCGTTGTAGCAGTGTAGGTGGATCAATTCATTTTCATGGTCTACAAATGCGTAGTCATTATCACGAAATCGACTTTTTATTTTTTCTGGTAATAGTTTAAATTTATCATATGTGAATGTGAAAAGAGTAAAAAAATGTCGGTTTTTTAGTGATTTTTTGACTTGTTTTTTGAACTCTTGTTTGTTATTTGCTAGATAGAAGGGCTCTGATTGGCTTATGAGGTTGCTGCTGTAAAAATTGTAGTGAAGTGATTTTTCCAATGCCAGCACGTAGTTGATAATGCGAGTTTTCAGGGTGAAAAATTCTTGAAAACCGCTTATATGTGATCTGATCTTTTCCTGTTCTCGGGCATGTTCACGGCTGCATAGGTAGAAGAGCTTACTGTTTAAGTTATGCTGCTTTACTGTTTCTGATATTCCTAAGTCCATATTATGATCGACATTGCTGGCATTGAAAATGATGATGTCGGGGTCAGTACGGTTTTCAACGATCATCTTAGAGGGATTTTCAATCACAGTAAGTTGAATTTTTTTACATCGTCCTAGAATATAATTATGAAATTGAAATACTTGTTTACTGTTTGTAATCAGCAAAATGTTGTAGTGGTCTTTGGTTTTGTGTGATTCTAATTGTAGGTGTGGTTGCGGTGCGATGGATTGTATTGCGGTGGCAGAGGGTAAGGGATGAAAGTATGCGGTCTCAGACGAATTATTTACGATACGTTCTGATATATGTAGTGTTTTATTTTTTAATGTTATTTCAAAATTTATTTTCTCCAGAGGATAATTGCTCACGGGAATGTCTATGCAACGAATGTTAGCAACCGTTTCTGAATGTTTGATGGTGATAACAATGTCGAGGTAGTTGAGTAAAATATTTCGTGTTACTTGGTAGCTGTCGCTGTTTTTTGAAAGTGTGACAAAAATATTTTTTTTATGTATTTGTCCAAGTTTGTGTAAGTCTTTGACAAACTTGGGTATTTCAGTTTGTTCATGCAGGTCAAACATTTCACCAAGATTGTCAATAAAGAGATTTTCCCCTGGCATGTTTTCAACAATGCGACCGATGTCTTTGAGCAAAAAATCGTGATCAAAACGTTTTAATAGATCTTTCCAGCCGTCTTTTAGAAAGAAAAATTCAAGTTGATTGTCAAGATCATTAAACTCTAAAAAGCTTTCTTTGAAAATATTTATTTTTTTCAGAAAAACACTTTGGTTAGCAGAGGTAATAATCGTCGCTTGCTTATTATCTATAATGTTATTTAGAATATGAAGAAAAAAAGTAAACTTACCCGATTTCCGATCGCCCTCAATAACTGAAAAATCAGCATGATTTAAAGCT
This sequence comes from Gammaproteobacteria bacterium, assembly GCA_030949385.1. NCBI lineage: Bacteria > Pseudomonadati > Pseudomonadota > Gammaproteobacteria > Gammaproteobacteria bacterium. Next base: position 224,498 of record JAUZSP010000001.1, on the reverse strand, counting down.
TTTTCAAGGTTCATTTTTATATTTTTATTCCTGTTTGATTGGTTGTGTGATCCATTTTCAACCTATGTTATCGGCTAGAGTTACTTAATGTGTATAAATGGATGAATAATCAAACGATTGGTAGTCAACTGTGGCACCTTTCTTTAGGGTGAAGATGCCGAGTAAGTTTAACGACAGAGGTAGTATTTGTAAATACAGATGGTTATTTTTGGGGTATAAGAATCTCAGATTGGTTCCGATTTTTTGCCCTAAGTTAAGATTTCCTCAGAAATAAATAATTAAAATCTTGGTTTTTATTTGTTTATAGTGCGGTTTTAAGAGTGCTATGCATACTGATAGTATGGAATAAGATGTTGATGTAACATATTGTTTTGTATGTAAATTTTTATTTTTTACATTTAGTTTCTCATGGTTTTCTTATGGTTTTCTTATGGTTTTCTTATGGTTTTTTTGTTGAATGGGGTGGTTATGCTATTTTACTGAAAATAGTTGATAGGCATCATAATTAGATGTGGATTAACTTACTTTAATGAATTTAATTGTCATCCAAAGCTTAAACTGTGGGAAAAGGGCTGTGTTGTGACTTTGTAGCATAACGATGATGTTGGTTGAATGGAGTAATAAAAATTAAAGTCAGAAAGGTCACTGACTTTAATTTTAGAGAGCTTATTTCTTATCGTCGCTGTTAATCACCACTGTGCTGCCCTTACGCAAGCCCGTCACATACTCGGCCAATTTGCTGTTCAAGACGATCTTACGGATTTGATCCTTAACATCCTCAAACTTAGGTTTGGGGATGTCACGCACGTCTTCCAATAAGATGATGTGCCAGCCAAAACGAGTCTCTACCGGTGTCTCGCTGTACTCCCCTTTTTTCATGGTTTTCAGTGCAGCGGCGAAGGCAGGAACCATGGTTTTGGGGCGGAACCAACCGAGATCGCCGCCTTTGGTGCTGCTCGGGCCGATGGATTTCTCTTTGGCCATTTCAGCGAAATCTTTACCGCCTTTCAGATCTTTGATGATGCCATCTGCATCTTCTTTTTTCTTCACCAAAATATGGCGGGCTTTGAATTCGGTGCCTTCAATCTTGGCGACCTGTTTGTCGTACTCTTTTTGCAACTCGCTGTCGTCGGCTTTGACCGTTTTGAAGTGGGTTTGCACGGCGTGGTTGGCCATTAACACTGTGGTTTGATGGGCGATTTCAAGCTGGAGTTTGGCGTCTTTATCCAAGCCGGTTTTTTTGGCTTCTTGCTTTAAGATCTCCAGATTGATCAACTGCTCAAGAGCTTGTTTACGGTTGCTGCGCTGACCTTGAGCGGCTTGCTGGCTCAACTGGTAACTGACCATGGATTGGCTGATGTCGTGGCCGTTGACGGTGGCGGCGATGTCGTCGCTCTGCGCCAAGGCTGATCCAGCAGAAAGGGTTGCGCTGAGCAACAATGAGGTGATAAGGGAAGGGCGAAAAATGGCCATAAGTCTCTGTTTCCTTGATGTGCTGTTATGAGTAAAGGTTAATTTGGGAACACTTGTTTAAACGGTTTGACGCTCACCTGAGCGTAAACCCCAGCAGCTTGGTAGGGGTCACTGTCGGCCCAGCTTTGAGCTGTTTTGAGGGAGTCAAACTCCGCTACCACCAGACTGCCACTGAAACCGGCTTCGCCTGGATCGTTGCTGTCAATGTTGGGATGAGGGCCGGCTAACACCAAGCGCCCGGCCTCTTGCAAGCGTTGCAGCCGTGCCAGATGAGCGGGGCGGGCAGAGAGACGTTTTGCCAAACTGTTTGCTGTGTCGGTGCTGAGGATGGCGTAAAGCATTTATGAAATCTCCTTGTCGGTTGCCGATTTTTTTTGGGTTACTTTGCCGGTCTCCGCGTCTTCTTCGATGTAGCGGGTTAGATAAACGGCTTGGCCGATGATAAAAATAAAGGTCAATCCGAGCAGACCAAACAGTTTGAAGTTCACCCAAAGCGCCTCTTTGTCCCGTGCCACTTCGCATAAGTTCCGTGTGGTGTCGGAATAGCCGCTTTCACACTCCAATTTGTCGATCTGCGCTTGTTGAATCTCTGGCATTGCCGCTAATAGGGCGCGTTCGGCAGCGGCGTAATCTTGAGCAAAGTAGAGATTGGCCGCCCCTGAGAGCAAGAAAAAACCGATCCAGAGGCCGTTGAGGCGCTTCCAAACGGGCACTGGCAGTTCCAGCTGAGAGCCGAGCATACGCTGGATTAAGGATTTTTTGCCAATGAACTGGCTGCCAAAAAAAGCGACGGCAAACAGCCAATTGATCAGCGTTGGCTTCCACATAATAAAGGCTTTGTCGTGCAGCAGCAGAGTCAGCGTCCCCATGGTCAGGATGATGCCAAAGGAGATCAGGTGCATGTTTTCAAAACGACGGTGGCGCAGCCAGTAAAAGCCAACCTGAATGCAGGAGGCCACAATAGCTACGATGGTGGCGGTGTAGATGCCTTCCAGCTTGTAGGCAATGAAAAAAAGTAAAATAGGGAAAAAATCGTAGAGAAATTTCATGATCACATCTGCATAAAAATGGCCGCCCATCATAGCTTAAATTGATGAGAATGTGGTTTGCATATTGCGTTACCCGCTCTAACTTAGGAGGGAATGCTATGTTCATCGTGCAACAGAACTGCTTTACGGGCAAAATACGCCCCTTTCAGCGTGGAAAAGCCTTTATGAGCCAGTTCTTTGAAATTCACCCCACCCATCCGCAGCAAAGACTGCTGAAGCAGGCGGTGAAGATTATTCAGCAAGGTGGGGTGATCGCCTATCCCACCGACTCTTGTTACGCCTTGGGGTGTCACATTGGCGATAAATCGGCGGTGGAACGTATTCGTCGTATTCGTCAAGTGGACAGTAAACACAACTTCACTTTGGTTTGTCGAGATTTAGCAGAGATTTCAACCTACGCCAAGGTGGATAACTCTCTGTTTCGGCTATTAAAAGCCCATACGCCAGGGCCTTACACGTATATCTTGAAAGCCAGTAAAGAGGTGCCTAAGCGGCTGCTGCATCCGAAGCGTAAAACCATTGGTATTCGAGTCCCCGATCATGAGGTGACTCAAGCACTGTTGACGGAATTGGGTGAGCCGTTGATGAGCAGCACCTTACTGTTGCCTAACGAAGCGTTGCCCATGACCGATCCAGTGGAGATTCGTCAGCGGTTGGAGCATGAAGTGGATCTGGTGATTGATGGTGGTCACTGTGACCCAGAGCCGACCACGGTGGTGGGTTTGGAGAGCGGTGCTCCCGAGCTGTTGCGAGCGGGTAAGGGTGAGTTGGCGTGGTTGCTCGATTGAGTTTAGGGTGTGGCGAGTAGCTGGGTTTTGATTAACATGGCCATGTTTAAGGAACCACCACCGCGCCCCATTTTTGCTTTGATCTTGCTCAGGTGTTGGCAGACCTGAGCGTGGTAAGCCGCATCGCTGAGGAGTTTTTCGATCTCATCGGCAATCAGGTCGGCTTTGGCATCTTGTTGTAAAAATTCCTGCACCACGCGCTGACCAGCCACAATATTGGCCAAGCCAATGTAGGGGATTTTCATCAGACGACGGGCGATGGCAAAGCTGAGGGCGTTCACCTTATAGACAATGACCATCGGCACGCCGAGCAGTGCAATTTCCAGTGTGGCGGTACCGGAAGCGGTGATGACCGCATCGCAAGCGGTGATGGCATCGTGAGTTTGATTTTGCACAACTTGTATTTTTAAACCGCTTTGCTCGATCTGACTTTTCAATTGAGAGAGTTTGATGCTGCTGGCCAGCGGTAAAATAAAGTTCAGTTTGCCAAAGCGTTGTTGCAGCGATTGGGCGCTTTCTAACAACACCGGCAGCAGCCGTTCGATCTCGCTGTTACGACTGCCTGGCATGAGGCCGATGGTTTTATCGCTGTTGTCGAGCTGAAATTTTTGTTTGGCCTGTTGAGTTGTCAGCTCGGTTTTGACCTGATCGACCAAGGGGTGGCCAACAAACGTAACCGGCACGCTCGCTTGCTGGTAGATGGCCTCTTCAAAAGGAAACAGCACCGCGATGTGATCCACCGCAGCGGCGATCTGTTTCACTCTTCCGGCTCGCCACGCCCAGACCTGAGGGCTGATGTAGTGAATCACTTTGATGCCTCTGTCGCGAGCGAATTTGGCCAGCTTGAGATTAAAGCCCGGATAATCAACGGTGATGAGCAGATCAGGACGGCGCTCCTCAAGCACTTTTTCTAAGCTGTGGAGGTGGCGTATGATTTTGCGGTACTGCAACAGCACTTCCACAAGGCCCACCACCGACAGCTCGCGGCAATCGAGCAACAGCTCCATGCCCTCGGCGGCCAGCAGAGAGCCGCCCATGCCGTAACATTCCAGCTCAAGATCCAAGCCTTTTAGCTCAGCCAATAGATTTGCAGCGTGCAGGTCGCCAGAGGCTTCTCCGGCGGAGATCATCACCTTGTAGCTCAAGCGAGTCTGGCTCGAATTACGCCGCAGATCCGCTCGATCTTCTCTTGTTCCAATTCAGGATAAACCGGCAGTGAGAGGCAACGTGCCGCCACCGATTCACTCACTGGCAGGCTGGGCTGATCGTTAAAGACGCTCTGCTGGTGCAGCGGAATGGGGTAGTACACCGCACAGGAGATCTGCTGCGCTTGCAGGGCGGCCATGATCTCATCACGGCGGTCAGAAAGCAGAGTGTATTGATGATAGACGTGAGTGCCGATGCCGTCTTCAAAAGGAATCTCCAGCGGCAGACCGGCCAGACCGGCGGCGTAGGCTTTGGCCACTCGGCGGCGACCTTGGTTGTAGTCGTCCATGCGTTTCAGTTTGGGGCGTAAAATGGCCGCTTGCAATTCATCGAGGCGACTGTTGTAGCCAATCATGCTGTGGTGATAACGCTCTTCGCTGCCGTGGTTGCGCAGAACTTTGAGGCGTTCGGCGGTGGCATTGTCGTTGGTGGTGATGAGGCCGCCATCACCAAAACAGCCGAGGTTTTTGCTCGGGAAGAAGCTAAAACAGCCCGCTGCTGAGAGTGCGCCGGTATACTCACCGTTGATCTCTGCGCCAAAGGATTGGGCGCAATCTTCCACCACCAACAGATCGTGTTTGCTGGCTAAGGTGTTGATGGCCTGCATATCGACGGGTTGACCAAACAGATGCACCGGCAGCAGGGCGCGGGTTTTATCGCTGATGGCCGCTTCCACTTGGTTTAAGTCGAGGTTGAAGGTCTGTGGGTCGATGTCGACAAACACCGGCACGGCTCCCAAATAGCAGATCGCCTCGGCGGTGGCGATAAAGGTAAAGGTGCTGGTGATCACTTCGTCACCGGCTTGAATGCCCAGCGCCGCCAGTGCCAGATGCAGAGCGTCGGTGCCGGAAGCGCAGCCGATGGCGTGTTTGACCTTGAGATAATCGGCGGCCTCTTTTTCAAAGGCGTGCACGTTGGGGCCGAGGATAAAGTGACTGCTCTCCAGCACGCCTTGAATGTTGCTGTCGATCTCGTCTTTGATCGCAAGGTACTGGCCCTTGAGGTCTACCATGGGAATCATCTGCGCTCCTAGGGGATGGCTGGCAAAAATTGGGCTTATTCTCGCTGATCTGGGGGTGGGTTTCAAATGTTAAGGGATGTTATACATCGACGTGAGGGGCGAATCGTGTGTTCGCCCTGATTATGGGTCGTGGATTTAAACAGAGGAGTAACAGATGTACAACGACGATGATCTAAATTCAGCGGTGCAAGCGGGCATTTTCAGCCGCGATGCGGTGGCGGCGTTTCGCCAGCAGATGGATCAGCAGCGCAGCAGCAGCGCGGTGGATGAGGAGCAGTTTCGACTCATTGGGGGTTTCAATGACTTTTTTGTCGTTATTGCGTGTCTGTTGATGCTGGTGTCGGTGGGCTGGATCGGCAGTGAGGTGGAGTCGTGGTTGGGAGCGATGTTGGCGGCGGCCACCGCTTGGGGTTTGGCGGAGTATTTTATCCGTGTTCGGCGCATGGCGCTGCCCTCCATTGTCTTGCTGCTGACTTTTGTGGGCGGTGTTTCCATGACGGCGTTGCTGTTTTTGGCCAGCTTGGCGTGGTCTGAGGGCAATGATTCGCCGCTGGTGGCGCTGCTCAGTTGTTTGGCGGGCGCGTTGGCAGCGTGGTTACATTGGCGACGTTTTCAGGTGCCAATCACCGTGGCAGCGGGGGCGGTGACCTTGGTGGGTGCGGCGCTGTTTTTTCTGCTGGTGCTCTTTCCTGAGCTGAAAAACATCCTGTTGTTGCTGGTATTTGTTGCCGGTCTGCTGCTGTTTATCTTGGCCATGCAGTGGGATAGGTCTGATACGCTGCGTCAGACGCGCCGTTCCGATGTGGCGTTTTGGCTGCATCTGGCCGCTGCGCCGTTGTTGGTTCACCCTGTTTTTGCCTTGCTTGGGGTGTTGGAGCAGGAGGGCGGTGTGCTACAGGCGTTGTCGGTGGGGCTGTTGTATCTGTTGATTGCGCTGGTGTCGATCTCCATTGATCGCCGGGCGTTGATGGTCTCGGCCTTGGTCTATGTGCTGTACGCCATCACCTTGTTGTTGAGAGAATACGGTGTGGTGAGTTTGAGTTTTGCTTTTGCGGCCTTGACCATTGGCGGCGGTCTGCTGGTGTTGTCGGCCTTTTGGCACCGTTGTCGTGAGTGGGTTTTGCCGTTTTATCCTGAATCAGTCCGAGCCTGTTTTCCGGCGCTGAAGTAGGTTGGGTTAAGGCCAAAGGCCGCAACCCAACGGGATGAGGAGTTCATTAAAGGTGGTGATTTTTTTGAGTGGCGCGTTAAAAATGCCAAGCCAAAGCCGCACTGACAACATCATCACGACGCAAACTGTACAGTGGGCTGCCTTTATCCAGATTAATAAACCCACTGCCCTCAAGGGAAAGGGTGAAGGCTTCGCCTAAGCGCCGTGAACCTTGCAAGGTCAGGAGGGCTTCGCCGTTGTCCAGATCGTGCGTGAGCAAAAAGAGCAGTTGGCTACTGGCTTCGTCGTTGAGGGTCAGACGCACTCCGGCCATCAGGTCATTGGCAAACAGACTTTGCTTACGGCTGTCTTGCAACCACTCACTGATCAGAGTCAGATCCGTTGCACTCTCGAATAGACCGTAATAACTGTACTCGAATCCCAGCGCGCTGGCGTGGCTGTCGCCTTGATCTTGTTGGCGCTGCACCGCTTCGAGCTTCCACAACCACGCCTCTCGCACCCACTGCACCTCTAAACCCACCTGCTGGAGTTGAGCGTAATAGGGTGTCAGGCTTAGACCCGTGGGGCTGAACTGGGGCAAAAATTGCGGTGCTCGGTCGGTGCCGTTGAAATAAGAGAGCGCCAGCTCCCAGTCGTCGAGGCTGTGCGAATAACGCAGGGCGTAGTCGAGGTGTTGATCGCCATCACTGCTCTGATAACGCGCTTGCTCGCTTATGGGTGGTTCGGCGCGCAGCCGTCCCTTTTCACCGGCAAAGGTGCGCTCTCGAAAACCCGGCAGAAGGTACGCATCCAGCAGCCCCCAATCGCGTTCCAGAGAAAGGGCTAACATGGGTTGACCTAACTTGGCATCGCCGCGCAGCGATTCCAGCGTGTCGGTCTGATTGATGATGTCCACCAGATGCACCGCTTCTGTGACCCCCCAAAAGACTTTGCCCACCCCCGCTTTTAGCTCGACGGATTCACCGCTCCAACTGTAGAGCAGTTCGCGCAGGTCGGCGTGGCTGCGATTTTCGTCGCTGCTGTCAAGGCGGACAAAGGCACTGAAGTCCAGCAAGCCGTTGTCACCAACAGGGCTGCTGAAGTGCGGTTGCAGATAAAGTGAATTGTTGTGCTGATCCTGGGCGGCGAACTGGGGCGTATCAAAAAAGAGCCGTTGCTCAAGGCCAACTTGACCAAACCACTCCCCCCTGTGCGCTGTTCAATATTAAGCAGCCGAGCAGCAGCACGCCGGTTTTTTGCCATCTGTTCATATGTTATCTGGCTCGTTTGAGGCTGTTGCGGCTGAAATCTTTGGCTTTTAGGCCGGTTTTAAAACGGTAGTTGCTAAAGTGCAGGAGAGTGCTTTTGCCGCTTTGGTGGTTTTTCATCTGCAACTCATCGGCGCGCCAGAAGGTGTCCAGATAGAGTTGATAACCGCTGGCGGTGAGGGTTTTTATCAGGCTGTTTTTGCGGTCGTAAAAGTCCGTTTTCTGCATTCGGTAATGTTCTTTATCGAGCCAAACCACATGACGGCGATAACCGGATTTTTTGTCCACTGGGGTGCGTTCCAGCACGTAGGTTTCAACGCCGTTAAGGTTTTCGTCTCGCAGCCATTTGTGTTGGTACTTTTCCACCTCTTGGCTGGCGAGGTCTTCGTAGGCAAATTCGCTGCCCATAAACGGGCCGGATTTATTACTGGAGCTGATGCGTTTGATCCGCTTCAATGCAGGAAGATAGAGCCACTGTTCGTCGCTTTTCGTTTTGTGGGTGTAGGTGAGCATGGCGGTGCCTTTGACATCGCGGGGTTCGCTGAAAATGCTCATGGCTTTATCGCCATCGCCCTTTACCTCTAGGGTTTTGGTTTTGATCCGGCGGATGCTTTTTTGGCCGTGGCGGTTGCTCAGCTCCATTTCCAGATCGACGATCACGTCTTGAAAGCCGTTGTCGCGTTGATCAGCCTCTTGAGCGATCTCCAGACCGCGCTCTTCGGCGCTTTGGCTAAAGGCAGTCAGTGGGCTACAGAGCAGCAGGGTGCTGAAGATCAAAGGTGAGAGTTTCATAGGGTCGCTCCTGAGGTTTGTGGTGTTTGGGTTGAGCTGTTTTTGGTGCTGTTTTGGTGTTTTTTATCACTGCGATCGAGCAGCATCAGCAGTGGCGGCAAGCAGAAGACATCCAAGATCAGCGCAATGCTGATGGCCATTGCCGTGAGGATGCCCATGTCGGCGTTGAGTTTAAAGCCCGACAAAATCAGGGTGGAGAAGCCCAGCACCAAGACTACTGTGGTGATAACCAAAGCACGTCCGACGGTGTGAAAAGCATAACGTACCGCCTCTTCGGCGTTTTTGCCCAATTCGGTGCGGGCGCGTTGGTATTTGCTCAGAAAATGCACCGTGTCATCCACTACGATGCCGAGGGTCAGGGTGCCAACAATGGCCACCGTTAGACCCACTTCACCGACAAAAAAGCCCCAGATGCCAAAGGTCATCAGAGCGGGGAATAGATTTGGTACCAAACTGAGCAGCCCGAGGCGCAGGCTTTTCAGGGCGGCGATCAGCAGCAAAGAGATCATCATTAGCGCGATCAAGGTGCCACTCAACATCTGATCAATATTGGTTTTGCTGATGTTGCTGAACATCATCGAGATACTGGCACCGTGGGTCTGCATGGTTTTGGGGGCGTATTGCGCCAACCACGCACGGGCATGTGCATCGGTTTCGCGGATCTGTTTCGAGCTGGCACCGTTGACCAGTACGATCATACGGGTGGAGGATTTATCCACATTGATTTGGTCGTTGAGATCCAAGCCGTAAGGCAGGCTCATTTCGTACATCAGCAGATATTGCGCGGCCAATTCACGGTTTTCAGGGATTTTGTAAAACGCAGGGTCGTCGTTATGCAGGTTTTTATTCAATCGTTTGATGATGTCCGTCAGCACAGTGACGTGGGTGACGTAAGGCTGTTGACGATACCAGTTGGCGAATTCTTCGATTTTGGCCAGATAGGCGGGGCTGTTGATGCCGCTGGATTCACCGGAATCGAGGGCGTATTCGATGGTGTCCATCCCCGCCAGATTATCGCGGATAAAGTCGGCGGATTGGCGGATCTCATAACGCTGATCGAAATATTCGATAAAGTTGTCATCCAGCTCGATGCGGCTCATGCCCACCATGCTGATCAAAACCACGATTAGGCTGACGGGCAGCAGTACTTTGCGCCGCTTGATGACAAAATTGGCGACGCTATCAATGCTATTACTGCCTCGGTCGTTGCTTTTTTTCACTTTCATCGGCAACACCGCCATCAAGGAGGGCAGGGTTAAGAGGGCAAAAATCATCGCAGCCATTACCCCCATCGCCACAATATTACCCAGATCACGGAAGGGCGGTGCATCGGAGAAATTCATGCTCAAAAAACCGATGGCGGTGGTGAGGGAGGTCAAAATCAGCGGCTGAAAATTGATCCGCACCGACTCGACAATGGCCGCTTGTTTTGTCAGCCCTTTGCGCATCGCCACGGCGAAGGAGGTCAAGATGTGAATGCAGTCGGCCACCGCCAGAGTCAAAATTACCGTTGGTGCGTTAACGGAGCTGGCAGAAAGGGAGATGCCCAGCCAACCCGTTAACCCCAAGGCGGTGGAGGAGGAGATGGCGATGATAATCAGGGTGGCAAAAGTGCCCCAAACGCTGCGCAACAGCAATGCCATGGTGATGAGCAAAATGCCGTACATCAAGGGCAGCAGGGTTGCGCCATCCTCTTGGCTCACCTCTTGGAAGGCGTTGCCAAACATGATGCCTCCGGCGAGGTGCAGAGTGATGTCGGGGTATTTGGCTTCGATTTCTGTTTTCAGTTGGCGGGTGAAGCTGGCAATTTCTGCTATGGCGGTTTTGGATTTTTTCGGTTTCAGCACATTGATGTTGATGGCGGTGACGGAGCCGTCAACAGAGATCAGGTTTTTTACCAGCAGCGGTTCTGAGAGGGCGATCTGTTTGATGCGCTCGATCTCTGCGTCGCTCAGATCCTGCGGGTTTTGGTACAGATCTTCGACGATCAGGTCGTCGCTTTCACTGTAGCTGTGTTGAAAATTGCTCAGTGAGCCAACACGGCTGGAGTAAGGAGTGAACCAGGCGCGTTCGGTGATCTCTTGTACCGCTTGCAAGGTGCTGCGGGTAAAGACGTTGCCGTCTTTGGGAGCCACTGCAATCAGCACGTTTTCGTTTTCGCTGAAGGTGTTTTCTAATGCTTCCAAGGCGAGCAGTTGCGGATTTTGTTTGCTGAAATAAACGCGGTTGTCGTTGTTAAAGGAGAGCTGGCCAATGCCGGTACCGGTGGCGATGACGATCAGCAGAGTGGCGAGCAAAATCCACCAACGTTGGGCGATGACCCAGTTGGCGAAGTGACGTTCAAAAGCGTCCATAATCTGTTCCTGTTTGCGCGATGACGAAGCAGGAATTTTAGGCTAAAAAAGAGTGATGGGCTATCACCCGAAGGGGTGATTTTTGGATGGAGAGGAGAGAGCTAAGGTTACTCAGTTTTAATCTCGTGTAGGTAATGCAAAGGCGACTTGATGTGTGGCGAGGGATGGGGCTTATAACAGGCTTGTCAGCAGTGGGGCGATTTCCACCACGATCACCAAACCGACCATCCACTTGATCAGCATCAGTTCTTTTTCTACTCGATGAATATCGGCTTTGGTGGAGAGTTGGGATTCGACGGTCTCGGAAAATAGCTCAGCGAGAGCGGCTGCTTCCGCTTCGGCGTGCTGTTCGGATATGCCCGCATCTTTAAGACGATGGGCAAATTTTAGGGTATCAAAAGTGACGGTGCTCATGCTGCTAAGGGTAACGGGGAGATAAATTTCCGTCAAGGCAGTCTCAATGCCGAGTCGTACGATGACCGTAACTTTGCGATTGTGGATGAGATTGGGTGTGATGTCCGTGGCCATGACCGTAACCGTGATGAGGTTTAAGAAGGCGGTGACAGCCGCTGCTGAGTAACATAATGCTGAGCAAGGTGATGAGGGTGAATAATTTCATGCTGTTTTCTCCTGATGTTGGCGCAGAGCAACTAAAGCCGCCAATAACAAAATCAAGCCGATAGGCAAGTTGCCACTGCCGTAACTGTAGCTGCTGTAGCCCGTGTCGTAAAAGGTTGGGCTGTCGTAACTGCGATCTTCCAGTGGAATGGCGAGTAGGTTGGCATCATCCAGAGCACTGTAGCTGGTCACTAATTCATCCCAAGTGGCATCGTAGAGGTCGATGAGCAGATCGTAATGGCCGGGAAGATAACCGTCTGTGAGCTCGGTCACCACTTCGTAATTGTCAAAGACGCTGCTGTTGTTGATCTGAAATACCTCGGTGGTGAAGTAGTGATTCCACGGGCCGCCTTCGTAGCTGAGGTACAGCTCCGCGTAGACGGGAGCCGAGCCGAAACTGACATCGGCATCAAAGGTGAGGCTGAAGTTGTGATAAAAACCGTCGAAGTCGTCATCTACTTCCAGATAAACCTGTGCATCAAAGACATGGAAAATCTGTGGATTGAGCAGATGATTACGCTGCTGTTTTTTCGGTTGCAGACGTTTGCCGTGCTGTTTCAGGCTGGGCTGTGTTTCCGCCGTCATCAACTCCAAAGCAAAACGTGCGTCCGGCAGTGCTTCTGATTGCAGGCTGCCGATGGATTTGCTTTGCCGTTCTGAGGTTGTTTCGCTGCTCCAGCCATTGAAGCTGATGCTCAGCAGCAGAAGGGAGATCAGTTTTAGCGTGATGGCTTTCATAGCGGCCTGTTCCTAATGGTGACGAGGACGAGGGTTGTGTTGACGGTGCTGGCGACGATGGCCGTTGTGCTGTTTTTTATGCTGCCGGTAGTTGTGTCGGTTGTAATGATGGCCGTAATGAATCTGGGGTAGATAAAAAAACGGCTCAATAATGATCTGGAATGGCGAGTGATCGGCATGGCGATGCTGATATTGATGATGGTCTGAGTGCAGTTGGTGGGCTTGGCCGTTAATGGGTAAGGCCATTAGGCTCAGGCTGGCGGTGAGTAACAAGATTTTAATTTTCATTAGGTGAACTCCGTCTCTGTTTTTCGTTGTTGCTTACATTGAGAATAGTATGCAGAGACGTAGCTGAACGGGGGCTGAATGGATTGGGTCGCTGTGTTTGGACTTTACAGTTGTTTTAAGCGCTCCGTGATGTTGTCATCTCCTTGCAGCGGTGTTTCACAAGCAAAACCCTGACAGAGGTAAAGTGTGGTCTCTTTTGCCAAAATCTGTTGTTGAGTGAAGGGGGCAAAATCGTGCATCTGTTGTTGGTTGTTTTGCTCAACGGCCAAGCAGAGTGTGTGAGGCAGAAATGTTTTTTTCAGCGGTTTTAGCAGTTCGGGGTCGATCTGCTGGCCACTGAGCACTACGGTTTGCGTTGGCCCTTGGTAAAGATCGTGGGCGGTGAGCAGAAAGGCGTGACCGGCGGGGTAGCGGTTCAGCTCTTGAGCGGCGGATTGTTGCAGTTGTTCTAAATAACCCTGCCATTTTTCCTCGCCGCTGAGGTGGTACAAGGTGGCCAGATTATGCGCCATGACCGAATTGCCGCTGGGAATCGCGCCATCGTGCAACGCTTTGGGGCGCATCACCAAGGTGCTTTTTGCGCTGGTGACAAAAAAACCACCGTGTTCGTTATCCCAAAATTGCTCTAAGGCAATCTCTTGCCAGCGCAGCGCGTGCGTTAGGTGGTCGCTGTTGAGGCTGGCTTGATGCAGCTCCAGCGCGGCCCAGATCATAAAAGCGTAGTCGTCCAGATGAGCGGGCAGCCCAGCTTGATCGTTGCGGAAGCGTTTTTTCAGCTGGCCGTCGGCGTGGCTGAGGTGGTTTAAAACAAAGGCAAAGGCCTTTTCCGCCTGTTGTAAAAACCGTGGCTCGCCAAGCAGCACCGAGGAACGTGCCAAGGCGGCGATCATCAAACCGTTCCAGTCGGTGAGGATTTTGTCGTCTTTCAGCGGCGGGATGCGTTTTTGTCGTTGTTGGTAGAGTTTTTCTCGCAGCGGCTGCCAGCGCTGCTGATCCGCTTCGCTCAAGGGTTGACGTAGGTGGGGAATGTTGTTGCCGTTTTTCTGTCGGCTGCTTTCGTCGAGAAAGTTGCCTTCGGTGTTGATTTGAAAGGTGGTTTTAAACCAGTTTCGTTCGTCGTCGTTGAGGCACTCTTGTAATTCGGCTGTATTCCAGATGTAAAACTTGCCTTCTTCGCCTTCGCTGTCAGCGTCTTCGGCGCTGTAAAAACCGCCTTCGGGGTGCTGCATTCGCTGCATCAGGTAACTTAAGATTTCTTCACTCACGTTCTGATAGAAGGGGGTGTGGGTGGCGGCGTAGGTTTCGCTGTAGGCAAGCATCAGCATCGCTTGGTCGTAGAGCATTTTTTCAAAATGGGGCAGTAACCATTGGTCGTCGGTGCTGTAACGATGAAACCCCAAACCAATTTGATCAAACAGGCCACCCAGACGCATGGCGGTGAGGCTTTTTTCTACCATCGCCAGTGCGGCAGGTTCGTCATTGCGCTGCGAGTACCGCAGCAGAAAGAGGTATTGGTGTGGTGAGGGAAATTTGGGCGCGTGACCAAAACCGCCCAGCTCGGGGTCGTAGTTATTTTTCAGTTGTTGAAAGGCGTTTTGCAGCAGTTGGGGTGAGAGGCTGCCACCTTGGTCTGCTGTTTTTTGTTGCAATTGTTGGGTGAAATTAAGGGCTTTTTTGAGCGTTTCTTGACGATCTTGCTGCCAAGCGTGGGCTATTTTGGGCAGCAGTTCCATCATGCCGATGCGCCGATAGCGGTTGTGCTTGGGAAAATAGGTACCGGCAAACAGCGGGTGACCGTCAGCGGTTAAAAAACAGTTCAGTGGCCAGCCGCCTTGGCCCGTCATCGCTTGGCAGGCGCTCATGTAGATCTGGTCGATGTCGGGGCGCTCTTCTCGATCCACTTTGATGGCGATGCAGTGTTGATTGATCAGCGCGGCTACTTCGTCATCTTCAAAGGATTCGTGTTCCATCACATGGCACCAGTGGCAGGTGGCGTAACCGACGGAGAGGAAAACCAATTTGTCTTCAGTGCGCGCTTTGTCAAAGGCGGCATCGCCCCACGGGTGCCAATCAACGGGGTTGGCGGCGTGTTGCAGCAGATAAGGGCTGGCTTCAAATACCAGACGATTCCAGTTTTCACCACCGTCTTCGGGTAGGGTTTTTAGGGTCTGGGCATCGGGCAGAGTGGGGCGGTTTGAGCTTGGCATGAGACTCCTTTGGCGGCTAAAAAGTGAGCGTTTTGTAACCAATTTGTGTAAGCTGCGTAAGGATAACAAGTTCGACATGGTGCGTCAGTTTACTCTGTTTATTCAGGAATTAGTAAGCATGTTCACTTTATAGTGGTGCGATGATGGGCGCTGTGTCGAGATTTAAATCATCAGGGAGTGTGGATGTCTTATCGTGCTGTTGTATTAATGTTACTGCTGTTTTCTGGGGGAGTGAATTCACAGGAGGTGAATTTTCCTAAGGCCACCTCCTTGCAACCGGCGGTGCAGTTTTGGACGCGGGTTTATACGGAGCTGGAAACCACGGCGGGGTTTATTCACGACAGCCGACATATGGATGTGGTGTATGACAAGGTGCATTTTAAAAAGGGGCTGAGCCGTCGTCAGCAGTCCAAAGTGGTGAAAAGCCGTAAGCGTCACTATCAACGTCTGCTACGAAACATCGCCAGCAAGCGGGGGCGTTACCTCAGTACCGAAGAGGCGAAGGTCTTTGCCCTTTGGCCAAAGGGAACGACATTTTCTACTCTGCGAAAAGCGGTGAAAAACATCCGTTTTCAGCGCGGACAAGCGGATAATTTTCGTCAAGCCATCATCCGTTCTGGGCGCTGGGAATCGTTTATGAAGGCGACCCTGAAAAAGCAGGGTGTGCCAGAAGGGTTGTGGATTTTGCCCTTTGTGGAGTCTTCTTTTAATCCCAAAGCGTACTCCAGCGTTGGGGCGGCGGGTGTGTGGCAATTTACGCGCTCTACCGGAAGGCGGTACATGCGCATTGATCATGTGGTGGATGAACGTCGTGATCCGGTGCGCGCCACAGAGTCTGCTGCGCTGCTGTTGAAACATAATTTTGAGCTGACCGGTCGTTGGCCGTTGGCGATCACCGCCTACAATCACGGCGCTTCGGGCATTCGACGTGCCGCGAAAAAAGTCGGCAGCAATGACATTGCGGTGATCATTAAAAAGCACAAAAAAGGCAGAGGTTCGTTTGGTTTTGCTTCGCGTAATTTTTACACCGAATTTCTTGCTGCTCGCCATGTGTTCAAACACCGTGTGCGTTATTTTGGTGAGCTGCAACGCAGTCGCCCTCAGGTTGAGGGATCGAGAGTAACAGTACCTTCTTACATAGACGCTCAGACGTTGGCGAGCCAGTTGGGGGTCGATTTTAAGGCGTTGAAAGGGATGAACTTAGCTCTGAGGCCGGTGGTCTGGCGCGGCGATAAACGCATCCCGAAGGGCTATCGTTTGCAACTGCCTGAGCCGGAAAAAGCCAAGTCGTATCGCGCCATGATGGCGAGCGTGGACACGAATTTATTTTCTGCTGAACAAATTCGTGACAGTTATTACAAGGTGCGTCGTGGCGATGCGCTCTCCACCATTGCTCGTCGCTATCGCATTAAGGTTCGGGATTTGATGGAGGCTAATGGCCTCAGCAGCCGTAATTTTATCCGTATTGGCCAACGTCTGACCTTGCCGCTCTCTCGGCCGCAACGCGCCACCACGATGCGGGTGGCGATGCACTCAACGCCTCGATCGGTAGCAGAGACGCACGAAGGGCGTTATCGGGTGCGGCGTGGCGATACGGTGAGCAAAATTGCGCGACGTTTTGCGCTGCAAGATGCGCAGTTGTTGGCGATGAATTCGTTGCGCAATCGCAATCGCATTGTCGTCGGTCAGTGGTTGCAGGTGAAAGCCGTAGAGAAAGACGTTGCAGAACCGGCTTTGCCGGTTTTAGTGCAGGTAGCAGCAAATGTTCCGGCGGTGGCCAATGTCGAAGAGCAGGAGCGGGTGGCGGAGTCGTTGCAGTTGCAGCGTGAGGTGATGAATGAGGCGGTAGAAGAGGAAGCCGTTCGCAGCGTGGCCAGTGAAGACCCCAGTGATTACACTGTTTTGGCAGACAATCGAGTGGAGGTGCAGGCAACGGAGACCTTGGGGCATTATGCTAAATGGTTGGGGGTGAGCCAGAAACGGCTGCGGCGTTTGAATCGCATGTCGGCTAAAAAATCGTTGGTGGTGGGTAAAAAAGTGAAGCTGTTGTTTAAACGTATTTCAAAAACACGTTTTGAGAAACGCCGCTTGGCCTATCACCGCGCTTTGCAAGACGATTATTTCCAAAAATTCCGCATCAGCAGCACCGAGCAGCACGCCATTCGGCGTGGAGATTCGCTCTGGCGATTGGCCAAACGCACCTATAAATTGCCGTTGTGGTTGCTGCGCCAATACAACCCTGATGTAAATTTTAACGCGGTACACCCAGGCATGACGATCACGATTCCAAAGATTGAACGGCGTTTGCAGGGGGCGTTGGATGATAAGGTGGAACCGTTGCAGGAGGCTAAGCGGTAAGGCGTTGGGATGTATCCGTTTTTAATTCAAAGCCAGTCGGCAACGGGAATGTTCTGTTGTTCTAAAAAAATCTCGATTGTAGAGCCGTTGTTGGTAACGTGAACCGTGGTCTCCGAGCAGGGTGATGATGGTTTTTCCCCGCCCGAGTTTTTTAGCCAGCCGCACCGCTCCGGCAATGTTGATGGCGCTGGAACCGCCGAGGCAGAGGCCTTGCTCGTGTACCAGTTGATGCAGATAGGGGATCGCTTCGGCATCGGGGATCATAAAGGCTTCGTCGATGAGGGCATTGTGTAAATTGGCGGTGATTCTAATCTGGCCAATGCCTTCGGTGATGGAGTCGCCTTCGGCTCGCAATTCACCGTGTTTATAATAATGATAGAGGCAGGCTCCCATCGGGTCGGCCAGCGCAATTACCACGTTGGGGTTGTGTCGTTTTAGGCAATCACCCACCCCAGCCAAGGTACCGCCAGTGCCAACGGAGCAGATAAAAGCGTCTACTTTGCCTTCGGTCTGCTGCCAAATTTCTTCGCCAGTGGTGCGGGCATGGATGGCTCGATTGGCGAGATTATCAAATTGATTCATCCAGAGTGCGCCTTCGGCTCGGCTCTGATTTAGCTCTTTGGCCAGCCGTTGTGCAATGTGGATAAAATTGTCGGGGTGCGAGTAGGGTTGTGCTGCGACCAGATGCAACTCAACGCCGTTGGCTTTGAGGGTGTCGATTTTCTCTTGGCTCTGGGTTTCGGGCATCACCACCACAACCTTGTAACCCAAGGCGTGTCCGACCAACGCCAATCCGATGCCGGTGTTGCCTGCCGTGCCTTCGACCAAAGTGCCTCCGGCGTTGAGCTGGCCGCGCTCTTTTGCATCGCGTACCAGACCCAAAGCGGTGCGGTCTTTGATTGAGCCTGCGGGGTTCATGAACTCCGCTTTGGCGTAGATCTCACAGCCCGTTTGTGCGGAAACGCCGTGGAGCCGCAGCAGAGGGGTGTTGCCGATGTGGTCTAGGATGTTGTTTGAGTTGTGCATGGTTTGAGTATAGGAGATGGTGCTTTTTTAGTGTGCAACACCCGTTTTTCAGTACGAATAGTGATAACGCAACTGGGCAAGAAACAGTTGATGGTCACTCACTTTGTAAACCAGTCGATGTTCATCGTTGATCCGTCGAGACCAATATCCAGACAAACCATGTTTGAGTGCTTCGGGTTTGCCTACCCCTTCAAAGGGAGATCGTTTGATCTCTTTAATCAGAGCATTGATTCGTTTCAGAATTGCCTTGTCTGTTTTTTGCCAATGTAAATATTCATCCCAAGCCTGTTTGGAAAAAATAAGGTTCATTTAAGCAGCTCTCTTTCAGTTCCCTCTCCAGCTTCGAGCTGGGCAATGGACTCAAGTAAATGGCGTGCGTTGGCTGGTGAGCGGAGCAGGTAGGCGGTCTCTTCCATCGCCTTGTAATCGTCCAGCGAAATCATCACCACCGGCGACTCTCTTTTGCGGGTGATAATGACCGGCTCATGATCAGCACAAACTTTTTCCATTGTTTTTGCTAAGTTGGCGCGTGCAGCGGTGTAACTGATGGCGTTCATAATCAGCTCCATAATTTAAGAATTGTACTTAAAAACGTACAGGTATTTTAGTTGAGCGTGATGAGTTGTGTCAACTGACTTGTATGGGTGTCTGGAATAAATAATGTAATTACATTATAGTTACTTGTGTTTTTAGGACGTAGAGGCTAATGAGGTGGCACATCTAATTAAAATCGGTAACTCGCACGGAGTCAGAATTCCTAAGCCCTTGATTGAACAAGCGAAATTGAAAGGAAAAGAGCTTAAATTAGAGTTGGTTGGCGATGGGCTTTTGATCAGGCCAGAAAAAAAAGCTCGGGATGGCTGGCAAGCCGCAATAGAAGGTGTGATTGCCGTTCAAGGGCAGGAGGAACTTGATAGCGAGTGGTTAGACCTGCCGCTTTCCACGGATGATGAACTGGAGTGGTGACGGTAAAACGCTTTGATGTCTGGCTTGTTGGTCTCAATCCGACCAAAGGCAGAGAGATCAATAAAGCACGACCCTGCGTGGTACTTACCCCAAACGAAATGTCAGCCCTCTCAACGGTGCTGGTGGTGCCAATGACCAGCAAGGGTTTTGAATTTCCTAGTCGGATTCGCTGCACGTTTCAGGGCAAAAGTGGCTTAATCTTGCTGGATCAAATGAGAACCGTTGATAAATCCAGACTGATAAAACAGCTTGGGGTGATTAATACCGCAACCCAGAGAGCACTTTGTCGGTGTTTGCAGGAGATGTTCGAGTACTAAAACCGCTTCATCCCAGCAACAGACACAACCATATCGTGTAAATAATATTCCGTCGTTATGTTCGTCAACCCTGCCTGCTCAAACAACGACACAATGTCATCCTCTGCCATTTTGGGTGGTAATTTATGCCACGCCTTCATAGCCGCTGCTGAAAATCCACTGGAGCCTAATGAGGCTTGCAGTGATCGTAAGTCGTTGTCATTGAACTGAGCCGAAGGCACAAGAACGCTGATGGAACCCTCTTTTTTACAGCTGCGAACCAGTTCCGCCATTACTTTTTCTTGATCGGAGACAATGTTCAGTAGAGATGCTGCAATAACAGCATCAAACGTCCCTGTTTCAAAAGGCAACTCAACCGCATCTGCAACGTGAAAATCGAGATCAGGGTGTTTGGCGTTGGCCAATTGAATCATTTTTTCAGAGGCATCAATCCCCGTTGCAACGCTGCCAGATGTGGCAAGGTAAGCCGTTAGGGTTCCTGATGCACAGCCCACTGCTGCAAGGTGTTTTTATACCAATCCAGTTGATTTATTTTATCAAACAGCAGGGTCGGTTTAAACATAACCAGCAGTTTTATGTGGAGCTGAAAGTAAAGCGTATTAAGCCAAGTTATCATGCAGCGGTGTTCTTTTTTGGCATCCATAAAAGTAAGAGTGCGCTGATCCAGATGGCATTAAACATGGGGAAAGCCGAATCGGCGATATTGATCACACCGGTCAATGTGTAGAAGATGCCTGCGCCTAAATCAATCAGCTGAATTAAGACCATAAATTGAATCCAAGCAATGTATTTCAACGGCTCTTTGGCAATGTAAATAAACGCGATGCCGTAAGCGATAAAACGTGAGGCTAACATGGCCAGTGGGTAATAAATGTCTGCTTGTGGAATGCTGTGGCCGGTGTTTTGTAAAAACCACTCGGGTAAAAAGAGGTGGAAAATACCCAAGATAATTTAAATGGCTCCAACCAGATAGAGCAGATAGGTCGTCTTTTTCATTTTTATCGCCTTGTGTTAATGTGAGGTTGGATTTTAAGCATGTAACTATCATTTTGGAAGTAGTTACTAAAATGATAGTAAGGAGTTTTATGGATAGCTTAGTGAAAGAACAGCCGTGTGACGATGAATGTCCGGTAAAAAAAACCGCTGCAATTATCGAAGGCAAATGGACAACGTTGGTGATTCGAGAGCTGCTGCCAGGTAAAAAGCGCTACTCGCAGATTCAACGTGCTTTAACGGGCATCAGCCCGAAAGTGCTGACCTCGCGTTTGCGGATGTTGGAACAGAAAGGGCTGCTGACTCGAACGGTCTATGCCACTGTGCCGCCGACCACGGAGTATGAGTTGACCGAGCTGGGTGAGAACCTTAGAGAGGTGTTGAATGCGATGGCGGAGTTTGGCAAAAATCTTTAGTGGGAAGGTTCTACAGATCATTGCGCTTGGTGGTGCTTTTTTTAAAGCGCAACGTCAGTAAAGAAACCCCCAACACGACCAAACAAAAGCCAGCCAAGTGAAAGTAGGTGAACTGCTCGCCTAAAAAAGTGACGGCCAGAACCAGCGTTACCAAGGGTCCTAATGTGCCGACAATGCCCGTTTGAGCTGGGCCGATGAGGCCGATGGCAGAGGAGATCATAAAACTCGGCACCACGGTGCTAAAAATCGCCAACAACACCGTCCAAAGTAGAATTTCATTGTTGATCAGCACCTCATGCTCCATCAACAATCCGTAATGGAGCAGCATAAACAGGGTGGAAAAC
Organism: Gammaproteobacteria bacterium; assembly: GCA_030949385.1. NCBI lineage: Bacteria > Pseudomonadati > Pseudomonadota > Gammaproteobacteria > Gammaproteobacteria bacterium. The sequence goes on along the minus strand of JAUZSP010000001.1, from coordinate 203,126 downwards.
AGCATCGCCACGCTGGTGAAAGGAACGCTGCCCAGTTTCTGAATCAACTGTTTACTAAAGAGCACATAAAAGGAAAACGACAGCGCTGAAAGCAGTACCAACAGCGTACCCAAAGCGATTTCAGCGCCGCTAAAGCGGGCTTCTTGCTGGTAAATCAGGCTGATCCCCAAATAAGAGAAAAGCAGCGCCAAGCCCATTTTTATGGAAAGCGGTTGTTTGAAAAAAAGAAACCCCAAAATCGCCACCATGATCGGATAGGTGAACAGCAGCATCCGCTCCAGCTGCGCCGAGATCAACGCCAAACCTTTCAGATCAAGCAGAGAGGCGAGGTAATAACCGATAAACCCCACCAACATGACCTTCATCAGCAGCCCTGCGTGAGCCGTTTGGCGAAAGTGAACATTGCTGCGCCACTGCCAGAGCGCGATGACAAAAAAGAACGGCGCAGCGATCAGCATCCTCAGCAGCAGCACCGATTCTGGGTCAGAACCCGCCGCATAGGCCAGCTTGATAAAAATCGACTTTACTGAAAACAGCGCCGTGCCAAGGCTGGCGAGTATAAATCCTTTCCAAAAACGGTCACGTTCTGTGCTTACCTTTTTCTGCATGGTTTGAAATTTCATTAATGGATAAGGCCACGATGGCGGTGGCTGAGGTGGGAAAAGATGGGAAGTCTAACAAATCGGGCACTGAACTTTTGCGGCTTTTTCCTGCTTGGGGTCTCGATCTCATTGGTCAGTGTGGCAGACGATACGGAAATCTATGTGGGGGTGAATCAGGGCAGTGGCTCGGTGAACCCCAATGTGCTGTTTATTGTGGACACCTCCGGCAGCATGAATGCAGCGGTGGAGACACAAGTGCCATACGATCCAGAGACCCGCTACAGCGGCTGTTTTGCCAGTGATAAAGTTTATTGGAGCGCCGATGGCGCCGCGCCCGACGAGTGTGACAGTGAGCGTTGGTTTGAGCAGACGGCGAACCGTTGCCAAGCTTCTGCTGCGCCTCTTCAGAGCAGTGGTTTTTATCAGGATCGTTTGGCTTATTGGCAGGAGAATCAGCAACGCTGGCAACGTCTTTCTGATGATGAAAATAGGGCTCCTGTTGAGTGTCAACAGGATGGGGATCAAGCACTGGATTGGCGTTCTGTGGGGGCCAGTTACAGCCTTTATGCGGCCAATTTTTTAAACTGGCGACAACAACGCGCCACCACCACTCGCAGCCGTTTGCAGATTGTTAAAGAGGTGGTGGCCAATGTGGTGGACAGCAGCACCAACATTAATGTTGCTCTGATGCGTTTTGATCGTAATGGAGAAGGGGGGATGACCTCCTTTGCGATGCAGGATGTGGCCACGGGGCGAGAGGCGTTTATCGCGCGTCTGAACGCCTATCAAGCGGGAGGCGAAACGCCGTTGTCGGAAGCTCTGTACGAAGCGGCGCTCTATTTTAGAGGCAATGCGGTGGATTACGGTCTGAGTTCGTATGGCAATGACTGGTTGCCGGAGCCGAGTGTGCTCTCTTCCCGCCGTGGGAGTAACTCATCGTTGTATTCGTCGCCCATTAGGATGCAGTGCCAAAAGAATTTTGTCATTTTATTGACGGACGGTGAGCCGACTTCGGATACCGATGCCAACGAAAAAATACCTGAGTTGCCGGATTTTTTTGCAGCAACGGGTAAAACCAGTTGTTCGGGTCGCAGAGAAGACGACGAAGACGATGATCATGATGAGGACGACGACCGAGACGAAGACGATGATCATGATGAGGACGACGACCGAGACGAAGATGATGATCATGATCATGATGATGAAGATGACCGAGACGAAGATGATGATCGTGATGAGGATGACGACCGAGATGACGACGACAACGATGAGCGAAAGTTACAGTCTCGTTCCGGTAGCGATGAAGGAAAAGACGGCGAATGTCTGGACGAGTTAGCGCAATATTTGGCCAACCACGATCAATCTTCATCTTTGGAAGGGGATCAAAACGTAACAACCTACACCATCGGTTTTCAGAGTGATCAAGCGCTGTTGCAAGAGACCGCCGACAAAGGCAATGGCAGCTACTTTACCGCCGATGATGCTTTGGGATTGATCACGGCGTTTAGTCAGATTATCAATGAAATTTTGGCGGTTAACAGCAGTTTTGTTGCGCCTTCTCTCTCTGTGAATGCTTTTTCGCGTACCCGCCATCGCAGTGACCTCTATTTTGCTAACTTCAAACCAGCCACTGCGCCGCATTGGGATGGCAATGTGAAAAAATACCGGCTCGACTTCTCCACCGGCAGCGCCCGCATCGTGGATAAAAATGGCGACTTGGCTGTTGATGAGCGGCGTGGTGGTTTTCGGGAGGGCGCAACCAGCTTTTGGACGCCTTCCAGTGACGCTCCCGATGGCGGTGAAGTAACCTTGGGCGGTGTGTTGGCCAATCTGCCCAGTGAACGTAAGGTGTACACCTACAGCGGCTTTTCAGCGGCAGACAATGAATATCTGCCTTCGCGTTTGAACCGAGTGCATGAGGATAATCTCGCCAATTTATCGCCGTGGCTGGAGATGTCAGCCACGGTGCGCAACCCCAGTGCTGAAGAGGTTTTGCAGTGGGCTAGAGGGACGGAAGCCAAAGTGCTGGGCGATCCGTTGCACTCTTCACCAGCGCTGGTGCAGTACGGTGGAACCGAGAGTGAACCTGAGCGGGTGCTGTTTTTTTCCAGCAATGACGGTTACTTGCACGCCGTCGATGAACGTACCGGTCAAGAGCGATTTGCTTTTATCCCACAAGATCTGTTGAAAAATCTACCGCTGCTGTACAAAAACACGGCCTCCATGCAGCGCCCTTACGGCTTAGATGGTTCGGTAATTCCGAGGGTGTTGGATCTGAATCACAACGGCATTATCGAGCCGAGTTTGGGTGACAAGGTGACGATCTATTTGGGAATGCGCCGAGGGGGGCGAAATTATTACGCTCTGGATGTGACGGATGTAAATTCGCCAACGCTGAAGTGGGTTTTGAAAGGCGGCGAAGGGGATTTTGTCGAGTTGGGGCAGAGCTGGTCTGATCCGGTGCTGGGTAACATTCGTTGGCAAAACAGCGAGCGTTCAGTGCTGATTTTTGCCGGTGGTTACGATCCGCAACAAGATCAAAATCGCACCCAAAGCCCGGACGCACAAGGTCGAGCCATTTACATTGTTGATGCCGTGACGGGTGAACGACTCTGGTGGGCAGGGCCGCTAGGCTCCCGTGCAGATCTGGTGTTGAGTCAGATGAGCAACAGCATTCCGTCAAACATAAACGCCATTGATGTCAGTGGTGATGGTCTGTTGGATCGTCTGTTTGTCGGCGACACGGCGGGGCAGGTGTGGCGTTTTGATCTGGATGCACAAAGTGGCGAGATTAGCGGTGGGCGCATTGCGGATTTGGCCAATCAAACGGTTTCGGGCAACCGTCGTTTTTATCATCCAGCGGATATTTCATTGATGATGGAGCCGGGTAAAAGCCCCTATTTGGCTGTGCTGATCGGCTCGGGGTATCGCGCTCATCCGTTGAATACGGAGGTGGAGGATCGCGTTTATATGTTGCGTGATTATCATATCTACCAACCACCAGAAGAGTACCGGACTCTGACAGAAGCGGAGCTGTTTGATACCACAGACAACCTGATTGCAGAAGGCACAACGGTGCAGCGGGTGGAGGCACAAACGGCCTTGGCGGCAAAATCCGGTTGGTACATTCGCCTGCTTAGCGGTGAGGGCAGTCGAGAGGGGGAAAAAGTGTTGGCGCAGCCGTTGGTTGTTTCGGGAGTGGCGTTAATGACCAGTTACACGCCACCCAATCCAGATGAGGTGGTCTCTTGTCAGCCTCGGGCTGGCAATGGTTCGCTCTATTATTTGAATGTCGGTAACGGTGCGCCGGTTGCTGCTTTGGCCTCCTCTGGAGCGCTGCTCAGTCGTGAAGATCGGAAAAAAAATCTGCGGGGCTGGGGTATTCCTCCGGCGGTGCAGATGGTGTTGACATCGGAAGGACGCACACCGCTGGTGGGCAGTGAGGTGATTGATGATCCGGGTGAGGAGGGGTTTATTAATACCTATTGGCATGAGCGGTATTGAGAACTTTTTACGGATGCAGCTGAATCGTCACCCGTGCGCCCCCCAGTGGGGCGCTTTCCAATTCAATCGAACCCTCATAAGCCAATACAATCTCTTCCGCCACCGCCAAGCCGATGCCTTGGCCTTCCTGACGACGGTCGGCTCTCACGCCCCGTTGCAATAAGATTTTCTCTTTGCCCTCTGGAAACCCTGCGCCGTCGTCATCAATGTGCAGGCTGATTTTTTTCGCTTCGATATTGAAACTAACGGAGACCTGTTGTTGGCAATGTTTGCAGGCGTTATCGAGCAGATTGCCCAACAGCTCCATCAAATCGCCCTTTTCCATTGAAAGGGTTAGGTCGTTTTCAGTGGGCAGGCTGAAGAGGATCTGTTTGTCGGCATAGACTTTGGTCAGCACCCGGCTGAGTTGCTGTAAAACCGGCAGCAGAGCTTCCTTTTGATGCAGCCCTTGTCTGCCTGCGGTGGCGGCTTTTTGCAGTTGGTAGCCGACGATCTGATTCATACGTTTGACTTGTTCATCTAAACGCCGCTGATTTTCTGGTTGTAAAACGCGCTCAATGCCGATGCCGCGCAGCACCGCCAGCGGGGTTTTTAGGCTGTGAGCGAGGTTGGCTAGGGCGTGTCGATAGCGATTGTGCTGCTGCTGTTGCTGTTTTATAAGGGTATTGATGCCGTCGGTGAGGGGCTGTACTTCTTGTGGGTACTGTTTTTCGATCTGTGGTTGTTCGCCCTTTTTAATCGCGGTGAGTTCCAAACTGAGTTGGCTTAGGGGTTTTAGCCCCCAGTTCAGCAGTCGCCACTGCAACAGCATCAGCAGCAGAGAAAAAAATCCCAGCCATAAGAATAAGGTCTGTCTGAATTGTTGGCGGAGGTGTTCAAAGTCTTTGCTCTCTTGCTGCATCAGCAGAGTGAAACGGTGTTCAGCGTCGTTGTGTAGCCAACTGACCCCAAATTGCAGGGTGAACAGCCCGGCTGTTTTTTCAAACTGCCACTTACCCACGGCGCTGCTCTGTTTTATCTGTGCGGGTTGCAACAGGGAAGGGGATTGCCAGACGAGTTGTTTTTGTTGGTTAAAAATGGCGGCATAAAACCCCGAGGAGGGTGTGAGCAGGTTTCGATCCGGCAGTTCGTTATTAAAAATTATGAGCTGTCCTTGTTCGTTCAGCTCCGTGGCACCCAGCAGACCGTAAATCAGACCGCGCAGTTTTTCCTCTTGCGCTTGTTGGGCGTACTGCACCACCGCTTGTTCCAGCGCCAGCCCCGTGAGTAGGACAAAACTGAGAAGTAAGATGAGATTGCTGCTCAGAAGACGACGTTTCAGGGAGTGAGAGGGTGAGTGTTTAAGGGGCATCGTTGTGGCGCGCTAGGCTGAAACGGTAGCCTTGTCCGCGTTGGGTTTCAATGGGGTTCAGGTTGCCATCAGGGTCGAGTTTTTTCCGCAAACGTCGAATAAAGACTTCGATGACGTTGCTGTCGCGTTCGTCGTCGTAGAGGTGTTCTGTGAGGCGGCTTTTGGAGAGGGTTTCTCCGGCGTGCAGCATCAAATATTCCAGCAGTTTGAATTCGTAGCTGGTCAGCTCCAGTGGTTGCTGGTGGAGGAAAACCTGCTGGCTGCCGGTGTCCAGGGTCACAGGCCCGCAGTGGAGTTGAGCTTGTGTCCAGCGCCCGGCACGGCGCAGCAGGGCGTTGAGCCGTGCCAGCAGCTCCTCTGGGTGAAAGGGTTTGGCGAGGTAGTCGTCGCCGCCCGCTTCCAGGCCTTCCACTTTGTCTTGCCAGCGGTCGCGGGCGGTGAGGATCAAGATGGGGTAGTTTTTGCCTTTGGCGCGGGCGGTCTTGATCAGTTCGATGCCGGAGAGTTTCGGTAGGCCGAGGTCAACGATGGCGATGTCCAGCGGCGATTCGAGGGCATAAAACAGCCCCTCTTCGCCATCGTGAGCCAGATCGGTGACAAATCCACGTTGTGATAGTTGGCTTTGCAGTTGGCTGGCGAGGGTGGTGTCGTCTTCGACGATGAGAACGCGCATGATTTAGTCCCGTTGTCGTTTTTTGATCCGCACGATGCGCACCCGACCCTGCTTGAGCAGTTTGATGGCGTAGAAGGGGGCTTTGTTGGCCGGTTTTTTCAGCCGTACTGAGAGCACTTTGCCACCGTATTGATGCTGGGCTTGATGGGCGGCTTGTTCTCGGTTGAGCTGTTTGGCGTTCACCCCACTGCTGAGCAGCAGACTAAGCAGCAAAAGTAGAGGGGGTGTTATGTGTGTTCTGTTCATGATTCAGTATCTTATTGGGGTGACGCTGATACGAACTTTCATTCTATCACCTGGATGATAAGGGAGGCGGGTTTCAAAGTTTTCGCCTTTGTAGCGGTAGTGAACGAGGTAGCCGTCGATCTGTTTTTCTCGGTGGTGACGGTTCACCACGCGGCACTCTTGGTGGTGTCTGCCGCGATGTTCTTTTGTGTTGCGGCTGTGGCTCTGTTGGTTGGTTTTGGGTTGGCGTAGGTCGCTCTTTTTCTCTTTCTGAGGGTTTATTATTCTGTTGCCAAGGGTACCGTTAAAGATCGGGGCACGGTGGCCAGTGGAGTGTGGTTGGCGATTTTCATGAGAGTCGTATTCATCTTCTTCATCCCAGCACTCTTTGTGGGGGCGAGTTACTTCGATGTAACGGACAATGGGTTCAACGTGAGTGACTCGGGCGAAGCTGGTGTAACTTTGTTGGTGGTGGCGGTGTTTTTGACTGGCCTCGGCGATGAAGGGGGTGAAAATGAGTGCGCTGAGAAGCAGACTTTTTAGTAGAAGGGTGAGGTTCATGTTGCTGTCCTAAAGTTGGGTTGGATTAATGAGGTTCATTTTAGAGCGGCTTGTCTGAATGAGAGCTGAACGGATGAAGGGAAATGAGGAGAGACAGCGCCTTTTATTTGAGGCTTGCGATGGAGTGAGGACTTGGGCTTCCCACTTTGAAAAAAGGGGGAATGAGGGGGATTTGCTCTTGCTTGTGTTTGTTGGTGCATTGCCCTTTGGTTAATGCACCCTACGGAGCTAAACGGATGAAATTGACTTTTTATCGTACTGTTTTACACTATTTCTATAGATCAATAAAAGGTAAAAATATGAACTCTGCAAAGCTGTCTAGCAAGTTTCAACTCTCAATTCCTAAGGCGGTGCGCGATAATCTGCAATTGCAGGCCGGTCAGCAGTTTGTTTTGCTGGAGCGTGGGCATATTATCGAATTGGTTCCGGTGCAAACGATTCAGCAAATGCGCGGTATGCTTTCTGGTGTTAAGGCGACGATGGATTATCGTGACCGACAGGAAAGAAAGCCGATATGAAGGTGATTGATACGTGTGGCTGGATTGAATGGTTAACGGATGGTGTGCTCAGTGAGGCTTATGAACCTTATTTTGATCGGGTGGAAACCTTGATGACACCGACCTCGGTACAGTTCGAGTTGTACAAATGGGTGCGTCGTAACAGTGGCGGTGAAAAGGCGTTACAGGCTGTGGCACTGACGGAACAGACACAGATTATACCGTTGACAACCTCTATTGCTTTGTTGGCCGCTGACTTATCCACAGAACATTCACTTTCTTTTGCTGATGCGATCATTTACGCCAGTGCACGTTTTCATCAAGCCCGCTTGATTACGTCGGATAGTCATTTTGAAGGTTTATTGGGTGTTGAGTATTTTTCTAAACTAGATCCTCTCAAACCTCGGTCTCTTTAAAGACCCGAAACACCGCTGCACTGTAGTTTTCTACTTTTTTTGCTCCAATGCCTGCAATTTGCAACAACGCCTCGGGGTTGTCCGGTGCCACGCTGGCCAGTTCCAGTAGGGTTTTGTCGGAAAAAATCCGAAAGGCGGGGACTTTTTCGCGCCGCGCTGTCTCCAGTCGCCACTGGGTGAGGCGTTGCAAGCGTTGTTGAGCGAGAGGCGATAGCGGCTCGATAGGAATGGCTTTTTTTCTAGGTTTGGATTTTTTCTTGCTGGTTTTGCCAAACTGCGGCAGTTGAATGGCCGCGTAGTCGATTCTGCCGTTGCGGCTCTGTTCGCTGAGATGGACGCGGACAAAGTGAATCTGTTTGCCTTCTGTTTCAAACGTGTCCTCCTGAAGCGAGATTAATTCGGCTCGGCGCAGGGAGGTGAGCAGACGTTCAAAATCCCGCCGCGTCAGACCTTCGCCAAACTGTTTGTGCAGTTGGCCGCTGCTCTGGGCGTTGCGTTGGCGTAGACCCAAAATCAGACACTCAATGACGTGTTGCTGTTGCACCGTGGCAGGCGAGAGGGTTTCGGTCAGTAGGCTGTTTTGCGGTTGGCACACATCACAGAGGCCGCAGGGTTGCTGGCTGTCGCTCTCGTCTCCAAAATGTTGGATCAGCGCCAACATGCGGCATTCTTGACCCTGTGCGTAGTGGAAGATTTTTTCTAACTGCTGCTGCCGATGGGCTTTTTGGCGTTGGTAGGCCGGTTGCCACTGTTGGCTTTCACCGCGAACGATCTGTTCGTCTGGGGTGATCTGGGCTGCGCCGTGAATCCAGAGTTTTTCCAACATGCGCTCAAACTCATCGCCTTTGATCTGCAATTGTGCCGCTAGGGTCTGTTTTTCTTGCAGATGTTCATTGAGGGCGGCGTGGATCGACTCCAGTTGTTCAATGGGTGGGTAGTCGCGCTTGAGGAAAAACTCATGGGTACGGCGGTCGGCGTAGGCGTAGAGCAAAACGGCGTGGCTTTCTTGGCCGTCACGCCCAGCTCGGCCAATCTCTTGGTAGTAGTTCTCCACGCTGGCGGGCAGGGCGGTGTGAATGACGCAGCGGATGTCGGCTTTGTCTACGCCCATGCCGAAGGCGACGGTGGCGACGATCACCTCCAGTTCCCCTTGCAGAAATTGGCGCTGCACCGCATCGCGGTTTTCGCCCAACATGCCTGCATGGTAGGCGGCGCAAGGGTGGTGTTGCGCTACGGTTTCCGCCAATTCGTTGGCCTCTTTGCGTGAGGCGGCGTAGACGATGGCGGGGCGTAATTTGGGGTTGTCGAGCAGTTGCACCACCGCCTCGCTGCGTTCATTGGCGGCCAGTTCATTGACCTGAATGGCGATGTTGTGCCGCCGAAAACCGTGAATAAAGCGCTGTGCATCGGGCTTGCCCAACTGTTGGCAGATGTCCGCTTGCACTTCGGGAGTGGCGGTGGCGGTGAGGGCAATGATGGGGGCCGGTGCCAATTTAGGCAAGTGCTGGTGCAGCAGTCGGTAGTCGGGACGGAAATCGTGCCCCCACTGAGAGATGCAGTGGGCTTCATCGACGGCGATCAGTTGCGGTTTGCGTTTCGCTAGCATGTCACCAAAGCCCGGCACCTTGAGCCGTTCGGGGGCGATAAAGAGGTAATCCAGCAGGCCGTGCAGGTAGTTGCGGCAGATCTGGCGGGCGTGTTCGCGGCTGAGACCGGAGTGAATGCGTTCGGCGTTCAGCCCCAGTTCTTGTAGTTTGCCCACTTGATCTTCCATCAGAGCGATCAAAGGCGAGATGACCAAGGTGGTGCCTGCGCGTGCCAAGCCAGGCAACTGATAACAGAGGGATTTTCCTGCCCCGGTGGGCATCACCAACAGCAGGTCGTGACCGGCGCAGATCTGTTGGCAGACCTCTTCTTGATGGGGGCGGAAGGCATCCAGTTTAAAGGCGGATTTGAGCAGTTGCGGCAGCTCTGCAATGGGGGTGAGGGTGCGTTTTGTGGCGGTGGGTAGGGCAAAGAGTTCATCTACGGCTTCTTTGACGTAGGTTTCGATGCCTTGCATAAAGGTGGTTAGGTCTGTTTTTCCCTGTTGAATCTGTTGCAGTTGGGCTTCCCACTGGCCGGTGAGCAGTGGGGTTTTCAGGGCTTTGGGCACCTGTTTGATTAGGTTTAGCCCTCGTTCGGTGGGGTGCAGCAGTTTGCCTTGGCGCTCAAGGTAGCCGCGTCGCAGTAGGTTTTCGATCATCTCGGCACGGGTGGCGGGGGTGCCAAGGCCGTTTTCTCGCATCGCTTCGGCCAGCTCTTTTTCGTCTAGGCTGCGTCCGGCGCTCTCCATTGCGGTCAGGAGGCTGGCATCGTTGAGCCGAGGCGGGGGGCGCGTTTGTGATTTTTCGGTTTTGATCTCGGCCAGTTGCACCGTTTGACCTTCTTTGAGTGCTGGCAGTGAGGGTGTTGTCTGTTGGTTGCTTTTGTGCTGGACTTCGAGGCTTTTCCAACCCAGTTGCAGAATCTGTTGGCCGCTGCTGTGGAACGTGTCGTGCTGCTGTTGGCCGTTCTCTTCACTTTGCACGGTGGTGATGAGGGTGGTTTGGCTGTAGCGGTGTTTGGGTTGCCAAGCGGCGAGCAAGCGGCGACAGAGCAGGTCGTACAGTTTGCCTGCGTCGCTGCTGTTGGCCAATTTTGAGCGGTTGCCGTTGGGGATGATGGCGTGATGGTCGTTGATTTTTGCGTCGTTGATAAAACGTTTGCCCAGTGGGCTTTGACCGGTCTCTGCTGCGATTAGGTCGTTGTAGGCGCTGCGGATTTTTTCGACGATGGGGGGCAGAGTGTGTGCTACCTCTTTGGAGAGATAACGGCTGTCGGTGCGCGGGTAGCTGATGAGTTTCTCTTTTTCGTACAGCTCTTGCGCCAGCTTGAGGGTTTTGTCGGCACTGAAGCCGTAGAGGCGGTTGGCGTGGCGTTGCAGTTCGGTGAGGTCGTAGAGTTGTGGTGGTTCTTGTGAGCGCGGTTCAATTTTCAGTTGGCTGATGTTGATTTGGGCGCTGTGGTGCTGCACGCGCTGTTGAATTGCGGCGGCTCTTTGGCCGTCGATGGGCAGGCGTTGGTTTTTGCTGCTGGATGTTTTGCCTTTGAACCAGATGCCACGATAGAGGTCGTTTTGCTCGCTGTTAAACCGCGCTTTGAGCAGCAGAAATTCCTCCACTTTGAAGTTGAGAATCTCCTCTTCGCGCTGCACCAAAATGGCCAGCGTGGGGGTCTGTACTCGACCGACGGAGAGCACCTCGCCTTGACGGGCAAAGGCGAGGGTGCAGGCGCGGGAGAGGTTTAAGCCCACCAACCAATCGGCTTGCGAGCGCCCTCGTGCGGCATCGGCTAAATGATCGTAGTCGCTGCCTGCGCGCAGTTGTTCAAAGCCGGTGCGAATGGCGGCGGGGGTGAGAGAGGAGATCCAGAGGCGTTGAAAGGGCTTGGTGCAGCCGCTTTGCTGGTGGATGTAACGGAAAATCAGCTCGCCTTCGCGCCCGGCATCGGTGGCGCAGATCAGTGTGTCGTGCTTCGTTTTGGGTCATCAGGGCGGCGACGATTTGAAATTGATCTTCGGTTTTTGGGTTGAGGCTCAGCGTCCATTGTTGGGGCAACATGGGCAGCAGCTCACTTGACCATGATTTCCATGCGGGGTTGATTTCGTGGGGTTGGGCGAGGGTGACCAGATGGCCAATCGCCCAAGTGACGATGTAATCGTTGCTGTGCAGGTGGCCGTTGGCGCGTTGATTGGCTCCCAAGACCTTGGCGATGTCTCTGGCCATGGAGGGTTTTTCGGCGATGACGATGGTGGCCATTTAATGCTCTTCTGTAATGATTCGTTGAATACCACTGATAAGTGCATTAAAGCTGTTTGATCGGTTTTCAGTGATATTGAGTAGGGGGGCGATGGCGCGTGATCCTGATATTTTTTGATAGTTGGGAACCATTTTTTTCAATTCTTCAGCGGGGTTTCCTAAGCGGTCGGGATCTCTGAATTTTGATTTGTTTTGCTGTTTGGCTAGATTTTTTAGGTTAAAGGCGTGTGCAACGGCTTTAAGGTCTCCTAGATAGAAACTTTCTAACTCTCGGCAAGCAATTCTGATTAAGGTGTTTGGCTGACCGGCCTCACTGCATTTTTGTTTTAGAGCTTGTTTTATGTTGATGCAGTTGCCGCTGTCTTGGTCTCTTATGACCACAAACAAAGTATTGGATTGTTGCCATGCTCTCAAGCGAATAGGTAGCCTTTTTTCTAGGTCTTGCTTGCCTTGGAACACCACAAATCGGGGCGTTATTTCCTTGGGTAATGTGTTTTTCAGTACCCCCTTTAGCATTTCTCGTGCGGAGGGTTCTTCGAGAAAAAAGACAATTTCTCTCATTATGGTATTCCCGCTCCTTGGAAAAAGCCTTCGGACCAAAGGTAGCCCATCTGGTCGCCTTCGGCGATAAATGCGGCTATTTGTCGGTCGTCACGAGCGCGTTTGATGGCGGTACAGCCTTGTTCTTTGACCAGCCAGTAGACCTCGTTAATGTTCACGGCGTTTAAAAAATCCGGTGAATGGCTGGAGACGAATACCTGCCCACCTCGTTCAGCGTAGGTGCGAAATTCTTCGGCTAATTCCCACAGCAGGGTTGGGTAGAGTTGGTTTTCTGGTTCTTCGACGCAGAGCAGCGGGTGAGGCGCTGGGTCGTAAAGGAGAACCAGATAGGCAAACATCTTAATGGTGCCGTCGGAGACGTAGCGGGCTAAAAAAGGATCTTCAAAAGCGCCATCTTGGAAGCGCAACAGCACTCGTCCCTCTTCGGTGGTTTTGGCGGCCACAGAGGTGATGCCCGGAATTCGTTCAGTTAACTTTTTTAGTATCTGTTGAAAACGTTTTGGGTGGCGTGAGTGAAGGTATTCTGTGACTAAGGAGAGATTTTCCCCTTCACGGGAGAGGTGTTCTGCATAGCCTGCTTCTTGTTCTGGTCTGGCGCGGCTGATATGAAAATCGGAAATATGCCAATTTTCGATTAAGCTTCCCAGAGCTACAACCGCAGGAAAACGTGCGAATTGTGCCAGCCCTTTGACGGCTAAAATTTCTGCGGATTTAAGGGTTTGAGGTTCACGTTTTAACTGTTTAACATCCGTCACTTGCTCCACTTCGTTGGTAACGGCTTCACCTTGGCCATTGGAAAAATCCAAAAAGTGCCACGGTTGCCCACCGGAGCCTCGACGGTATTTTAAGATTTCACGAGCGACAAAGGGGCGATGGTTTTTTTCGCCAATGGAGAGAAAGTAGGTGATTAAGGGAGCTGAGTCTGATTCACGAAATTTCAGTTCAATTTCAATGTTGCCCTTTGAACCTCGACTGATGACTTCACGAAAGCCTCGGTTGCCGCCTATTTTGACCAGAGCTGTGTGAACGTTGTTGGTTAGTGCCTCTTTTAGAAACTCGAAAACCCCAAAGAGAGTTGATTTTCCACTGCCGTTGGCACCGACAACAACACAAAACTTAGGGATGTCTAACATCTGTGCGTCTTTAAAACTCTTGAAGTTTTTTAGGCGTATCGACTCGATGTGCATGATGGTTCCTACAGATTCAGTTCAGGCTGAAAGTATCTCATTAGGCACAACGTTATCAAGATTTTATTTGCTTGTTTACTGCGGCCCATTACTCACCGTTGGGCTGTTCCAGTCCGCTGACCAAACCTCATTGCCGTGCAGGTAAAAAACCCCGTCGTTGAGCAACAGAGCGCGGTCGTTGTTGATGCTCTCTCCCCAAGGGTTGTTGCTGCTGGTGGCCGTTCTGGCGGTTAAAACCCCTTGCTGTAGTAGGTCGATGGGGCTGTTCTGCTGACCGTCGTAAATATCAAACAGATAGAGTCCGCTGTGCAGCCAAGGGTAAAATTCCCACGGGTTGCTGGGTGGTGTGGTGGCGTTGTGTAGATTGATCGGCAGTGCCAGTCGTGCCGGTGTGGTGGCGCTGGCGGGCAGGTAGGCGAGGCCGTGGTGGCTGTTGAGAACGGTGGCATCACTGCCGCGTTTGCCAATGGCGATGCTTTTTTTCTCGATGGGGTTGCTGATGTCGCTGATGTCGAACAGGCCCAGTTTGATGCCTTGATACCATGAAAAATTACCACTGGTATCCAGCAGCGCTTCTTTGCCGATGCCGAGCACCAATTGATCGTTGATGGGGTGCAGATAGTCTGAGTAGCCGGGGATTTCCAGTGTGCCTGCAATGTTGGGGTTTTGAGGGTCGCTGAGGTCGATGACGTACAGTGGGTCGGTTTTTTGGAAGGTGACTAAGTAGAGTTTATCGCCTGCAAAGCGTACCGCGTAAATGTCTTCACCCGGTTTGCCCAGTTTTTGTGGCTGAGTGTCGTTGGGCAGTTGGGCTACGGGGATGAGTTCGCCTGCTTGCTCTTTTAGTACTGTGAGACGGTGGTCATATTGTGTGCGGTTGCCGTTCCAGTTTGAGCTGCTGCTCACCGCGCGCAAGAGGTCATTACGCTCGCTTAGATGTGAGCTGGCTTTGTCACCCCAGCCCAGTGTGCCGCTGATTTGGCCACTGGCGCTGTAATTGAGCTGGCCGTTGTTGAGGCTGAATTTGTGCAGCGTGGTGTGGCTGCTGCTGTCGGCGTAGTTGTACGCGGGGTTGGCCAAGTAGAGGGCGTTGCTGGAGAGATAGAGGGTCTGGCTGTTGCCGGTGATGCAGCTGACGTGGGGCGCGGAATTGGCTTGATCCAGATTGATCGACAGCAGGGTGATGAGAGCCGGTGCGCTGTTTTCAGCGTTGCTGGGGATCAGGTAGCAGTTGTCGGCGTTGGCCAGTGTGCCTTGCTCTTTGCCGTTCAATCGCCACTTGGGCAGCAGGTCGTTGAGAGTGGCATTTTGGATCAACTGTTGGTTGTTCAGTTCATCGTCTTGAGTGTAGGGGTAGGGCATAAAATCGGGCAGCGAGGGGGTGTAGCGCAGTGCCAAATAGAGCTGACTGCCGATGCGCCGGCTGGTAATTTGATAACCGTCAAAAGAGTAGTGGGAGCGCAATGTGGGGCTGGCTGGGGTGTTGACGTTGTAAATGTGCAGCTGAGTTTCGCCCTGTTGCCAGCCCCAAGGGGTCTGCCAATCGTTGCCGCTCGCACCACCGAGGGCAGCCAGTAAGGTGTTGTTTGCCCCCTCTTGTTGAGTGCGTAGATAGAGGCTGCTGTTATTGGTACTCCAGGGGAAGGTCAGGCGCTTGATTTCGGTGGCGTTGTAGTGGGGTGCGCCGTCAAGGCTGAGGATGCGCAGTTCGGTTTCATTGCTGATGGGGTTGCTGGGTGGTGCGATGGAGAGGCTGTTGCTTACGGCTGGGGTGGCGACGGGCAGCGCGTCGTAAAAGTAGAGGTCACTGGTTTGCATGACGTAGAGATTTTGGCCATCGAACTTCATTCGATCCGCTTCATCAATGCCTTTTTCCCAGACATTGGTGTTGGAGTAGTTGCCATTTTCAGTAGTGCCGCTGGAATTAGCAGTGTCGGAAGCGGGTGTTGAGGCAGTAGAGGATTGAGCCGGTGTGGGAGCTTCAGTAAGCATAATGACATCGGTATAGATGGCGGACTGTTTGAGAGCGGTTTTCAAGTAGGTTTCCAACTCTGCGTTTGAGTTGCTTCGGTTGAGTCGAAATGAGTTGTTTGTACTGATGTCAGTCGTTTTTTGTGGGGTGTTATTTAGAAATGAATCACAGCTCATGATGAGCAGTGTCAGTAGAGAAATCGAGAGTATGGTTTTGATTTTGGACATGGGGGTGGCTCCTATCCTTGGGTGCTTGCTTGAACCAGTATAGGGAATGCTTTGCATTGAAACAAACAGATCATTATATATATCATATAATGTATATTATGTTAAATATATGTCTAAAAAACACAATTGGAAAATCAAACTTCCAAAAAAATTTAAATACTGGGTAAAAGAATGGAGCGGGAAACGAGACTCGAACTCGCGACCCCAACCTTGGCAAGGTTGTGCTCTACCAACTGAGCTATTCCCGCATTTTGATGGTATATAAATTGGTGCCCGGGGCCGGACTCGAACCGGCACGGAGTTGCCTCCGAGGGATTTTAAGTCCCTTGCGTCTACCAATTTCGCCACCCGGGCAAGGGTAAGCTTTGGTATTTAAATATATGGAGGCTGAGGCCGGAATCGAACCGGCGTCCACGGCTTTGCAGGCCGCTGCATAACCACTCTGCCACCCAGCCATATAAGTGTGGCAAAAAGTTCTTAACAATCTAAGAACCCTTTTAAAAATGGAGCGGGAAACGAGACTCGAACTCGCGACCCCAACCTTGGCAAGGTTGTGCTCTACCAACTGAGCTATTCCCGCATTAAGTCGGCGCTATTGTAATGACAACCGTTTGATAGTCAAGCGCTTATTTCTCTTTCAAGAGCTGAGAGTTGAATACCGTTTTTAGGTACAAAAACATCGACTGCACAGTCAAGAGGGCGGCAATATACAGTAAAATCTGGCCAATGTAAAACATTGAAACGCCACCAATATCGTCATGATACAAGAGGAACAGCAACGCTAGCATTTGGGCGCTGGTTTTTATTTTCCCCAGCATAGAAACCGCGATCAAATTACGTTGACCTAACTCTGCCATCCATTCACGCAGTGCTGAAACAACGATTTCACGGCCAATAATGACCATCGCGGGGAGGGCAATCCAAGGGGTTGGATTCTCTTGTAACACCAAGATCAATATCACTGCAACCAATAATTTATCTGCCACGGGATCCAAAAAGGCACCAAATGCCGACTGTTGATTGAGACGGCGTGCCAAATAACCATCCAACCAATCGGTAAAACCAGCCAACATAAAGATCAAAGCACTGACGGGGTGTGCCCATTCGTAAGGTAGGTAAAAGATGAAAATCAAAACCGGCATCAAAAATATGCGCAGTAAGGTTAAAAAATTGGGAAGATTTAAAATCATAGTGCTGAATGGTGTTCTATTTTTCAAAGATGGAGGGAATCATAAATTAACTGGGCTAATTTGCCACTGATTCCTGGCACTTTAGACAAATCTTCAATGCCAGCCCGCTGAACACCTTGTAAACCACCAAAGTGTTTAAGTAAAGATTGGCGTCGCTTCGACCCTAGACCGGTTATTTTCTCAAGTACGGATTGAACGCGTTTTTTACCGCGCTGAGCGCGATGACCAGCAATGGCAAAACGATGCGACTCATCACGAATTTGTTGGATCAAATGCAGTGCGGCAGTCTCATTTCTAACATCAAGTGGTTTGGCTTTGCTGTGTAAAAATAACTCTTCATCCCCCACACGGCGAGCAGCGCCTTTGGCCACCCCAACCAAAGTCACATCCAATTGCAGCTCCTCGATAATCGCTTCTGCTTGAGAGAGCTGCCCTTTACCACCATCAACAAAGATAATCTCGGGCAGGGTAGCCTCTTCTTTGATCAGACGACTGTAGCGTCTCTGTAGCGCTTGTGACATGGCAGCGTAATCATCTCCTGGGGTGATGTTTTTGATATTGAAACGTCGATACTCACTTTTTAATGGCCCTTCGGCATTAAACACCACACAAGAGGCCACCGTGGCTTCACCTTGAGTGTGGCTGATATCAAAACACTCCATGCGTTGTGGCAGGTTTTCGAGCTGTAACAGATTCTTAAGGGATTGTAGGCGACGGTTCATGCCCGCACGGGAGGCGAGGCGACTGGTGAGGGCAATTTTGGCGTTGTTGACGGCCATCTGCATCCAACGTTGCCGTTCACCGCGCAGTTTATGACTTAACTTTATTTTTCTGCCAACCTTGTTGCTAAAGGCCTCGCTTAGCACCGTTTGATCTTCCAATGCGTGGCTGAGTAAAATTTCATTGGGAATTTCTTGCTGAAAATAAAATTGGCTCAGAAAAGCATAAATTACCTCGGTTGGGCTGCTTTTGAGAGCTATTTTAGGAAAAAATGACTTATTTCCCAGGTTGCGGCCATGGCGAATAAAAAACAGCTGAATACAACTTTGTCCACCTTCTTGATGGCAGGCAACCACGTCTAAATTACCACGCTCACCGCTGACGTACTGCCGTTCTTGCACACTCTTAAGTGCCCTAATTTGATCCCGAAATTGGGCTGCTTGCTCAAACTTGAGTGCTTTTGAGGCGGCTTCCATTTGTGTAATGAAAGTCTCAACCACCCGATTGCTTTTGCCTTCCAGAAAAAGACGGGTATTAAGCACATCAAGGGCATACTCTTCTTCACTGATGCGACCCACACAAGGCGCTTTGCAGCGTTTGATCTGATATTGCAAACAGGGGCGGGAGCGATTGTTAAAAAAAGAGTCATCACATTGACGCAGTTGAAACAGCTTTTGTAATAAGTAAAGGGTCTGTTTGACTGCATGGCCATTGGGGTAAGGGCCAAAGTAACGGTGTTGCTCGTTACGTCGTCCACGGTGGTAGGCGATGCGGGGATAAGGGGCTGAGGTCAGCTCAATGGAGGGGTAGCCTTTGCCGTCACGCAGAAGAATATTGTAACGGGGTTGATGCTCTCTGATCAGGTGAAACTCAAGAATCAGCGCTTCCGCCTCGGTGTGGGTGACGGTGGTTTCAATGCTCTGAATTTGGCTGACCAACAGACGGGTTTTTTCAGAGTCCACTTCTTTGCGAAAGTAGCTGCTGAGGCGGTTTTTGAGGTTTTTGGCTTTACCGACATAGAGAATTTTTTGTTCAGTATCGAACATGCGATAAACGCCGGGCTTTGTACTGAGATGTTTTAAAAAATGTTTTGAGTCAAAGGCTTGCGCGGGAGAGGGCATAGTCTAAATAGGCAGAGGCGCAGCGCCGATTATGAAACGCTGGGTTGTTCATTGAGGCCGTGTTGTTCGGCCAGCTTCATCAGTTCGACTACGCTGGGTACGGATAATTTATCCATCAACCTGGATCGGTAGGTGCTGATGGTTTTTGGGCTAAGACAAAGACGTTTGGCAATGTCTTGAGTACGCAGCCCTTGTGAAATGAGCATGATAATTTGCAATTCACGTTGACTGAGGCGATCAAAGGGGGTTTCGCTGGAGGGGTTGAGTGCGGCAATGGCCAGTTTTTGCGCGATGTCCGGTGAAATATAAGATTTGCCTTGGTGAATGGCCTCGATGGCCGTTTGCATCTCACTAAGGCCGCTGTTTTTACTGATGTAACCCACCGCTCCCGCACGCAGCAGTACTTTTGGAAACGGATCGGCGGTGTGGGCGGTGACAATAATGATTTTCTGCTTGGGATTCATCTGTAAGAGGCGATGGGTGGCTTCTAAGCCACCTATGCCAGGCATGGAAATATCCATTAAGATTATTTCAGGTTTCAGTTCCGCTGCCAGTCGAATGGCTTCTTCGCCGCTGGCCGCTTGTGCCAGCACGGAGATGTGCGCTTGGTCTTCGAGTAGGCGGCGGATGCCTTCTCGAATCAGCTCATGGTCATCGATGATCAGTAGGGTTATCACGTTGATAACGATCCGCCTTGGTTAGAGTGTCTCAGAAGTTTACCGCATAATTCCATGAAAAAAACTGAAAAAAGCAGCCTTAAGAGACAAATAAAGGATATTAAGGTGGTTTTTAATATTTAACCAAGGCGGATCCCCAAGTAAATCCACCGCCAAAGGCTTCCAGTAAGAGCGTTTCTCCTCGTTTAATGCGACCGTCACGTACCGCTGTGTCTAAGGCCAACGGCACGGAAGCCGCGGAAGTATTGCCATGCTCGCCAACAGTCACCACCACTTTGTCCATCGACATTTTTAATTTACGCGCCGTCGCTTTGATAATGCGGATGTTGGCTTGGTGTGGCACCAGCCAATCAATGTCGCTTTTTTCCAAATTATTGGCTGCCAGTGTCTCTTCAGCGATGTGGCCTAAGGTGTTGACGGCGATTTTAAACACCTCATTGCCTTTCATCTCCACGTAGGCAGTAGCGTCTAGAAGCTCTTGATAACGAGAGACCCCTTGAGGCAGTTGCAACAGGCTGGCGTAATCGCCATCGGCATGCAGGTGAGTGGAGAGCACACCTGGTTCTTCGCTGGCTTCCAGCACCACCGCCCCAGCACCGTCACCGAACAAAATACAGGTGTTGCGATCACTCCAATCGACGATCCGAGAAAAGGTCTCTGCGCCGATAACCAGCGCACAGGTGGCACTGCCGGATTGAATGAATTGATCGGCCACACTGAGCGCGTAGATGAAGCCGGTACAAACCGCTTGCACATCAAACGCCGCACAGCCGTGAATGTCCAGACGGCTTTGCAGCAGGCAGGCGGTGCTGGGAAAGACTTGATCGGGAGTGGTGGTGGCGACGATAATTAGATCAATGTCGCCTTTGCTTTTACCGGCGGCTTCCATAGCACGGCGACAGGCGTGTTCGGCCAAATCACAGGTGGTCTCTTCTTTGGCCGCGATGTGGCGTTCTTTAATTCCTGTGCGTTCTTGAATCCATTCGTCACTGGTATCGACCATTTTGGCGATGTCGGCGTTGCTTAAAATGGTTTCGGGCAGGTAGCTACCAGTACCACTAATGCGTGAATATGTCACACCGTTTCTCCTTCTAGGAGCTCTGTTTTAAGATGAGAATGAATGCGACTGGGGATGGCGTTGGCCACCTCTTCAATGGCAATTTCAACCGCATTGGCAAAGGCCAAGGCATCGGCTCCACCGTGACTTTTGATCACAATTCCCTGCAAACCAAGCAGACTGGCACCGTTGTAACGTCGAGGGTCAATGCGCTTTTTTAGTGATTTAAGCACCGGCAGTGAAAACAGCCCCAAAAGTCGTGTAAACCATGAACGATTGAACTCCTCTTTCATGGCGTTGGCAATCATTTTGGCTACTCCTTCGCAGGTTTTCAGCGAGACGTTGCCAACAAAACCATCACAGACCACCACATCTACACGGCCATTAAAGATGTCGTTGCCTTCCACAAAACCGATGTAGTTTAGATTGCTGTTGGCGAGTAATTTAGCCGCTTGTTTGACCTGTTCATTGCCTTTGATCTCCTCTTCGCCAATGTTTAACAAACCGACTTTCGGTTTGGCAATGTTGTCCAAAGAGTGACTTAGAACCGATCCCATAACGGCAAATTGATACAGGTGTTCGGCGCTGCTGTCGATGTTGGCACCCAGATCGAGCATGTGGGTATGGCCGCCAACGGCAGGCAGAGTGGAGATGATGGCGGGGCGATCAATGCCTGGCAAGGTTTTGAGCACGTAACGCGCTGTGGCCATCAGCGCACCGGTATTGCCTGCACTGACACAGGCATCTGCTTCACCGCTTTTGACCAAATTAATCGCCACGCGCATGGAGGAGTCGCGTTTTTTACGCAGTGCTTTAGAGGGGGATTCATCCATCGCCACCACTTGTGAGGCGTGCTGAATGATGAGGCGTGAATCAGAGCTGTAATCGTGTTTTTCAAGTTGACGTTGAATGTCGTGTTCATCTCCAACCAAAACCAGATGCAGTTTGGGGTGCCGATGTAAGATGTCCAGTGCAGCAGGTACGATCACTTTTAGACCGTGATCGCCTCCCATGGCATCCAGTGAGATGGTAAGCGACCTCGTCATAAAGCAAGCGCCTCAATTTAGCGGGGGGATAAAAAGTTAAGCGACTCGAAAGAGTCGCTTAAGCTAAACAAACAAGGGCTGTTGCCAGCCAGATTTTGTTTATTCGCTTTCTTGTACAGCTTTGGTATCAATGACTTTACGGCCTTTGTAAAAACCATCAGCGGTGATGTGATGACGCAGGTGAGTTTCGCCTGAAGTCTGATCAACCGAAAGGGTGGCGCTGCTCAGAGCATCGTGTGAACGACGCATGCCACGACGAGAAGGGGTTTTGCGACTTTTTTGTACTGCCATGATTCAATCTCCGAAACACTATCAATAAATAGAAGCAACATGAAACAATAAGTTAATGTTTCTGTTTCGCTTTGTTAAAATTTTCCAGCACTGCAAACGGATTTTTTCGTTTCGCAACACCGTCATTCTCTGAGATTTCGCTCTCAGAGTCTGTCTCTTCTGCTTCAGAACAAAATTCTGACCCAGTGTGTTTAGCCACCAAAGGCAAACAGAGAATCAACTCATCCTCAAACAGATCCGTAGCGTGAATGACCACCAGCGGATCAAGGATAATGGGATCAAAGTGCTCTGGTAGTTGATCCGCTTCATTCTCGTTTTCAATGAGTGCTAAACAAAATTCGTTTTCAACGCGCAATCGCATCGGCTTTAGGCAGCGTTGGCAGGTTAATGAAAACTCTGCTTTTAGTTCGCCTTTGGCGTAACGTACACCAGACACCTCGTTGCCAAAGGTCACTTCAACAGTTACTTCCCCTGAATTATCAAGGAGATAACCGGTAAGACGTTTAAAATGAGACAGCAAAATACCCCCTGAAAAGGAGACGTTTTTTTTTGCTAAATCAAAGGGTCTGATCTGTATGGGAAGCGGTGCGAACATAAGCGCGCAATCATAAAGGAGAAGCGGCCTAAGTGTCAAAGCCTTGTTTCGGGCTAATTTATTGCTTATTTGCGAGCGTAGGGGAATTTTCACTGGGATTCCCGCTCTGACCATGATATAGAAAACTCTAGAGATTCCTTTTTACTGCTTTACCGCTCAGTTTTGCGAAAGGAGCTTGAACCTTGATCAAAAAAATATTGATCGCCAATCGTGGCGAGATTGCGGTACGTATTGCCCGTGCCTGTGCTGAGATGGAGATTGTCTCGGTGGCGGTTTACACCGATGCTGATCGGCATGGTCTGCACGTTAAAAAGGCCGATGAGGCGTATAACATCGGTCCTGAATCCGTAGCCGGTTATCTGAATGTGCATCGTTTGGTTGATTTAGCCTTGGCCACAGGCTGTGATGCTCTGCACCCTGGATATGGTTTTCTATCGGAAAACCCCGAGTTGGCGCGTCGTTGTGAAAAACGTGGGGTTACGTTTATTGGCCCCCGTTCGGAAGTGATCGCGCGTATGGGGGACAAAATCGCCGCTCGTAGTGCGATGATGGCCGCTGGGGTACCGGTGATTCCCGGCAGTGAGAGCAATTTGGCCAACATCGAAGTGGCTTTGAGTTTGGCCGCTGAAATGGGTTATCCGGTAATGCTCAAAGCCACCAACGGCGGCGGGGGGCGAGGGATTCGCCGTTGCGATAATGACGACGAGCTGCGTTTTAATCTGCCTCGGGTCAAATCGGAAGCCACTAAAGCCTTTGGTCAAGGCGACATCTTTATGGAAAAAGCCATCGTTAATTCACGTCACATCGAAGTGCAGGTGATGGGTGACTCGTTTGGCAACGCCATTCATCTGTTTGAACGGGATTGCTCCATTCAACGTCGGCATCAAAAGCTGATCGAAATCGCCCCTTCACCGCAGATTAATGCAGAACAGCGAGAGTGGTTGGGTGAAATGGCGGTGCGGGCGTGCAAGGCGGTGGGCTATGAAAACGCCGGTACGGTGGAATTTCTGCTCGATGAAAACAATCAGTTCTACTTCATGGAGATGAACACGCGCCTCCAAGTGGAGCACCCCGTCACCGAAAGCATCACCGGCATTGATCTGGTTCAGGAACAGATCAACGTCGCCTCTGGCAAACCCTTGAGTGTGCAGCAAGAGGATCTGGCGGTGAACGGCATGGCGATGGAGTTTCGCATCAACGCTGAAGACCCAAAAAACGATTTTCTGCCCAGTTTTGGCCGCATCACCCGCTATTTTGCCGCTGGAGGGCCTGGGGTAAGAACCGATGCGGCAATCTATTCTGGCTATTACATTCCGCCTCATTACGATTCGATGTGCGCCAAATTGATCGTTTGGGCACCGGATTGGCCACGTCTGTTGCGCCGCGCCAAACGGGCGTTGAACGACATCGGTGTTTATGGGGTGAAAACCACCCTTCCTTATCAGTTGGAAATTTTAGAGTGTAAAGAATTTCAAGCGGCAACGTTTGATACCCGTTTTGTGGAGATGCACCCCGAGTTAATCGACTACTCGGTAAAACAAGATCCGCGCAGCGAGGCGGTGGTAATTGCCGCCGCTATTTTTGCGCACCGTTGCTGTACCGCACATGCCAAACAAGAGGATTGAAATAATGCCTGCTGTAAAAATCACTGAAACGGTTTTGCGTGATGCTCATCAGAGCCTGTTGGCCACACGGATGCGTTTGGCTGACATGCTGCCCATCTGCCAAAAGTTGGATCAGGTGGGGTATTGGTCATTGGAGTGTTGGGGCGGGGCGACCTACGATGCCTGTTTGCGTTTTTTGAAAGAAGACCCGTGGCAACGACTTCGGCAACTGCGCGAAGCGTTGCCCAACAGCCGTACCCAGATGTTGCTGCGCGGGCAAAATCTGCTCGGTTATCGCCACTATTCTGATGATGTGGTGCAAAAATTTGTCCAGTTGGCGGCCAACAACGGCATGGATGTGTTCCGAATTTTTGATGCCATGAACGATGTGCGTAACCTTCACACTGCCATTGATGCGGTTAAAAAAGCCGGGAAACACGCGCAAGGTACGATCTGCTACACCCTCAGTCCCGTTCACACCACGGAGCAGTTTGTAACGATGGCCAAGGCGCTGGAAAATCGCGGCTGCGACAGTGTAGTGGTCAAAGACATGGCGGGGTTGTTAACCCCCAGCGCAGCGGCGAATTTGATGCAGCAGTTAACCCTTGCGGTCAGCGTGCCGATTCATCTGCACAGCCACGCTACTTCAGGGCTGGCGGACATGGCGCAGTTGAAGGCGATTGAAAACGGTTGTTATCACATCGACACCGCCATCTCCTCGATGGCCAACGGTGCCAGTCATCCGCCCACGGAAAGCATGGTGGTGGCGTTGGCGGACAGCGAGTACACCACGGGTTTGGATCTGCCGCTGCTGCAAGAGATCGGTTTTTACTTTAAAGAGATCCGCAAAAAGTACCACCAGTTTGAAAGTGAGTTTACCGGCATTGATACCCGTGTGCATGTCAATCAGGTGCCAGGTGGAATGATCTCCAATCTGGCCAATCAACTCAAAGAGCAGAACGCCAGCGAACGTATGAACGAGGTTTTGGCCGAGATCCCCAAGGTGCGCGCCGACTTAGGTTATCCGCCGTTGGTGACACCCACCTCACAAATTGTGGGCAGCCAAGCGGTTTTTAATGTCCTTACGGGCGAGCGTTATAACAACATCACCAATGAGGTCAAACTTTATTTTCAAGGGCGTTACGGAAAAGCGCCTGGCACGGTTAGCGGTAAAATTCGCCAGTTGGCCATTGGCAACGAGGAGATTATCGAGGTGCGTCCCGCCGATCTGTTGCCACCAGAGTGGGATAAGTTAGAACGCAGTGCCGGTGAAAACGCTCAGTGTGAAGAAGATGCCATGATTGTGGCAATGTTTCCTGATCTAGGGGCGAGCTTTTTGGCCGAGCGAACCTCTGGCACCTTGACCCCCGAACCACTGGAGCCGATTCCCAACGGAGAACCGGCAGGCACTGCGCCGGTGGAATTCACCTTGACTCTGCACGGCGAAAATTACGACGTTAAAGTGACCGGAAGCGGCCATGAATCCGATGGCCATCGTCCGGTTTATTTGACTCTGGATGGGGTGCCAGAGGAAGTCTTGGTCGAAACTCACGCGGAGATGATGATGGGCGGCGGGGCGATCAGCAGCAGCCCTACCAGCAGCAGTGGGAGGCAACGTGCTACGGAACCGGGTCACGTGACCACCTCCATGCCAGGTACGGTGATTGAGGTGTTGGTGAAAGAGGGTGATCAGGTCAGCGAAGGTCAGCCGGTGTTGATTACCGAGGCGATGAAAATGGAGAGTGAGATTGCGGCTCCCATCGCTGGGGTGGTGAAAGGAATTTATGTGCAGAAAGGGGAGGGCGTAAATCCTGATGAGGTGTTGTTGGAGATTGAAACTGACTGAGATGGGATGTTTTGTCGTATAAAATGTCTTACACTGCGTAAGACATTTTATGTGAGATAAGCAGATGATTACTTTGAGGTTGGATGCCAAACTTGAAAGCAGTGTTGTTGAGGCTGCTCAGAAATTGGGGTTGAGTAAGTCGGAGTTGATCCGAAAAAGCATCGCTGAATTTATTGAGAAGTTGGATAAACCTTCTGCTTGGGAGCTAGGTGCTCCCATTTTTGGTCAATATGGCAGCCAATATGAAAGTCTATCGAGAGATAGAAAAGCATTGCTTCAAGAAAAACTTCAAGAAAAACAAAAACAACGATGAGAAAAATTTTGATTGATTCAGGGCCTCTGATTGCTCTGTTTGATCGCAGTGATAAGTACCATCGTTCTTCTGTAGACTTTATTCGGGATAACCACTGCGAACTTATCACGACACTTGCCTCGGTTACCGAAACATTGCACCTGCTTGATTTCAATAGAGGCGATAACACCAAATGATTTTGGTAGAATTAGAGCATTAACCATTAAATATTCCGATCTCCCGATGGATTTTTCTGATGCCTGCTTGGTATTTTTGGCAGAAAAACTGAATATTGATCACATTGCGACCATTGATCGAGATTTTGATGTTTATCGACGTAATAACAAGCATCCCTTTACAACCCTGATTAAATAAACCGCCGACGTTTACAAAGGTTTTCCATGAAACTCGTTTTAGCATCCACTTCACCCTTTCGTCACGAACTGCTCTCTCGTTTAGGCCAAGCTTTCGAAACGGCTGCTCCCGATTCTGATGAGAGTCGTTTTGACAATGAACCGGCAGATAAAATGGTGCTGCGTCTGGCGGAGAAAAAAGCCCGCAGCATTGCAGATAAGTTTCCCAAGGCGTTGATTATCGGCTCAGATCAGGTGGCGACGGTGGATGATCTGATTCTTGGCAAGCCAGGCACGCACGAAAAAGCGGTGCAGCAGTTACAGCACGTTTCTGGAAAATCGGTGCTGTTTCATACTGGGTTGTGCCTGTTAAACAGTGAAACGGATCAAGCGCAGAGGGTGTGGGTTCCTTTTGAGGTGAGGTTTCGCAGCTTGAGTGATCAGCAGATCGAATCTTATCTGCTAAAAGAGAAACCGTATAACTGTGCAGGCAGTTTTAAGTCAGAAGCGTTGGGAATTACCTTGTTTGAAAAATTGAGTGGCGATGATCCTACGGCGTTGATGGGGCTACCGCTGATTGAGTTAACCAGCATGTTGATGGCTGAGGGGTGTTTGTTGCCATGATGTGCCACTGTTCAACGGTTCTTGCTTCACATAACGGCGAGGGTAGAGAGTGAGACTAACTCAAAAACAAATTGAAGCGATTAAATCCAACTTCAATAACGTCTTTGGTCGTGGCAAGATTTTTCTCTTTGGCAGTCGTACCGATGACAGTAAGAGAGGAGGGGATATTGACCTCTACATTGTGGCCGATGAGCATGAAAATTTGGTGGAAAAGAAGGTGAAATTTTTAGTCATGTTGAAACGAGAGATTGGCCAACAAAAGATTGATGTTGTGTTGAATTATGACCAAAATCGCCTTATTGAGGTCAATGCCCGCAGAGAGGGTGTTCTGTTGTGAATGAACTGGAAAGCATTTTTGAGCGTTGTGATGCTCTTTTTGTTGGTGCAGAACTGGATTATAACGATCTCAAACAGATGAAAATGACCCCAGAATTTTTTAATGATTATCGTAATACTCGGATCGTTAATAGCTTCCTCTTCAACTTTGCCAAGTTGCAAGACGCCCTTGGCGCAAAGCTGTTTAGAAAATTACTGTATGAATTAAAAGAGATTGATACTCTCAATATGCCCATGATTGATGTGCTCAATATTCTGGAAAAGCGGGGTATCGTTGAGGATGTTTCAACGTGGGATGAACTGCGAGAAATTCGAAATGTTTTAGCTCATGAGTACCCTTTTGATCTGGCCGAACGTATTGCAAACATTCAGTTGGCCTTTAAGGGTTATGAAATATTGAAAACAATTTATGCTCAACTAAAATCCTTCCGCTAATAAAGTCTTAAAACATCGATTCCAGCAACAAACGCCGCTGCTGCTGATTAACTTTCAGATGCTGTAAAAACGACATGCCAAGCAGAGGGCGGTTTGGGTGAGCGCCTGGCAGTACCACGGCTTTGATGTTGTTGAGCTGAATTTGGCCAATGGAGATCTGTTTTAGATTAACCAGATGACCGCGAGTTTCACCGCTAGCGGTTTGCGCCCTGACCTCGGGGCCGGTTTTTGGCAGACCAAAACGTTCGGCATCGTACTCATTCATTGCCACCACAGAAGCCCCTGTATCAACTAAAAACTCTGTGACCTGGCCATTGACTTTACCCGATGCCTGATACATTCCTTGTGCATTTTGCTCGATTCTCACCGTCATGCGTCGTGGTTTTTGGTAGCTCGCCACAATGCTGTTGCTGCCCAGTTGAAACTGTCGTCGCTCTCCATTCACCTCGATTTCCGCTGAATCTTGAGTGGTGCTGAGCAGCCGCAAGCCTTGCTCTGTATGGTTGGTGCTGATGATTTTCTGTTTACCGTTGAGGATTACAGCGGCTTTGTTGCCAAACAGGCCGACCAAACGCAGGTTGTCGGCCACGGTGTATGGACTAAAAAGCAGCAGGACGAGTAGGGAGAGGGCGTTTTTCATCGACTTAGCTTACGCCACTTTTAGGTGAGGAAACATGATCCAGCAGATTTTGGAGAAATCGGTTCTCGGCTGTTTTGGCGTTTAACTGTGTCGATTGTTGCTCAAACTGCAAAGACAGTGCGTCATAGGTCGATTGTGATTTTTGCTGTTGAGTATGCAAATCTTGCCTCTGTTGTCGTTCAGAATCCAACCGTGCTTCACTGAGACTGAGAGACTCTTGTAGTTTTTGGCTGTGTTGCAGTAGGTTGTTTTGTTGGCTCAGTTGCAGCTCAAAACGCTGCTGCATTTCACTGATCTGCTGTTGGTTTTGCTGTGTTTTTTCTTCAAGCAGCGCCGATTTAAGTACCAATTGATGGTTTTTTTCCAGTAGGGCGTTCTGCTCTGTCTCCCTTTGTTCAATCTCCTTTTGATATTTTTGTTGCAGCTCTTTCTGTTTCTCTGCTGATTCTTCCCTTGCGTGTTGCAGGTTGTTTTTCAGTTCTGTGTTTTTTTCTCTGCTTTGTGCCCAGTTTTTCATCGCCAGTTGATGTTGAGCTTCTTCTGACTCCAGTTGTTTTTTCAGAGCTTGATTGGCTTGTTGCAACGCGGCATTGGTCTCTAATAATTGCTGCTGATCTTTTTGCAGTTGTTCTTGATCCTCTTGAGCCTGCTGCTTTTTTTCAGTGGCGTGGTCAATCTGTTGCTGCGCTTGTTGGCGAAACTCTTCTAACTGTTCTTCGGCTAACTGGGTGGCGGATTGCCAAATCTTCTGGGTGGCAATCTGGATCGCCTCTGGAATATCTGATGACGGTTGGCGGATTTTTTCGGACAACTCTTGCCACCAACTTTTTAAGGCTTCGTTGATGGTACCGGCGCTGCCACGTTGAGTGCGTTCACGAACATTGGCTACGGTGGGTTTGATGCCTTCGGCCAGCAGTTGGTCGGCGGTCTGTTTGACCAGCGTGCGGGTGTCGATTGAGTTTGAATCCATTTTTGGCTCTCAGTGATTTTGAATGCACGGTTATCGTAACAAATATTACATACATAATATGTAATAAATATAATCACATCTGGCAATAATTCATGATTACGCCTATAATCATGAATACTGAAAAAAGCCAAAAAGAGGGCGATTTTGATGCAAAATGAGCAGAAAGCAGATTCAGCGCGTAATTTATTACAACTGCAACCGCTGGAAAGTTTACAGCTGCCAAAAGCCTTGGATGGTTCAGAAGGCAGTAATCGCAGCCCAGGAGCGGCCTTGATCGAGGCCAGCACCGATCTGCAAGCGATTCAGACTTGGTTGATGGAGTATCAAGGCTCACCGCACACCTTGAGAAACTACCGTAGAGAAGTTGAACGTTTGTTGCTGTGGGGCTTGCGTGAACGTGGCAAGCCGCTCTCCAGTTTGATTCGGGAAGATTTTTTGGCTTATCAAAATTTCTTGGCCGATCCTCAGCCAATTAAGCTTTGGGTTGGTGCGCGTAAACCGCGTTTCAGTCCCGATTGGCGACCGTTCCAAGGTGCTTTACATGCTGTCAGCATTCGCCAAGCCTTGGTGATCATCAATTCACTCTTAACCTATCTGGTTCACGCCGGTTACTTGACCGCCAATCCGCTCGCCTTGATGCGACGGCGCACCCAGTTCAACCCAACCACGCCGAAAAACAGCGTCGAACGGTTTCTTGATCAAGAGAGTTGGCAGAAGGTGTTGGAGCAGATTGACTTCCTGCCCCGTGATTCAAAACGTCAAGAGGCGCATTATCAACGAGTGAAATTTCTCTTCACCCTGCTCTACCTGCTCGGCCCTCGGGTCAGTGAGGTCTCTAACCACAACATGGGCAGCTTTATTGAGTCGCGGGGCAACTGGTGGTGGCGTGTCACCGGAAAAGGCAATAAAACCGCGCAAATTCCGGTTAACGATGAGATGTTAAGCGCCTTGGCCAACTATCGAACTTATTTGCAAAAATCACCCCTACCCGCCCCCAGCGACGCCACGCCCATCGCCCTCAGTTTGGGAGGTAAAAAAGGCATCGGTGCGAATATGGTCTATCGAATTGTGAAAAAAGTGATGTTGGATACCGCAGAACAGATTCAAGCGGAATTTCCACACAAAGCGGAAAAATTGCGGTTGGCCTCAACCCACTGGCTGCGCCACACCTCCATCACCCATCAAGCCGATGCGGGCATTGAACTGCGGTATCTGAATAAAAACGCTCGTCATGCAAAACTGGAGACCACCGCTATTTACTTGCACAGCGAAGATGCGGCTTGGCATGAGGCAATGCAGAGTCATGCGATGGAAAAAATAAAATCGAAGAAGTGATTTGGTTGTATTATTTCCAAGTATTTTTACTATATTTTTTCCTTAATGGGAAATCATCCCCCCACAGTTCGCCACTTAACTGCCTTCCACAAGCCACTGAGGAAAAAGCCACTCGGGTCGGTGTATTTCAGCGGGGGGCAAGTTCAGCAGTACTTGATGGTTTGCGTGTGGCGCAATGCGCTGCGCTTATTGACGCCCTACCAAGGTGTCTATCGAGGTGTAGGGGCTGAAAATTTTCAGCCCTTATTTACGCTGTGAGATGGTTTTTAGAGAAGTGGAAATGAACGACTGGATCAATTAAAAACTAAAAACTGGCCAACCAGTTGTTCAATTTTTGCTGTGGAGCATAATAAGACTCTTCAGTCTCAACGTGTTTTTGAGTGGGCTGTTCCACTCGCGCCAACAATTCTTGGCCTTCCACATAACGTTGCAGAGCATCCAGTAACAGGCTGCTGCGAGAGGAGTGATTGGATTCCATTAGCTTTTGCAAACGAACATCCAGTTCATTCGGTATCACAACATTAACTACTGACATCAAAAACTCACTCTGGGTGGCTGAATTCGCTCTCCATTATCCATATATTGAGTGGAGTGTCACCTCCACTAAGCGGGAATTTCAACAGCCTATGAACATAAGTCTCGTCTTAGGCCACTATTTTTACCGTTATCCAGAGACAGAACCACGCAAACAGACCGGCAATCACATCGTCAATCATAATGCCAAAGCCACCGCCCACCTGTCGATCCAACCAACTGATCGGCCACGGTTTCAAAATATCGAAAATTCGAAAGTAAATAAACCCCAATACAATCCACTGCCAACCGCTGGGAGCCATAAACATGGTGATCAGAAAACCGGCGATCTCATCCCAAACAATGCCCGAATGGTCGTGTACACCTAAAATATCCGCAGAAACCCCGCAGATCCAGATGCCAATCAGGCAGACAAAGACCGTCACCAACAGATACTGAAGGTTAGAAAGCGAAGTCATCATCAAATAGAGTGGCACGGCAGCCAAGGTGCCAAAGGTACCTGGCGCTTTGGGCGCAAGGCCACTGCCAAAGCCCAAAGCCAAAAAATTGATGGGGTGTTTGAGGTCTTTCAATGTCAGACGTTTTGCTGTTTTACTCATCTTTTTGTTCTCGGTCAAAATGGTCAAAACCTGTAAATAACAGTGATTCAATGCCCTGTGGACGTTGCAGACGCAGACCCAATTCAGCTTCAATTTGGCCAATGACACTGATTTTGGGCAAATCGGCTTTCGCTTGTAACTCATGCAACGCCTTGGCCGACAGAGTAAAACACAACTCATAATCATCACCGCCAAACAGCGCCATTTTTTCTTGAATTTCAGGAGGCTGTTGACGCAATTCGGTAGAAAGGGGCAGTTTATCAAGCTGCAACAGAGCGCCTACGTTGCTGGCGGTGAGAACATG
Source organism: Gammaproteobacteria bacterium (assembly GCA_030949385.1). Lineage (NCBI taxonomy): Bacteria > Pseudomonadati > Pseudomonadota > Gammaproteobacteria > Gammaproteobacteria bacterium. The sequence goes on along the minus strand of JAUZSP010000001.1, from coordinate 170,942 downwards.
GCCTAAATCGGCAGCCAAACCGTCAGAGATGTCAATGCAACTGTGAGCTTTGCCGCGCAAAGCCAGACCCAAGGCCACTTGAGCTTCGGGGCGGTTGAGTTTTTGCAGCGGATTTTTTACAGCGACTAACTCACCCAAGGCCATTTTTAACCCCAGAGCACCGTCCCCTACTCTCCCAGAAACACAGATCAGATCCCCTATGTTGCGCACCATCGCGTCTTAAGGCCGCCCCAACAGGAATAAAACCATGCACTTGTACCGTGATGCTCAGAGGGGCTTTGACGGTGTCACCACCCACCAAGGTCAGCTTGTGGCGCTCCGCCAGTTGAAAAAACCCCTCACTGAAGGCCTCTAGCCAATGAGGATCAAGCTCAGGAAGAGAGAGTGAAAGGGTTGCCCAAGCGGGCTCTGCCCCCATCGCAGCAAGGTCGCTGAGACCAACGGCTAAGGATTTATGACCAACATCAAACGCTGAGGTGTGGTGAGGAAAATGCACCCCCGCAGCGAGGGTATCTATAGAGACCGCCAGTTGATGGCCAGCGGGAACGTTAAGTAAGGCGCAATCGTCACCGATGCCCAGCGGCACATGTTCAGTACGCCCCGCCCGTCGTTTGAAATAGTGCTCAATCAGAGAAAATTCACTTGACATGGGATCTGTCCAGATTAAGCGTTTCGCTCTGATTTTCGCGCCTGTTTTGAGACCTTATCCAGCACCCCATTGATAAACTTATGGCTCTGATCCGCACCAAACAGTTTGCTCAGCTCGACCCATTCGTTGATTACCACCCGATGGGGAATTTCTAAACGGTAGCGCAACTCGTACGCCCCAAGGCGCAAAACAGCCCGTTCAACAGGATCGACTTGCTCTATTGTGCGGTCAATGTGAGGTGTAATCAGAGCATCCAAAAGGCTCAGTGCTTTTGGCACCTCTTCTACCAGCTCGATAAAATAATCGGGGTCGGCTTTGTGCATGTCCGCTTGAGAGTGAGAAAATTGCTCGCGGATGTCCGCCAGATTGTCACCGCTCATCTGCCATTGATAGAGGGCTTGCAACGCTTTGCGCCGCGCCATGCGTCGAGCATGAGGTAAATTTTTTCGTGCCATTATGGTTTACAGCTTGCGTAACAAGCTGATCATCTCCACTGCGGTTTGAGCGGCTTCAGAGCCTTTGTTGCCCGCCTTGGTACCGGCACGCTCAATGGCTTGCTCGATGCTGTCGGTGGTGAGAATGCCGTTGATCACCGGCAAACCGTGTTTCAGCGCCACACTGGAGAGCCCTTTGGCGGATTCGCTGGCGACAAAATCAAAATGCGGCGTGGAACCACGGATGACTGCACCCAAGGCGATGATTGCATCGTAATTGCCACTGGCGGCCATTTTGTCGGCAATCAGAGGCATCTCAAAGGCACCCGGCATACGTGCAATGGTGATGTGCGACTCAGCAATACCGGAACGATCCAGCAGATCCAGTGCGCCTGCGAGCAGGCTTTCAACGATAAAGCCGTTAAATCGACCGACAATAATGCCAAATTTGCCGGATTCGATGGTTAAGTCACCGTGTACGGTGTTGATGTTGCTCATGGGAGGTGTCCTAAATCTAAATTAATCGGTAATGTAATCGACCACTTCCAAGCCAAAACCGGCCAGACCGTGGAAGATTTTCGGGGCGCTCATCAGTGACATTTTGCGTACCCCCAGATCAGAGAGAATTTGCGCGCCGATGCCGAAGGTACGCAAATCTTCCGGTTCGTCGTGTTTCGTCTCTTCCGGTTTACCGCTGTGCATCTGGTAATATTGCAACTGGCGGACAAGATCACTGGCTTCTTCGGGTTTGCGCAGAATCACCAACACCCCCGACTCCATTTCCGCAATGCGCTGCATCGCGTCTTGCAACGGCCAACCGCAAGCGTTACTGGCACCCAGAGAGTCACAAAGCACATTTTCCACATGCACCCGTACCGGTGTGGCGGTTTCAGGATCAATTTTGCCCTTAACCAGCGCCATGTGCAGACCGTTTTCGATCCGATCTTGATAGGCCACCAGATGAAAATCACCGTGTTTGGTGAGCATTGGCGTTTCGGCCACGCGCTCGATGCTCTTTTCGTTTTCAATTCGATAGCGGATCAGATCTTCGATACTGCCGATTTTTAGATCGTGCTCTTGAGCAAAGATCTCCAGATCGGGGCGACGTGCCATGGTGCCGTCTTCGTTGAGGATTTCGACGATCATGGAAGAGGGTTCAAAACCGGCCAAGCGCGCCAAATCACAGCCCGCCTCGGTGTGTCCAGCGCGGTTGAGTACCCCACCGTCTTGCGCCATCAAGGGGAAAATATGCCCAGGTTGCACAATGTCTTCCGGTTTGGCATCTGCGGCCACCGCCGCTTGCACGGTCACGGCACGATCCGCAGCGGAGATGCCGGTGGTAACACCCTGCGCTGCTTCAATGGAAACGGTGAAGTTGGTGCCGTGAGCGTCTTGGGTGTGGGTCACCATCAAAGGCAGACGCAGTTGGTAGCAGCGTTCATGGGTCAGCGTCAGGCAGATCAAACCTCGACCGTAACGCGCCATAAAGTTCACATCGTCGGGTTGAACCGCAGAGGAGGCCATAATCAGATCGCCTTCGTTTTCACGCCCTTCATCGTCCATGATGATGACCATTTTTCCTTGACGCAGGTCAGCGATGATCTCTTCAGTTGTATTTAATTCCATAACAGTTCTTTATCTTTAAAATTTCAAAATAAGGGGGTGCTGTGCAGCGAAGGCGCGATTCTAACAGAGCCTAGGGCAATAGATCACTTCATAAAGCCATTTTCTGTCAATAATCGCTCAGTGATGCCGTTTGATTTCTTTTCTTGCTCCGCACCCCAGAGCAATCGTTCCAGATAACGGGCAATCAGATCCACCTCTAAATTCACCTCTGTACCAACTTGGTATTGGCCGATTACCGTCTCTTGCACCGTGTGTGGCACGATGTTGAGCTCAAAGCGGTTATTGTCGATGGCGTTCACCGTCAGGCTGATGCCGTCCACAGTGATTGAGCCTTTATGCACAATGTATTTGGCCAACTCTTGCGGCGCTTCGATAATGAATTTCACTGAGCGCGCCGAGTCCACCCGCTCCACCACGTTGCCCAAACCATCCACATGACCGCTGACCATGTGGCCACCAAGACGAGTGCTGAGGGTGAGGGCTTTTTCCAGATTAACGGGGCTGCCGTTTTGCAGCTTGCCTAAGGTAGTCAAAGAGAGGGTTTCCAATGAAACATCAGCGGCATAACCGTCACCTGGCAGAGCAACCACCGTTAGGCACACCCCATTGGTGGCGATGCTGTCTCCCAAAGCCACATCGCTGAGATCCAGTTTTCCACTCTGAATGTGCAGCCGCACATCGCCCCCTCGGGACTCCAATGCTTTAATGCTGCCGACCGCTTCAATAATACCTGTAAACATAGTGTCCCCAATTGAACGATTGAACTGAGTTAATAAAAAAATCGTGAGGCGCATCATAAACGTGCAGAGCCTGAGAACCCAGTGTTTATCGTTGCTCTATTTGGTCTTTTATAGTTACGAATATAAAGACTTAATATACTAAACTGTGAGGCAGATCTCACAGTTAATCAGAGTAAGCACACGTTTCAGCCTGTTTGTGCTTGCAGCCCCCTCCTTCTCAGGAATAAAATGTTAGATTGCCATCGCTGAATTGGAATTATCGGGTGTTTAGAAGAATAATTGAAAATATGCATGACTCAGTGGAAAGGTTAATCGCTGAAGGTGAGTTAAAACAAGCTCTCTCACGTCTCGCAAAAGCACAGAGCACGGATGAAGAGAGCGCCCGAAATACGCTGCAACAGATTGACAAATTGACCTTTGAATTTGAAGCTTCGATCCACCTTGCTGCCAGTTCAGCGGCCTTGCAAAGCGAGCTAAAAGAGAGACAAGGTGCTCATTTTGAACGTGCCCAGCACGCTCAACAAGCACTCAATTTAATTGACAGCCTACTGAACCGAGTGCCCTCTGAAAAAAATAAAATCCTCTTGTTGGTGTATTTAGATCAGACCGCCAGAGCTCTAAAAGTGTTGAAACAGCACTCAAAAGCTCGTCCCTTGTTGGAGAAGGCGCTTGCTTTACAAGAGCAGTTATTTGAGCACAACAGCCCAGAAGTGGAAGCAGGATTAAATGATTTGGCGCTGTTGCATCAGTTAATGGAGCAGCCGGTTAAGGCATTGCCTCTGTTTGAGCGGGTTTTGAAGCTTAGAAAACAGAGTGTGAAAACAGAGCCATTGGCGCTGGCCGAAACCGAGCTCTGTTTGGCAAAACTCTATGGCGAAGCGGACAATATTGATGAGGCCATTAGGTTATACAGCGATGCGTTGCATCGTTATCAAGCGGTCGATCAAACCCAGCCTCCACCGGTCATTGGAGAACTGCTGTGTGATTTAGCTCGGCTATATGAACGTAATGGTGAACTGGACAAGATGCTCTCCTTTTACGAACAGTCCTTCACCTTTGCTGCAAACCAATTCAATAGAGAGCAACACACCGTTGAAAACCTATTGACCGATTTGGCCAGGTTGCACCAGAAGGCAATGGCCTTAGCTGAGTTGTATGCTCAGCATGAACCCAGTAAACAATTAAATTTACATCGCCGTTGCGTTGATTTTAGAGATAAGGTCTTTGAAAAATACCGTGAGGGTCAAGTTTTTGATGATCATACGGTGCTGTATGAACCCCGTTGTGAACAGTATCTACGGGTTTATCAACAGACGGCGGGGAAACATTATTCAGCCTCAATGAGTTCAACCACCCTGCAACATCAAGCTGAACTCCTATACCGTTTAGCCGAAGCGTATGAGGTTTTGGGCAATTTAGATGAAGCGTTGCCCCTGTATGAACGCTCATTGGATTTGATGGAAAAAGCCTTAGACAATGACAGCAGCCAACTGCACCCTATTTTAAGAAAGCTGGTGGCACTGTATGAGTTTATGGCCGAATCGGACAGAGCGGTGGCACTGTATGAACAATACGGTGCCGTTTATGAAGCGGCTCTGAGCCATGATGGATTGGCAAAAGATCGGCTGTTAAATGATCTGGCCGAACTCTACCTAGAGTCTAATAAACCCGATGAAGCACTGGTTTTATACGAACGTGCCTTGAAGTTCAGCGAACGTTATTACGGTAAAAATGACAACACCGTGCGCAACATTTTGGAGAAGATGGCACGTCAGTTGGAGTCAATGTTCGAATACGATGAAGCGTTGCCACTGTACGAACGTATCCTTAATATTGATGAAAAGCGTCTGCCAGAAGATTCATTGACGGTATTGGCGTTGCGAGAAAAATTGGAATTTTTGTATGAAAATGGCTCGGGAGAAACCTTCCCGCACGATTTGGAAAAGAATTTGGAAACCTATCGGTTGATGCTCGCTAATCTGGAAGAGACGCTGGGTGAAAAGGATCGTTCTGTGCCAGCTGCGTTGGTCAAACTGGCCATGTTGTATAAATTGGGCGGCAAATACGAACACGCCTTGCCCCTCTATCAACGTGCTTTGAGCATTCGCGAACGTGTCTTTGGGGCTAATTCTCCCTCTGTGGCATCGGTTCTGAGTAAATTAACCGAGCTTTACATGTTGTTGGGCGACTACAAAAAAGCCCTGCCACTGGGTAAACGATCACTGGCCATTCGGCAAGCGTTGTTTTGTAAAAGCAGTCGCACTTTAGCCAGAAGCATGCACAATCTCTCTGTTTTGTATCGGCTCATGGGCGACTATAAAAAAGCCCTGCCCTTATGCGAAGATGCGTTAGTAATCCGAGAAGAAGTATTTGGAAAAAGTGGCAATATGAGCGTTGCTTCCACTCTGATCAATTACGCTCTGTTATGCCAATCAACCAAAGAGTACGACAAGTCCGCGAGCTTATTCAAACGTACGTTGGCGCTACAAAAATCAATTTCCGGCTCTGAAAGCCCGATGGTGGCCGCAACCTTAAATCATTTAGCCCTGTTGCACGATGAAATGGAACTGTACAGCAGCGCTGCTTCGTATCAGAAGCAAGCGCTGACCATTTGGTTTGCATCTTTAGGTAAAGAGAGCCTGCAAACTCGTCAGAGCATGCTCAGCTATTTTAGAAGTTTGGTGAATAGGCACAAAGAGAACCGGCAGATGGCGTTGGATGATTTTCTCTTTTTTATGAACCATCACCTTTCTAAGGAGGAGGCGACAAATTTTGTGCAGACGTGGTTACCGCCACAACTGCTACCTGAATAACAGCGCCAACAGAAAAAAATTGGTCAATAATAAAATCGCTGATACGCTGCGCCAAAAGGCCAGTGGATGACGTTCTATCAAGGGCAGGCTGGTTTTCATAAAAGCGGGGTTGGGTGTGGAAAGGTCGTGCTGAAATTCAGAAAAACTGTCGTAACGATGGGCGCGATCGGGGTGTACCGCTTTTTGAATCGCACCGTCCATCCAGATGGGTACATTAGCGTTGTACTGACGCACTGAACGGTAGTCGTAATTTTTATGCGCCTGTGCTTTTTCCAATTTCCCGTAGGGAAACTTGCCACCGCTGAGCATCTCGTAGAGGGTCACCCCCAGTGAATACATATCACTGCGGAAACTGCCTTCAAAACCCTCAAACAGTTCTGGGGCAATGTAATTGGCCGTGCCTTGCAGGTGACTGCCCTGCTTTTGCAGTGGTGTGTAGATCTCTTGCAATCCGGCCACTTGAGTAGAACCAAAATCAATGATTTTGATGCGGTCGTGTTTGTCAATCATGATGTTTTCAGGTTTGATGTCTTGATGCACCATTTCACGCCGTTGGAACGCGCGCAGACCTTTAACGATTTGTGCGTTTATGTCACGGATCTGATTTAAATCTGGCTCAGGGTTGTCTAAAATCCACTGCGCCAACGATTGCCCTTCAATAAATTCGGTAACGTAATAAAGACAGCTGCGTTTACGCTCCAGTTGATGCACTTTCAAAACGTTTGGGTCACTGATGCGTCGCCCCACCCAGACCTCATGGAAAAAACGGTCAATATACGCGGGATCATCCTCAAAATTGACCGACGGGGTTTTGATTACCACCCTCTCCCCATTGTCATTGTCTTCGGCCAAATAGACTTGGATGGTGCTGCTGGTGTGCAGCTCTTTGATGATTTTATAACCGTCTAATACGGTGCCAATGCCTAATGCGGGTGGAAAGGGCAGTGAAGTCAATTGGCGATAATACTCATCCTCATCTTGATTGGGCAGTTGAGTGACCCGTAAAATTTGACAGGTTAAATTGTCGTTACTGCCCGCATCGAGAGCCGCTTCAACTATTTTTTCTGCCGCCACCTCTGGTTCATAAGCAAGAGCAAAGGCCAACAGCTGCTCATCTGGCAAAAATTCATGAACCCCATCGCTGCTGAGCAAAAATCGGTCATTGATTTCAATGGGCAGGCTGGCATGGTCAAACTGCACCTCATGCTCACCCCCCATCGCACGAGAAAGAAACGCCTTATTGCGATCAATAACCAAATGGTGATCTTTGGTCATCTGTTTAATGGTGCCTTGCCGAATGAGATAGATACGCGAATCACCGACATGAAACAGGTGTGCTGTAGTCGATTTTAAAATCAGCCCAGCAAACGTTGAAGCCAGACTCAGCTCCGAGGCATAACGGCTTTGGCCTTGGCTGTAGAGCCAAGAATTGAGTGAACGAATGATGCGCTCACCGGCAGTTTTCACTCCCCAAGACATCGGGGTACTTAGATAATCGCTGATAAATCCACGTACACAGTGTTCACTGGCTTCCTTGCCCGCTTCACTGGAACCCACTCCATCAGCAGTGACAGCCACAATGCCTTTATGAATCAGCTCCATATTGTCATCAGGAACACGAATACCACAGCAATCTTCGTTCTGCTCTTTAAGGCCTGCTTGTGTACATTGCCCTACTTCGACAATCAGTTGGTTACTCATAAATAAGCGCCTTAATGGAGTTCAATTTTCTCAATGCTGCCATCGTCATTTTGCTCATACATAAACCCTTTTGGCTCTTTCAATATAAACAAGACCAACAAAAAAACCACAAAGGACACGGCTGAAATGGTAAGGAAAAAGAGCTGTGAAGAAACAAAAGACAATACAGTAAGAAAAGCCACGCCACCCACATTACCAAAGGCACCGGTCATACCCGCAATTTGTCCCGTCAAACGCCTCTTTACCAAAGGCACTACGGCAAACACCGCTCCATTACCTGCATTAACAAATAACGAGGTAATGATCATTGCACCGACGGCCATTGAGACAGTCCAACTTTGATCAATTTGACCCATTAAAAAATAACCGAATGAAAGCCCGCCTAAAGTAATGCTTAACACTATTTTACGCCCGTATTTGTCACTAAGATAACCGCCTGCTGGACGCATAACCAAATTTAAAGCCGCAAAAATAGACGCAATTAAAGCCGCTTGAGCAATACTTAAATCTGCACTTTCCTTAAAAACATCAAAGAAAAAGAGCGGTAACATAGAGATCACAGCCAATTCAGAACCAAAAGTAACCATATAAGAGAGGTTTAACGCCGCCACTTGACGAAATTTATAGCGATGAATTTCTGCTGGAGGGCGTGCATTGACAGCAAAAAGGGCTTTGTTAATGCGATAAATCTGCAAAACTTGATAAATATAAAGCAGCAGCAGCATTGTGTAGATGGTGTAGGTCAAAGAGTGACTGAAAATATTCAAGTTGGCAGGAGAGATTTTCCAACTCAGGGTTGCCAGTGCCAAATAAAGGGGAGCTGTCATAAAACAATAAAAATAAAAGTCACCTTTGCTGCTCACCTCCATTGCACCTAAGTTTTTAGGTCGAAAGTAAGTCGTTCCTTTTGGGTTGTTGCTTACCGAAAAATAAAAAACAAAAGAAAAGAGTAAAGCCAAGACCCCAGTGGTGGCCACCGCCCAGCGCCAGCCCTCATCACCCCCAAACATCAGCGCCAAAGTGGGTAATAAAATCGCCGCGCCAGCGGAACCAAAATTACCCCAACCACCGTAGATGCCTTCAGCAGTGCCGACCTGTTTGGCTGGAAACCACTCAGAAACCAAACGAATACCAATGACAAAACCAGCCCCAACAAAACCAAGTAGAAAACGGTACGTTGCCAGTTCAGTATAACTTTGCGCCGATGCGAAGAGAAAACAGACCACACTGGAAAGAGCCAACAAGACAGAAAAGGTAATTTTTGGGCCATGTTTATCCACTAACATGCCAACAATAATGCGTGCTGGAATGGTCAGCGCCACATTTAAAATAAGCAGCAGTTTCACCTCTTGATCTGAAAGGCCAAAGGTCTCTCGAATGGAAGCCATCAACGGAGCAAAGTTAAACCAAACCATGAAACTAAGAAAGAATGCAAACCAAGAGAGGTGTAAAATTTTCATTTTACCGTTGAATGAAAATAAGTTGATACGACTTTGATCAACTCCTGTGCCCGTTGCCGCCATGCTGCACTCCTAAATAAAGGGGGATAAAATATAGACTTTTAAAAATAAGCAAAAAATGATCCAATAAAAAAACAGACCAATAAAAATTTAATTTTTTGTTTATTTACAACATGTTATGTATTTTTCATGTTTCCAGTGAAGATATTTTTTATGTTTAATGGATGGTCACAAACAAGAATTGAACCAAAATAGTGCAACAACCATTGAGGCGTTAGACCTTGATCTGATTGTATTGGTGAACTCTTACAGAGAATCGTTGATTTTTGTAACGCTGCCGTTACGGGATTCAGGTGAGACTGAAAGTCAGACGAACATCTTCACCCACCTGTCGAATTTCACTGATTTTTAAATCAATGCGATCGGCCATTTTATCCAGACCCGGAAGGTTAAACAGTCCGCGAGCCTCACTGCCCATAACGTGCGGTGCCATATACAGCACGATCTCATCAACGATGCCCGCTTGAAGTGCTGCACCGGCTAGGGTTGGTCCTGCTTCGATCAACAGTTCATTGATTTCCCGTTGAGCCAATAACGACATGACTTCGTTGAGATTCACCCTGCCCTGCTGCTGACCTATTATTTCAACATCGACACCCTCTTGTATGAGTGTTGCTCTTTTTTCAGCCGTGCTGGTGTGGCCAATCAGCAGCGTTTTACCCGCTAGGCCGAACATTTTAGCCTGTGGCGAAATAGACAAGTAAGAGTCTAAAACGACTCTCAAAGGCTGCGGTACGTTGATCCCTTCTAAACCCTCTAAATCTGACGGGCTGAGCCGCACGTTCAAGGAAGGGTCATCGGCCAACACCGTACCGATGCCGGTGAGAATGGCATCGCTGCGTGCGCGCAAACGATGCACGTCAGCACGAGAATCAGAACCGGTGATCCACTGACTTTCACCACTGGCCATCGCGGTGCGACCATCGAGACTCATGGCTAATTTGAGACGCACAAAGGGTCTGTTTTGTTGCATCCGTTTGATAAAGCCGGGGTTCAACGCCTCGGCTTCCGACTGCAACAGCCCTACTTCGACCTCGATGCCTGCTGCGGACAGACGTTGCAATCCCTTGCCCGCCACCAAGGGATTGGGATCTTGCATGGCAACAACCAGCCGTGAAATACCCGCTGTGATCAGTGCGTCAGCACACGGCGGAGTTTTACCAAAATGAGAGCACGGCTCTAATGTGACGTAAGCGGTAGCGCCTTTTGCTTTTTCAGTGGCTTGGCGCAGAGCGTACACTTCGGCGTGTGGTTTTCCGGCTCGCTGGTGCCAGCCTTCACCGACGATCTGCTCGCCGTAGGCAATCACACAACCAACCCGAGGATTGGGGTGCGTTGTGTAACGCCCTCGATTGGCCAGTTGAACGGCACGATTCATCATCTGATGATCAAATAAAATCATGGTGAGGGTTCTCGGTCGAGGCGATCCAATGCTTCACGGAATGCTTGCAGATCTTCGTAACTTTTATAAACGGAAGCAAAACGAATGTAGGCCACATGATCAAGCTGACGCAGCTCTTCCATCACCCACTCTCCTAACAGTCGTGAATTTACTTCACGTTGACCACACGTTAAAAGACGATGACGAATGTTTAAAATGGCGTTATCCAGTTGCTCAGTAGAAACGGGGCGTTTCTGCAAGGCCAGACTTAGACCCGCTTGCAATTTTTTTTCGGAGAAATTTTGGCGTTCGTTGTTGTTTTTAATGATGCGTGGCAGTGCAATGTCGGCCTGTTCGTAGGTAGTGAAACGTTCCCCACAGCCCAAACACTGTCGTCGCCGTCGAACTTGTGAGCCTTCATGAGCGTCACGAGAATCGATGACTTTGGTGCGGGTGGCAGAACAGAAGGGACAGTGCATACCGTGTGGATGTCATTCCCGACTAGGCGGGAATTTATTTATTTGCTACGCTGCATAAACAGGAAAAGCGGCACAAAGCTTGGCGGCTTTTTCACGCACCGAGCTGATAATTGCCTCATCGCCTTTGCTGTCGATGATGTCACACATCCACGCGGCCAATTCAGCGCATTCAGTTTCAGCAAAGCCGCGAGTGGTGGCCGCAGGAGTACCGACTCGAATACCACTGGTGACAAACGGGGATTGAGGGTCGTTTGGTACCGCATTCATATTAACGGTGATGTGGGCGGCTCCGAGCCATTTGTCCACATCACGCCCCGTCAGACCGGCTTTGATAAAACTGACTAAAAAAAGATGATCGTCTGTGCCACCAGAAACCACATCGTAACCTCGATCAATAAAGACGTTGGCCATAACTTGTGCGTTTTTAATCACGTTTTCTTGATAGGTTTTAAATTCAGGTTCAAGTGCTTCTTTAAACGCCACCGCTTTAGCGGCAATCACATGCATCAGAGGACCACCCTGCCCACCAGGAAACACCGCTGAGTTGAATTTTTTCTCTAGTTCGGGATTGGCTTTGGCCAAAATCAGACCGCCACGAGGACCGCGTAACGTTTTGTGCGTGGTGGTGGTGGTGACATCAGCAATCTGAACAGGATTCGGATAGAGACCCGCCGCAACCAAACCGGCAACGTGTGCCATATCCACAAACAGATAAGCACCAACGGCATCGGCAATGTCACGAAAACGCTGCCAATCAACAATGCGGGAGTAAGCAGAAAAACCAGCCACGATCATTTTGGGCTTATGTTCTTTGGCCAAACGTTCCACTTCGGCGTAATCAATTTCACCGGTTTCAGGGTTTAAACCGTATTGCACGGCGTTGTAAATTTTGCCTGAAAAGCTCGGTTTCGCGCCGTGGGTCAAGTGGCCGCCGTGCGCCAGACTCATGCCCAAAATGGTGTCTCCAGGTTGGCATAAAGCCATGTACACCGCCGAGTTGGCTTGTGAACCTGAGTGTGGTTGCACATTGACGTAGTCGGCGTTAAACAGCTCTTTGGCGCGATCAATAGCCAACTGCTCTACTTTATCAACGAACTCACAGCCGCCGTAATAGCGTTTACCAGGATAACCTTCAGCGTATTTGTTGGTCAGTACTGTGCCTTGTGCCTCGATGACTCTAGGACTGGTGTAGTTCTCTGAGGCGATCAGTTCGATGTGCTCTTCTTGGCGTTGAGCTTCATCTTGAATGGCAGAAAACAGTGCGTCGTCGTAACCGGAAATACTCATATTTTTTGAAAACATGGCAATCGTCTCAAGGTAGGTAATGTGTGTAAGAATGGCGCTGGATTATACTTAAAGTCATTAGTCGCTGCACGGCTTTCTTGAATCGATAAGGCTAAATTGAATGCTTCAAATAAGTATCTTTGATTTTTTCTATTGCGTGTTGACGTTCTTTTTGGATTTCTTGAGGTGGTATTATATTTGGTTATTATTTAACATAATATACATTATGTGATAATAATAATTTTTTAGGAACTTCGACAACATTACAGCCTTCTATTTAAAAAGAGATACAAAAAGGGAGTCTGTCTAATGAGCTTTAATATCAAAACATGGATCTGGAATCGTGCCATATCATGGCTCAATGATGAAAAACCCAACACACAGCCGCCTCTGTCCGATTATCAACGCCTCAGTTACGAGATTCGTCCAGGGGATGTGCTGCTGGTTGAAGGGCGCAGCCGTGTCAGCGAAGTCATCAAATGCATTACCTTAAGCTCTTGGACGCACTCAGCACTCTACATTGGCCGTTTACACGACATTGATGCACCCGAAATGAGAGGCTTAATTGAAAAACACTACCCCGCCAAACCGGATGAGCAGTTGATTATTGAAGCGTTGCTGGGGGAAGGCACGGTCATTCGACCGCTAAACAGCTATGAAAACGAACACCTGCGTATTTGTCGGCCTAAAGGGCTCTCTCGCCAAGATTCACAATATGTGGTCAACCATCTGATCGCCAATCTCGGGCTGGATTACGACGTTCGCCAGCTGCTGGATCTGGCGCGTTTTCTATTTCCTTACAATATTTTGCCACGTCGCTATCGCTCCAGCCTGTTTTCACATCACATCGGTACCCCCACTCGCACCGTCTGTTCAGCGCTGATTGCACAAGCTTTTGCCAGCGTCCGTTTCCCTGTGCTACCCGTGCTGCGCAATGAACAGGGACATATCAAATTCTATCGACGCAATTTTCGCCTCTTCACTCCCAGAGACTTCGATTATTCACCTTACTTTGACATCATCAAATACCCGGTCTTTGAGTTTGATGATTTGGCACTCTATCGGAAACTGCCTTGGAACGAGGAAGGGGTTATTTATAATGATTCAGAAAGTTCACTGGAAGAAGTACTGCTCAAACCAACCAGATCAAGAACACTAAGCCATCACTACCGGCAGAAATCCGAGCAAGAAGGCAGCCATCGCTTCGCCATCTTAGCCAAGCTAAAAGCACTAAAAATCGGTTTATAGGGTATGAGTTGGGCGATCTGCGCCCAAAGCACCGGCCAAATAGGTCTCGATTTTATCTCGGGTTGAACCATTGTCCTGATCGCTGAATTTTACCCCGATGCCCGCCGTTTTATTACCCTGCGCACCCACTGGGGTGACCCAAACAATTTTACCCGCCACAGGTAGACGTTCTTTGTTATCCATTAGGGTCAAAAGCATAAAGACCTCATCGCCTAAATTGTAAAACTTATCCGTCGGCACAAACAGACCGCCGTTTTTCACAAAGGGCATGTAAGCCGAGTAGAGCGCACTTTTCTCTTTAATTGTCAGCGACAAAATGCCTTGGCGACCTTGACTGCTCATTCTTTAACCCCTATTCAGTTTAACGTCTACGAACCAGTTCAGTGGCAACAATCAACAGCTCTTCAAGTACCGTTTGCGGATTCATACTGCTCTCCCCCTCTCTGAAGACCGACTGCAAACGATCAGAGTAGCGGTAGAGAGACTTCAAGTCTAACGACTCTGCCAGCACAAGCAACTCTCTTTTACAATCCAGATTCTCGATTTTCGCAACAGCAGACAAACGCAAACGGATCAAATCCGAAACCCAAGAGCGCAGTTCAAACACCACCTGCTTCGCTTGAGAAACCTCCTTCCAAAGCGCAGCCAATTGAACCGGATTTTCACGCCCAGCAAACAGCGCTTGATAGCGAGACAAGCGCGCACGACGTTCATCCAGATGCTCATCTTGCAGTGCCTTTTTTGCCAACAACGGCGCACCAAAGGACAAAGAGAGAGCCAAAAGTAACTCCTCCTGTGTTCTCTCCCCAACTTCTCCGATAAGCCAATTCAGCGCCTGCTGAGAGTCAGGCAATGGCAAAGAGAACGTTTCGCAGCGACTGATTATTGTTTTTGGTAAACGCGCCGGTTGCGAACAGAGCAGCAGTAACAGAGTATTGTTGCTCGGCTCCTCTAAGGTTTTTAATAAGCTGTTAAAAGCCGCCTCTGTCATGCTCTCCGCCGCTGTTATTACAGCAACCTTATACCCTGAAAACTGCGCGGTTAATTCCAAATCCCGACACAACTTGCGAATTTGATCGATTTTAATCGACTTACCTACCTGTTCAGGCTCCACAAGATGATGATCGGGGTGATTCCCCGCCTCAAACAACTGACAAGAACGACAGCCACCGCAAGCCGCACCCGACGTTTTTCCGTTCGAACAAAGCAGAGCCTGCGCAAGGTACTCCGAAAAGGCCATTTTACCGCAGCCAAACGGTGCCAATAGCAGTATGCCATGAGGCAGACCAGAAGTGCTGTGACGCTGCCAAAGCCGATCCCAAGGGGTTTGTAGCCAAGGATACAGTTCGCTCATACAGCACGGCTTAAAAAGGGCATCAAAACCGCTTTAATTTCCGCTTGCACCGCAAGCAAAGGCTGATCCGCATTGATCACTCGAAAACGCTCAGGCTCTCGTTCTGCACGCTCTAAATAGGCCTCACGCACCCGCTGAAAAAAACTCACCTGCTCTTGCTCAAAACGATCCGAAGCGCCGCGCTGGCGTACCCGCGCCAAACCCACCTCAGGTGGCGCATCCAATAACAAGGTCAAATCAGGCTGAAACCCCTCTTGCAACCACGACTCTAACGCTAAAATACGCTGTTTTGAAACCCCACGACCACCGCCTTGATAGGCGTAACTGGCATCGGTAAAACGATCCGAAACCACCCAGTTACCTTTTTTGAGTTCCGGTTGAATCAAAGCGTGTAGATGCTCGGCACGGGCGGCAAACATCAACAACAACTCCGTATTGCTGCCCATGCTCGACCCAGTTGGAGCCAACAACAGCGCTCGCAACTGCTCTCCTAAAGGGGTTCCTCCAGGTTCGCGGGTCTGGCAAAAAGGAATACTTTTCTCTTTGAGCAGCTGCAAGAGAAAAATCAAATTACTCGATTTCCCCACCCCTTCAATGCCTTCCAGCGTGATAAATTTAGCCTGTTGCATAAAGATCACTTCTTGTTTTTACGCCGATTTTGACGCAGCCGTTTCAGATAACGTGCCACCGCTTTATTGTGCTCAATTAAGGTTTTGGAAAAATCATGTTCACCACTGCCATCGCCTTTAGCAACAAAGTAGAGCGAACCGTCCTCATCTGGATGCAGAACCGCTCTGATCGCATCACCACTGGGCATGGCAATGGGCGTGGGGGTTAAACCGCTGCGGGTGTAGGTGTTGTAAGGCGTATCGGCTGTCAGATCACGACGGCGAATGTTGCCATCGTATCGATCTCCCATGCCATAAATTACCGTTGGATCGGTCTGAAGGCGCATTTTTTTACGCAGACGGCGAATGAATACCCCGGCAATTTTGGGTCGTTCTTGAACAGCAGCGGTCTCTCGCTCCACAATTGAGGCCAAAATCAACGCCTCGTAAGCGCTTTTGAGCGGCAACTTTTTCTGCCGTTTTTGCCACTCACGCTCCAATACCGAGGACATTTTGTTATAACTGCGCTTTAAAAAGCTCAGATCCGATGTGCCACGCGTAAACGCATAAGTATCAGGATAAAAGCGCCCTTCTGGATGCACACCGGCATAACCCAAACGCTGCATAATCTCTTTCTTGCTTAAGCCTTTCAGTTCGTGTTCCAGAATGGAATTATTATCTACAGCACTCATCATCTGTTTAAAATTCCAGCCTTCCACCAAGGTCAAGCTGTATTGAATCACTTTGCCCGAGACCAACAGATCCAACAATTGTGGTGGAGTTAAGTGAACTTCAACTTGGTACTCACCCTTTTTAATCTTTTCTGCCAACCCAAAATAACGCGCATAAGAGGAAAAATAGTGGGAACGCGACAACACCCCCATGCGCACAAATTCATCTTCAATACCCCGCACCGTGGCACCGGATCTCACTTGATAAACAAAGGTTTTTTCCGCCTCAATAGGCCGATTTAAAAACTGATCCAGATCCCAAGCCAGATACGCCAATGCAGCCGCTGCCAGCAAAAAGAGACCCAATAACAAGAGTAATATTTTTTTCAACATGTTTGCCCCTCACCAATATGGCCTCAATTGCTGCCAAAGTTGCTGGCTGATCTCTCCCACCTGAGGCCAAACCAACCCTTCACATTGTTTCACCACTCGAATGCCCGTCAGACTGTTGCACAGCAACACTTCATCGGCTTGGTGCAAGTCATTAAGAGTGATTTGGCTGATTTGGCACTTCACGTCCATTTTTTTTGCTTCCTGAATAACCTGTGCTCGCATTACACCGGCAACCCCACATTGACTCAAATCAGGCGTTAACAACACCCCATCTTGCACTACAAATAGATTACTGCTCACACCTTCAATCACCTCACCGGCAACAGAACAGATGATACCTTCTGCAATCCGATCATCGTCCCATTCGGCACGCGCCAAAACTTGCTCCAGACGATTAAGATGTTTGATTCCTGCCAACTGCGGATTAATTGACAGACGACTTTGACAGAGTCTGACCCGTATTCTTGCCGGTGCATTTATTTCTCTTCTAGGCTGCTTGGCAAAAGAAACAATACGGGTTGGCTCGCAATCAAAAGGCGCATAACCTCGACGACCCACTCCACGGGTCACGACTATTTTTAAAACCCCATCATCCTGTTGGCAAAGCTGTTCTGCTTCTAAGCAAAGCTGTTTGACATTGGGAGGAGTAATTTTTAGACGCGAACAACCGAGAAGCAGCCGTTCAATGTGCGCTGACCAGAGCAACGGCTGACCTGCTCGAACCGCAACCGTTTCGAACAGACCATCACCGTACGCCAGCCCCCGATCCAGAGCACTGATGGACTCTGTTAGATCACCGTTAACCAGCGTTGACATACGAAAACCGCTAGATCTTACTCATAATCAGGGTACCGTTGGTACCCCCAAAACCGAAGGAGTTGGAGAGCGCGTGATCGATCTTCATCTCTCTGGCGGTATTGGGCACGTAATCCAAGTCACACTCTGGATCTTGGTTAAAGATATTGATCGTCGGCGGAGCCACTTGATCCCGAATGGCCAAAGTAGTAAAGACCGCCTCAATGCCACCGGCAGCCCCCAAAAGATGACCGGTCATGGATTTGGTTGAACTGACCGCCACTTTGTAGGCGTGATCGCCCAATGCACCCTTCATCGCTTGGGTTTCAGCAATGTCACCGGCAGGCGTTGAGGTGCCATGAGCATTGATGTAATCCACCTGATCGGGATTCAGCCCCGCGTTTTTCATCGCGTTACGCATACAACGACGCGCACCGTCACCGTTCTTGGCGGGCATGGTCATATGATAAGCATCCCCACTCATGCCGTAACCGGTCACTTCTGCGTAAATTTTTGCGCCACGGGCTTTGGCGTGTTCGTACTCTTCCAGCACCAACACACCAGCACCGTCACCCAAAACAAAACCATCGCGGTCTTTATCCCAAGGACGGCTGGCGGTGGTCGGATCGTCGTTACGGGTCGAGAGTGCCCGCGCCGCAGCAAAACCACCCAAACCCAGCGGCGAACAGGCCATCTCAGCTCCACCGGCCACCATCACATCGGCATCGCCGTATTCAATCAAACGCGCCGCATCACCGATGCTGTGAGTGCCAGTAGAACAGGCGGTCACAATGGCAATGTTCGGCCCTTTCAAACCGTAACGAATGGAAAGATTCCCCGAAATCATATTAATGATGGTTGCCGGTACAAAGAAAGGTGAAACCTTACGCGGCCCCTTTTTTTCATACACCGCCCGCTGCGCTTCGATGTACGGCAAACCACCGATACCTGAACCCACCGCCACCCCAATGCGTTCAGAGTTCTCTTCGGTCACTTCAATACCCGAATCTTCAAAGGCCTGAATGGACGCTGCCATCCCGTAATGAATAAAGAGATCCATCTTTTTAATCTCTTTTTTCTGCAAGTATTGGGTCACATCAAACTCTTTCACCGGCGCTGAAAAACGCACCGAAAAATCAGACGCATCAAAATGGCTGATTGGAGCCGCCCCTGAACGCCCTGCCAAAATATTTTCCCAAGCACTATCAACTGTACTTCCCACTGGGGAAACAATACCCAGCCCAGTAATTACAACACGTCTGTTCGCCACGACCTTGTCTCCCCACTAAAAAATAGAATTATAATCTCTAAAATACCAAAACCGCCATTGTGACTAACACAAAGGCGGTTTTGAAATCTAAATACCGTATGGATCAAACAATCGAACTTAATCTAAGTTCTTAGAAACGTAATCAATTGCTTGTTGAACGGTGGTAATTTTTTCCGCATCATCATCGGGAATTTCGCACTCAAACTCTTCTTCCAGTGCCATCACCAACTCGACAGTGTCCAGTGAATCTGCACCCAGATCGTCAACAAATGACGCAACATTGGTCACTTCATCTTCTTTCACACCGAGCTGTTCTACAACAATGTTCTTGACCCGCTCTTCAATACTGCTCATTTCAATCAATCTCCAGAATTCTAAAGCTGCATGTTACAGCTTGGCTATTTTAGAGAGTTCGAACCCTGCAATCCAGTGGATTTATGCAGTACCAAACTCCAGAAACAAAATCGTTACGTGTTCACCAAAAAAATCAATTCATATGCATGCCGCCGTTGACGTGCAACGTATGGCCAGTGATATAACCCGCTTGTGGTGAAGCTAAAAAGGTCACTGCATGGGCAATTTCATCGGCTTCTCCCAACCGTTTGAGCGGGATTTTAACCAATAATGCCTCTTTTTGCGACTCTGACAACGCCCGAGTCATATCCGTATCAATAAACCCAGGTGCGATGGTATTCACGGTAATATTACGCGCACCAACTTCCTGCGCCATCGACTTAGCAAAACCGATCATGCCCGCTTTCGCAGCAGCATAATTCGCCTGCCCAGGATTGCCCGTCACACCGACAATCGAAGCGATGTTAATGATACGTCCTTTGCGCGCCTTTATCATCCCTTTCATGCAGGCTTTGCTGACGCGGAAAATCGAACTGAGATTAGTCTGTAAAATATCATCCCATTCGGCCTCTTTCATCCGCAAAAGAAGATTATCGCGGGTGATACCCGCATTATTGACCAAGATCGTCACCGCACCGTACTGCTTAGTGATCTCAGTAACCAGGTTGGTGATGCTCTCTGGCTCGGTCACATTGAGCTTTTTACCCACACCATCAACACCAGCCTCAGTCAAATATGCACTGATCGCCTCAGCTCCAGCATCAGAGGTTGCTGTGCCGATCACAAACGCGCCCTGTTTTGCCAAGGACAACGCGATGGCTTTGCCGATGCCACGACTGGCACCGGTAACCAACGTAATTTGTTTTTCCAACATCATTATTCTCCTTTGCAATGGGTTAAGGCTTTTTCTAAAGTCGCGGTATCGGCTACCGCAAACGAAGCAAAACGACGATCAATGCGTTTTGCCAAGCCGGTCAATACCTTACCTGGCCCCAATTCCAGCAGCACATCCGCTTCGGCGGCTTGCAAATTTTGCACACACTTGACCCACTGCACCGGACTGAAAAGTTGCTGTTTTAGCGCACCCTTCAAAGTCTCCAAATCGCTGGCTGCTTCAGCAGTGACGTTCTGCAATACCGGAATTTTGGGTTCCGAAAATTCGATCTGTGCAAAACACGTCGCCAACTGATCCGCCGCGCCAGTCATCAAACTGCTGTGTGACGGCACACTGACCGGCAACGGCAGGGCACGTTTAGCACCCGCCTCTTTTGCACCACTCATGGCCCGTTCAACAGCGGCGGTTTGACCAGCAATCACCACCTGACCACTGGAATTGAAATTGACCGCTTCCACCACTTCACCTTGCGTTGCGGCGCGACAAACCTCAATCACCTGTTCATCACTTAAGCCCAAAATGGCCGCCATCGCCCCCTTGCCTGCGGGAACCGCCGACTGCATCAAACGACCACGCTCAGAAACCAACCAAGCCGCATCCGCCAGTGACAACACACCCGCCACCACCAGAGCACTGTATTCTCCCAAACTGTGACCGGCCAACAATTCAGGCTCTGCACCCCCAGTCGCCCTCCACACTCGATACGTTGCCACCCCAGCAGCCAACATGGCCGGTTGAGTGAATTCGGTCTGATTCAGTTTCTCTACTGGCCCCTCTTGCACCAACTGCCAGAGATCGTAATCCAGCCGCTGTGATGCCTCAGCAAAGGTTGCTTGAACCTCTGCATGACTTGCTGCCAGATCAGCCAACATGGCCACTGATTGGGAACCTTGTCCCGGAAATACCGCCGCGATTTTCATAATGTTATCCCAAGCATTTATTTTTATTTATAAACCCAACACATCTTGCATGTCGTACAAACCCGCAGGCCGATCTTTTAACCACGCCGCCGCCCGCACCGCACCGCTAGCAAAGGTCATACGACTGGAGGCTTTGTGAGTAATCTCTACCCGTTCACCCAAGGTGGCAAACATCACCGTATGATCCCCAACGATGTCACCGGCACGAATGGTCTCAAAACCAATGGTTTTACTGTCACGCTCTTCACCGCGACCTTCACGACCGTAAACCGCACACTCTTTCAAATCACGCCCCAAAGCCTCCGCCACCACTTCGCCCATTTTCAGCGCGGTACCCGAAGGCGCGTCTACTTTGTAACGATGATGCGCTTCAATCACCTCCACATCGTATTCATCGCCCAAAATTTTGGCCGCCATCGCCAACAATTTCAGAGTCACATTAACCCCAACGCTCATATTGGGCGCAAACACCACCGGAATCTGCGTGGCCGCTTGCTGAATCTGCGCTTTTTCTGCATCAGAAAAACCGGTGGTACCAATGACCATCGCTTTGCCGTTTTGACGACAAAACTCCAGCGTCGCCAAGGTACTTTCAGGACGAGTGAAATCAATCGCCACCTCAAAGTCGGCCGCCAAAGCCAAATCAGAGCAGAGTGGTACCTGCAACGCTGCACGCCCCAACAGCAGACCAGCATCAATACCCAAGGCATCGTGCCCCTGATGTTCTGTGGCAACGGCCAATTGAATGTCATTGTGCTCTAAAGCGGCTTCAATGAGATTGCGCCCCATTCGCCCAGCAGCACCGATTACGGCAACTCGATTCGTCATCTATTTTTAATTCCTAACGACAGAAAACCAGCGCGATTATATCGCAAATCAGCCCAGAGGCCAGACTTAGGGGCAATAAAAAGGCAAAGGGGTGAAATTCACCACTTTGCCCAAAGTCCACTTGGCTGAAAAAGCCGTACTGACGTGATTAACCTTTTAGGTCATCCACAAACTTTTTCACCTTAGCAATAAAGCCGTGCTCTTGAGGACTGTGACGATCACCGCCACTGCTTAGATGCAAGGTCTCGCCAAATTTACGCAACAGTTCTTCTTGCCCAGCAGTCAAGTGAACCGGGGTCTCCACCTTCACTCGACAGAGCAGATCACCCACGTCACCACCACGAACCGGCTTAACACCCTTACCGCGCACACGGAACACTTTGCCCGTCTGCGTACCCGAAGGCACCTTGAGTTTCACCTTATTATTCAAAGTTGGCACATTGAGATCACCCCCCAAAGCAGCGGTAACGATGTTGATCGGCACTTCGCAGAGCAAATTGCTGCCATCACGTTCAAAAATCGCGTGTTTTTTCACCGACAATTGAACATAGAGATCTCCAGCTCGACCGCCGTTTTCACCCACTTCACCTTCGCCCGAAAGACGAATGCGATCACCGGTGTCCACACCAGCAGGTATTTTAACCGACAAGGTCTTGGTCTCTTGCCGCCGCCCAGAACCGTGACAACTGTCGCAAGGGTTTTGGATCACCTGACCGTTACCAGCACAAGAGGGACAGGTCTGCTGAACGGAGAAAAAGGCCTGCTGCATGCGTACCTGACCCATGCCGTTACAGGTTGGGCACGTTTGTGGTTTGCTGCCCTTTTTCGCCCCGCTGCCATCACAGGGTTCACAACCCACCATGGTCGGCACACTGACTTTAACCGTGGTACCAGCAACGGCCGCATCCAGATTGATCTCCAGATTGTATTGCAGATCAGAACCACGATAGGAACGTTGGCCACCGCCACCCGCTCCACCACGACCGCCGCCAAAGATGTCGCCAAAAACATCGCCGAAAACATCACTGAAATTGCCAGCACCGGCTCCAGGGCCACCCCCCATAGAGGAGTCCACACCTGCATGACCAAATTGATCATAGGCCGCTCGCTTTTGCGAATCTTTTAGAATCTCAAAAGCCTCTTTGGCTTCTTTAAACTTATCTTCGGCGCTCTTATCATCGGTATTTCTATCCGGATGATATTTCATCGCCAAGCGCCGATAGGCTTTTTTTAACTCAGGGTCAGTGGCATTTTTTTGTACCCCAAGCACCTCGTAATAATCACGTTTTGACATCACGTCACGCCTTTTATCAAAACTGTGTGGCTTTTCACCACAAAAAAACGCCCGTTACGTTTTCAGCTGCAACGGGCGCTTACCTTTCACTCGAAGCTTCTTCAGACGAT
Organism: Gammaproteobacteria bacterium; assembly: GCA_030949385.1. Lineage (NCBI taxonomy): Bacteria > Pseudomonadati > Pseudomonadota > Gammaproteobacteria > Gammaproteobacteria bacterium. The sequence goes on along the minus strand of JAUZSP010000001.1, from coordinate 147,575 downwards.
TATTTTTTCTCGTCTTTCACTTCTTCAAATTCCGCATCAACAATGTCATCTGCGTTGTTTGCGTCGTTACCAGCAGCGTCATCACCACCCGCCGCTTCCGCTTCGGCCTGCTGGGCGTAAATGCGCTCAGCCAGTTTTGAAGAGGCCGTTGCCAACACTTCGGTTTTCTCTTGAATCACCAATTTATCGTCGCTGTCCATCACCGCTTTCAGCGCTTCACTGGCCTCTTCAATCTCTTTCTTCTCATCAGCAGTGACTTTATCACCCAGATCAACCACCGATTTAGCTGAAGAATGAATCAGCGAGTCCGCTTGGTTACGGGCTTCCACCAGCTCTTTCATCTTGCGATCTTCTTCCGCATGGGTTTCAGCATCGCGCACCATCGCATCAATTTCATCATCCGACAGACCGCTGGAGGCTTTAATAACAATGGACTGCTCTTTGCCCGTCGCCTTGTCTTTAGCAGAGACGTTTAAGATGCCGTTGGCATCAATGTCAAAATTCACTTCGATCTGTGGCACACCCCGTGGCGCACTGGGCAGATCACCGAGATCAAAACGCCCCAATGATTTATTGTGCATCGCCATTTCACGCTCACCCTGCATCACATGCACGGTCACCGCACTCTGATTGTCTTCTGCGGTAGAAAACACCTGATTGGCTTTGGTAGGAATGGTGGTGTTTTTCTCGATCAATTTGGTCATCACACCACCGAGGGTTTCAATGCCCAGCGAGAGAGGGGTCACATCCAACAACAGAACGTCTTTAACATCACCGCCCAACACACCACCTTGAATGGAAGCACCAATGGCCACCGCTTCATCTGGGTTCACATCACGACGGGGTTCTTTGCCGAAAAACTCTTCAACAACCGATTGCACCATCGGCATCCGAATTTGACCACCGACCAAAATAACGTCGTCAATTTCACCGACACTCAAACCCGCATCGTGCAGCGCAGTACGACAAGGCCCGATGGTACGTTGCACCAACTCTTCAACCAGTGACTCCAGCTTAGCGCGGGTCATTTTCAAGTTAAGGTGTTTCGGACCCGAGGCATCCGCAGTAATGTAAGGCAAGTTCACTTCCGTCTGCTGACTGGAAGAGAGCTCGATTTTGGTCTTCTCTGCCGCTTCTTTCAGACGTTGCAACGCCAAAGGGTCGTTGTGCAGATCAATGCCCGTGTCGCGTTTAAATTCATCGGAGAGGTAATCAATGATGCGCATGTCAAAATCTTCACCACCAAGGAAGGTATCTCCGTTGGTAGAAAGCACTTCAAACTGATGTTCGCCGTCAACCTCAGAAATCTCAATGATAGAAACATCAAAGGTACCGCCACCCAGATCATAAACCGCGATGGTTTTGTCGCCGCGTTTTTTATCCATGCCGTAAGCCAACGCCGCAGCGGTAGGCTCGTTGATGATGCGCTTTACATCCAGACCGGCGATGCGACCGGCATCTTTGGTGGCTTGACGCTGGGAGTCGTTGAAATAAGCCGGTACGGTAATGACCGCTTCGGTCACTTCTTCGCCGAGATAATCTTCAGCGGTCTTTTTCATCTTCTGCAAAACGCGAGCTGAAATTTCAGGCGCAGCCATCGCTTTACCTTGCGCTTCCACCCAAGCGTCACCGTTATCGGCTTTAACAATCTTATACGGCACCAGCTTAATGTCTTTTTGCACCGCATCTTCTTCAAAGCGACGACCAATCAAACGCTTAACCGCAAACAACGTGTTCTGAGGGTTTGTCACCGCTTGACGTTTGGCCGATTGACCCACAATCACCTCGTCATCGTCCGTAAACGCAACAATAGAGGGTGTGGTGCGATCCCCTTCACTGTTTTCAATAACTTTAGGGGTGTCGCCTTCCATAATGGCCACACAGGAATTTGTAGTGCCCAAATCAATACCGATAATTTTGCCCATTATTCTTTCTCCAACACTCTGAAACCTAAAAAATTAAAACCCGAAAAATCTCTACTGCATTAGTTATAGGCAGTTGATGCAAATTCAAGGGGATTGATACTCTTATTTTGCCACCATCACCAAAGCAGGGCGTAACAGACGCTCATGCAACTGATAGCCTTTCTGCATCACAGTGATCACCGTATTACTTTCGATGCCTTCCGCAGCGGGCAACATGCCCATCGCCTGATGCAACGCAGGGTCAAATTTTTCACCCAGAGGATTGACCTCTTCGATGTCAAACTTATCCAAGGTCTGTAAAAACATTTTCAAGGTCAACTCTGTGCCCTCAACAATGTGCTTCACATCGGACCCCTCTTTTTTAGCCGCTTGCAAACCCAAATCCAAGCTGTCCACCACACCCAACAACTCAGCAGAAAATTTTTCCAATGAATATTTATGCGCGTTATCCAAAGCCCGTTGATTGCGCTTGCGCATGTTTTCCATCTCTGCCTGCATCCGCAACAGACGATTCCAATAATCCGTTGCCTCTAATCGAGTCTTCTCTAGCTCTTCCGTTACCGTGGTAAAAATCTCACGACTGACCGACCCATTGCCCTCTGTCTCATTGCTTAGCTCAGGAACCTCCTCTTCAAGCACATCACCACTGATAGGCGCGCTGTTCTCGTCCGCAGCGGCACTCTGCTGCTCTGCATTGCCCTGCTGTTCTGAATCTTCTGGTACACCTTCGATAGACATCGCTTCAGATAACCTCGCTCACTTTTATTTATTAAGACCATAAAACAAAAAGGGATAATAGGGGTCAAAATAGAAAATTCAATACCCGAGTGATCATTGCAGCAAAAAAAGCTACTATATCCTTTTCTCCCAGCCAGCCTTAAAATCATTATGTCCCAAACTCAACCTACAAACTCACACCCAACACGCCACAGTGTCATGGTCGGCAACGTTCAAATCGGCGGTGATGCCCCCGTAGTAGTACAATCCATGACCAACACCGACACCGTCGATGTGATTCGCACCGCCGCCCAAATCGTCGAACTGGCCAACGCCGGATCCGAACTGGTGCGCATCACGGTCAACACCGAAGCCGCCGCCAAAGCCGTACCCGAGATCAAACAACAGCTGGCTAAAATGGGCTGTGACGTACCCATCGTCGGCGACTTTCATTTCAATGGTCATAAACTGCTCACCAAACACCCCGAGTGCGCGCAAGCACTGGACAAATACCGCATCAATCCTGGCAACGTCGGGCGCGGCAAGCGCCGTGATGAACAGTTTGCCACCATGATTGAATTCGCCATTCAATACGACAAACCGGTGCGCATCGGGGTCAATTGGGGCAGCCTTGATCAAGAACTTCTCGCCCGCCTACTGGATAAAAACGCCCAAGCTGAACAGCCCAAAAGCCTGCACCAAATCAACTGCGAAGCGGTGGTCACCTCGGCACTGGAGAGCGCCCAAAAGGCCGAAGAGCTCGGCCTGGGTAAAGACAAGATCATCCTTTCGTGCAAAATGAGCGGCGTACAAGATCTGATCGCCGTCTACCGTGATCTGGCACAGCGCTGCGACTACGCCCTGCATCTGGGTCTGACCGAGGCGGGCATCGGTTCCAAAGGCATTGTCGCCTCCACCGCTGCTCTGGCGGTGCTGCTCAACGAAGGCATCGGCAACACCATTCGCATCTCCCTAACCCCCGAACCGAACGGCAAACGCACTCAAGAGGTGATCGTAGGCCAGGAAATTTTGCAATCCCTCGGCCTACGCGCCTTCACCCCGATGGTGATCGCCTGCCCTGGCTGTGGGCGCACCAGCAGCACCTTTTTTCAAAGCCTAGCTGAGCAAACCCAAGACTACCTGCGCCAACAGATGCCCATTTGGAAAACAAACCATCCGGGCGTTGAAAGCATGAATGTGGCGGTAATGGGCTGTGTGGTCAACGGCCCTGGTGAAAGCAAACTGGCCAACATCGGCATCAGTATGCCCGGCACCGGTGAACGACCCGTCGCCCCAGTCTACGAAGATGGCGCGAAAACCGTCACTCTAAAAGGCGACAACATCGCCGCCGAATTTCAACAACTGATTGATCAATACGTACAAAAACGCTACGGCAAATCATAAACCAGACCATTAACGTACCGCTGCAAGACTAAAGAAAAAGGTGGAGCCGACCCCCAACTCCGACTCCACCCAAATCTGGCCACCCAAGCGTTCCGCGATTTTTTTGCACATCGCCAGTCCAATGCCCACCCCAGAATACTCATTCTGGCCGTGCAAACGCTGAAAAATTTGGAAAATACGCTCATGGTGTTTCTGCTCCATACCGATGCCGTTATCCTGCACCGAAAAATGCCAACGCTCTTCAAACAACTCCGCCTTAATATGAATTTTAGATTGATCAGAACGGTACTTAAGCGCATTGGCCAGTAGGTTTTGCAACAATTGATAGAGCAAATGTTTATCCGCGTGCACCATCGGCAGTCGTCCCACCTCAATCTGAGCCGCCCCATCTCTAATCGACACTTCGAGATCCTGCAACACCGTTTGCACAACCGCCGCGCTGTCCACCCGCTGTAAATCCGTTTGAGACGAACCCAATCGAGAAAAATCCAGCAGACCTTCCACCAAACATTTCATTCGAGCACTGCCCTCCATAGCAAAACTGAGGTACTTTTCCCCATCTTGACTTACCTTGGTGTCCGTATCGCTCTGCAACAACTGCAAAAAGCTGGTGACGGTACGCAGCGGCTCCTGCAAATCGTGTGAAGCAATATAGGCAAACTGCTCCAGTTCAGCATTGGACGTTGCCAATTCAGCGTTAGAGTGAGCCAACTTTTTATTCATCTCATCCAAAGCCGCTGCGCTGCGCTGCTGCTCTTGATAGGTACGAATGTAATCCAGAGTCAACCCCAGCATCGGCACCACATAAGCGACAATCTTCAAAAAATGAGCAATGTTAAAATGATGGTCAAACAGCGCCGCCGAACCAAACACCATATGCAATTGAACCACCACTTCAGGAATCGCGCTGATAATCAACGCATGCGCAAACAGACTCGGTTGTTGTCGGTAAAACTTGGGGTAAAGGTAAAGACCGGCAAAAGCAAACAGCAGCAGCGGTATCAGATCATAAGGGCGGGTAATAAAGTTATCAGGGTACTGCGTCTGCGGCAGGATGTCCGAATGCGCACAGTAACTGATAATGCCGTACGCCAATAAAATAAACAGCAACGACACCAGCAGCAAAAAAGGCGTACCAAAGCGGCGATACTGCACCCCCTTGCCCAGAAACAGCCCCACCCCAACAATCATAATCAAAGCATTAAAAATACGACAAATAGCCCAAGTAAAGGGGATTAAATCCTGATTAGCCGCATTGGCTTCGATCAAACGCGCCGCCGCCAAGGTATGAAACGCATCCATACTGCCCGCACAAAAAAGCGCCATGCCGATAATCGGGGTAGTAACATCACCGCTCATTCGAAACTGACTAAACGCCAACAACACGGTAAACAGCGCGGCACAAAAGGCCGTCCATTCCAACAGAGCGTGGGTAAAGGCACCCGGCAGACGATAAAACAGCGCGTTCGTCTGCTCTGTTGCCGTCAGTTGTGGTAGTTCAGACCAAACCAACTTTTGAGCATGATTGCCAAAATCAAAACCCAGCAAAGTCAATACAAACGGTGAAAGACAGACGATCACCACACCCAGAACAAAACCAGTAGGCATACGCTTCAAGGTGACTTCTTCTTGCACCTGCACCACCATGATATTCAGCCACTCATAACCCAGAGTGAAAATCCTTAATGCAAGCTGAATGCCACTAAAAAATCAAGCGTTAGCGATCAATACCGCCCGTTTTGGCGCAGGATAACCTTCCACGGTCAAGTTATGATCATTAGGGTCTAAAAAATCCACCAACGAGTGAAAGCGCATCCAATCCGTACTGCGCTGCTCCAACACCGTCGTAGGCGAAAGATCCACGGTACGCACGTTTTTATAACCGCAGCGGCGCAACATTCGCTCCAGCATCAACACACTGGGAATAAACCAAACGTTACGCATCTTGGCGTAACGCCCCTCAGGAATGAGCAATTGCTGTTCATCCCCCTCAATCACCAAAGTCTCCAACACCAGCTCACCGTCTGGACGCAAACATGATTTAAGTCTCTGCAAAAAATCAATTGGCGCACGACGATGGTAAAGCACCCCCATAGAAAACACCGTATCAAAAGCCATCGACTCCGGCAGGTCATCCACCCCCAAGGGCAAAACCGTTACCGCCGGATTGTTAATGTAACGTTGCAGCGCCCAAAACTGCATCACAAAACGCAAACTCGGATCAATGCCGACACTCAAACTCGCCCCCTCACCCGCCATGCGCCAACAGTGATAACCGTTACCACAACCAATATCCAATACGGTGCGATTTTTCAGCGGTGCAATAAACGACTGCAAACGATCCCATTTCCAATCAGACCGCCATTCGGTCTCAATTGGCAGCCCAAACAGCTCAAACGGTCCTTTTCGCCACGGGTGCAACTGCCTCAAAGCCCTTTCCAACCTCAAAAACTGTTCCGAGGTTAGCTCCTGCCTCAACCCCACGCTCACGCTTGAGCGGTTCAATCCCCGTCTCTCTGTCATCACATCAGGCAGATCATGAATCGCCTGCAACCACTGCGATAGATCACCGTGACGCTGCGGATCAAACGCCGACTCCACCTGTTTGGGCAGAGTGGGCAGCCACTCCGCCAAGATGGAATTTTTAACTAAGGCGTAAAACGGTCGGTAATCGGGAATCATAACGGCTCTTTTTTTTATCCATTGTGTGGATCACGATTTTATCATTTTGTAGGGCGCAGTAACCAAAGGGCAGTGCGCCAAAAAACAAGCAAGAGCAAATCCGCCTCGATCCGGCATTTAAAACTCACTCCCTTGGTATCTACAAATCCCTTGATTACGTTAAAATATGAAACACCAAACCGATCTTCCTCACTACCCTCTAATTTTGCCGTCTTTAAGGATCACCCCATGAAACGCTTTACCGATCTGGTCAACGAAGCCCTCCACAACGTCAAAGAACTCTTTCCTTGGGATCTGGAAGAACAACTGCAACAAACGGAAAAACCGCTGCTGCTCGACGTGCGTGAAGCCGACGAATACCACGCCATGCACATCAAAGACTCCCTCTGGGTTCCCCGAGGCATTTTAGAAAGCGCCTGCGAATACGACTACGACGACACCCTGCCCGAACTGGTCGAAGCGCGAGACCGCGACGTGATGGTGCTTTGCCGCTCCGGCAATCGCAGTGTGTTGGCCGCCCTCACCCTCCACCAGCTCGGTTATCAAAAGGTCTTCTCCCTCAAAACCGGCCTGCGCGGCTGGAACGACTACGAACTGCCGCTGATAGACCAACAGGGTAACGAGGTGGACATTGACGCTGCCGATGAATTTTTCCGCTCCATGCTGCGTCCTGAACAGAGGTCACCGAAGTAACAATTTAACAGCTGATTTTTCGCTCGTCATTCCCGCGAAGGCGGGAATCAATAGGGGTTAGTGCCGCCCTACGACGCTGCGACCTGAACAACAAAATATTTTATTCACCTTTTTCACAAAGACAGAGGGCTTAAGGGAAATTTTCTTGGTGGGATAACAAAGCGTTCTAAGGTATCCTGCACGGTTCTGTTCGAGCCCCTAGAAAACGGGTTCCAATACTTGATAACAACGAGCGAAAATCCGCCAAACAACGGATGATTAGATGAATGAGGTCTAAGATGAGCGTAGGTAAATTGCCACCCAAACAGGGGTTATACGACCCTCGTAACGAACATGATAACTGTGGTGTCGGTTTTGTAGCCGACATCAAAGGTCGGAAAAGTTTCACCATCGTCCAGCAAGGTCTGGAAATTTTGCACAACTTAACCCATCGCGGTGCGGTTGGCGCAGACCCTCGTGCCGGTGACGGTGCAGGCATCTTGATTCAGATCCCCGATGACTTCCTACGCTCCGTGGTCAATTTTGAGCTGCCCAGCGAAGGAGACTACGCCGTCGGCATGATCTTCGCCCCGCAAGAAGAGAAAGCCCGTGCTTTTTGCGAAGCCACCATCGCCGAATACGTTGCCGCCGAAGGCCAACACCTACTCGGCTGGCGCGATGTGCCGGTAGATAATCACGGCCTCGGTGAATCGGTGCTGCCCACAGAACCCTTTATTCGCCAAATCTTCATTGGCCGTGGAGAAAACTGCGCCGATCAAGCCGCCTTTGAACGCACACTGTTCGTGATTCGAAAACAAGTAGAACACAGCATTCGCCAAGCGAGCCTTTCTGGTCTGGACAATTTTCACCTAATCTCCCTCTCCAGCCGCGTGATCCTCTACAAAGGCATGTTGCTCTCCAATCAAGTGGGCGAATATTACCTCGACCTGCAAAACGACAAAATGGCCTCAGCGCTGGCCTTGGTTCATCAGCGTTTTTCCACCAACACCTTCCCCACTTGGGATCTGGCACAGCCCTTCCGCATGATCGCTCACAACGGCGAAATCAACACCGTGCAGGGCAACGTCAACTGGATGGCCGCTCGTCGTCACTCCATGCAGTCCGATCTACTGGGCGACGATCTGAACAAACTCTGGCCACTGATCTCCGAAGGTCAGTCCGATTCGGCCTGTTTCGACAACGCCCTAGAACTGTTGGTAATGGGCGGTTATTCCCTTTCCCATGCCATGATGATGCTGATCCCAGAAGCGTGGGCGGGCAACGACTTAATGGAAAAAACGCGACGCTCGTTTTATGAGTACCACGCCGCCTTGATGGAACCGTGGGACGGCCCTTCCGCCATCGCCTTCACCGACGGTCGTCAAATTGGCGCAACCTTGGATCGCAATGGTCTGCGTCCGGCGCGTTATTTGATCACCGACGACGGCACCGTCATGATGGCCTCAGAGATGGGCGTGTTGACCTTTCCTGAAGAGAAGATTGTCAAAAAATGGCGACTGCAACCAGGGAAAATGTTCCTCATTGACTTGGAAGAAGGTCGCATCATCGACGACGAAGAGATTAAATCCACTCTCTCAAAGAAAAAACCCTATCAAAAGTGGCTACAGCAGGATCAAATCTCACTGGACACGCTGCCAGAAGAGGTCGGCCCAATGGCACCGGATGCCGCCACTCTGCTGGCCAAACAGCAAGCCTTTGGTACCACGCAGGAAGATCTAAAATTCTTGCTGCTGCCCATGGCCAGCAGTGGCCAAGAAGCCATTGGTTCAATGGGTTCCGACAACCCACCCGCAGTGCTCTCCAGCCAAGCCAAACCTCTGGCCAACTACTTCAAGCAGAACTTTGCCCAAGTGACCAATCCACCCATCGACCCGATTCGGGAAGAAATTGTGATGTCCTTGGTCTCCTTGATTGGCCCACGCCCCAATTTGCTCGGTCTGGCCGATGGCAGTCAAAACCAAGGCATGAGATTAGAGGTAAGCCAACCGGTGTTAACCAACACCGATCTGGAACGCATTCGCCGCATTGAAGATCACACCAGTGGGGCGTTCAAAACCAAAACCCTCAACATCTGCTACAGCGTCGATCTGGGTGCTAACGGAATGCAGGGCGCACTGGAACTGCTCTGTGAAAAAGCCGAAACGGCGGTTACAGGTGGCTTTAACATCTTGATCCTCTCCGACCGCAACGTGAATCAGGAGAACATTGCCATTCCGGCTCTGCTGGCCACCTCAACAGTACATCAACATCTGATCCGCAAAGGGCTGCGTACCGAAACCGGCTTAGTCATCGAAACCGGTGCCGCACGTGAAGTGCATCACTTCGCCACTTTGGCCGGTTACGGAGCCGAAGCGGTCAACCCCTACGTCGCGTTTGAAACCCTGACTCAGATGAGCGATCTACCCAACGACATCGGCGCCGATGAAGCGCAAAAACGCTACATCAAAGCGGTGGGCAAAGGTTTGATGAAAGTCATGTCCAAAATGGGCATCTCCACCTATCAATCCTACTGCGGCGCACAGATTTTCGACATCGTTGGCCTCAACAGCGCCTTTGTCCACGACTACTTTCGCGGTACCAGCACCCACATCGAAGGCATTGGCCTGTTGGAAGTGGCAGCAGAAGCAATCAAGTGGCACAGCAACGCTTATGGCAACAACCCTATCTACAACAAGCACCTTGATGTAGGCGGCGATTACGCCGTGCGTTTGCGCGGTGAAAATCACATCTGGACTGCCGACACCATCTCCAAACTGCAATACGCCACCCGCGCCAACGATGCGAAAAGCTACCAAGAGTTTCGCTCGCCTGATCAACGAACAGAGCGAAAACCTGCTCACCTTCCGTGGCCTGTTTGAGTTCCAATTTGCCGACAACTCCCTCCCTCTGGATGAAGTCGAACCGGCCAAAGAGATCGTCAAACGCTTTGTCACCGGCGCAATGTCCTTTGGCTCCATCTCTATGGAAGCGCACTCAACACTGGCCATTGCGATGAACAAAATCGGCGGTAAATCCAATACCGGCGAAGGCGGCGAAGAACCCGAACGGTTTAACCCTCTGCCCGATGGCAGCATGAACCCCATGCGTTCGGCGATCAAACAAGTCGCCTCGGGGCGTTTTGGAGTCACCACCGAATACTTGGTCAACGCCGACGACATTCAGATCAAAATGGCACAGGGAGCCAAGCCCGGAGAAGGCGGTCAGCTGCCGGGCCACAAGGTCAACGCCCAAATTGCGCGGGTACGTCACTCCACTCAGGGCGTGGGGCTAATCTCACCGCCACCGCACCATGACATCTACTCCATTGAAGATCTGGCACAACTGATCCACGATCTGAAAAACGTCAACCCCAAAGCGCGCGTCAGCGTCAAACTGGTCTCCGAAGTGGGTGTCGGCACGGTGGCCGCAGGGGTTGCCAAAGCCCATGCCGATCACATCACCGTCTCCGGCTACGACGGCGGCACCGGTGCTTCACCACTGACCTCAATCAAACACGCGGGCAGCTCTTGGGAGCTGGGTCTGGCGGAAACCCACCAGACCTTGGTGATGAACAAACTGCGCGGTCGGGTTGCGGTCCAAGTAGACGGCGGCATTCGCACCGGTCGAGATGTGGTCATCGGCGCGCTGCTGGGAGCCGATGAATTCGGTTTTGCCACCGCGCCACTGATCGTCGAAGGCTGTCTGATGATGCGTAAATGCCATCTCAACACCTGCCCTGTCGGCATTGCTACTCAAGACCCTGAACTGCGCAAACGCTTTACCGGCAAACCAGAACACGTCATCAATTACTTCTTCATGGTCGCCGAAGAGATTCGCGAACTGATGGCGCAGCTCGGTTTCCGTAACATGAACGAGATGATCGGTCGCTCCGATCTACTCAACACCCGCAAAGCGATCAGCCACTGGAAAGCACAGGGTCTGAATTTCGACAGCGTCTTCTACAAACCGGAAGCCGCCGCTGGGGTCTCGCTGTTCAACAACGAAAGCCAAGACCACGGCCTGCACAAAGCCATCGACCACAAATTGATCGAAGAAGCCAAAGCGGCGCTGGAAAACGGCACCCCAGTACAGATCGAAACACCGATCTGCAACACCAACCGCACCTTCGGCACCATGCTGTCCGGTGAGGTCGCTCGACGTTACGGTCACGCCGGTCTGCCCGATGACACCATTCACATCAAAGCCAAAGGCACCGCCGGACAGAGTTTTGGTGCCTTTGTCGCCAAAGGGGTCAGCATTGAGCTCGCTGGAGAAGGCAACGATTACGTCGGCAAAGGCCTCTCCGGTGGCCGTCTGGTGATCTACCCACCAGCAGAATCCAACCTCATCGCTGAAGAAAACATCATCGCCGGTAACACCGTGCTCTATGGCGCCGTGCAAGGCGAGTGCTTCCTGCGCGGTGTGGCCGGTGAACGCTTTGCGGTACGCAACTCCGGCGCAACCACCGTAGTGGAAGGCGTTGGCGATCACGGCTGCGAATACATGACCGGCGGCATCGTCGTCGTGCTGGGTGAAACCGGACGAAACTTCGCTGCTGGCATGTCTGGCGGCATCGCTTACGTGCTTGATGAAGCCGGTACCTTTGCCTCACGCTGCAATATGTCCATGGTGGAGCTGGAACCCATTGCGGAAGAAGATGACGCTCTGGAAGCACTCGATCACCAAGGCGGCGATCTGGAAAGCCACGGCAAAGTGGATCTCAGCCACGACATGACCCGTTTTGATGCCCAGCGCCTGAAGCAGTTGATCGAGCAGCACAAACACTACACCAACAGTGCTGTGGCAGAGAAGATCCTCAACGACTGGGAAGCCTATCTGCCCAAATTTGTCAAAGTGATGCCGGTGGATTATCGCCGCGCTTTGCTCGACATGCAGTACCAACAGACCAGTAATCACGTCTCTAAGGGAGGACGCTAAGATGGGTAAAACCACCGGTTTTATGGAGATCCAACGTCAGGAACGGCGTTACGCCCCCGTTGGGGATCGCACCCTGCACTACAATGAATTCACCGTCGCTCTCAGTGAACAAGAGCTGAGCCACCAAGGCGCACGTTGTATGGATTGTGGCATCCCTTTTTGTCACCAAGGCTGTCCGGTCAACAACAACATTCCCGACTGGAACGATTTGGTCTACAAGGGCGAATGGCAAGAGGCGTTGGAGGTGCTGCACAGCACGAATAACTTCCCTGAATTCACTGGTCGCATCTGCCCTGCTCCCTGTGAGTCTTCCTGCACCTTGAACCTCACCGATGAGTCGGTGACGATCAAAACCATCGAGTGCAGCATCGTCGATAAAGGTTGGGATCAGGGTTGGATCACGCCGCAAATCGCGCCTAAAAAGAGCGGAAAACGGGTCGCAGTGATCGGCTCAGGCCCTGCGGGCATGGCCTGTGCGCAGCAACTGGCACGCGCCGGTCACAACGTGGCGCTGTATGAAAAAGAGGATCGCATCGGCGGTCTGCTGCGCTACGGTATCCCCGATTTCAAGCTGAACAAAAAACTCATCGACCGCCGCGTTTCGCAACTGCTGGCCGAAGGGGTTTCACTGCACACCCAAACCCATGTGGGCGTTGATGTGTCAGCGCAGAGCCTGCGTGATAAATACGATGCGGTCATTTTGACCGGCGGCGCTGAGCTGCCCCGTGATCTGTCCATTTCTGGCCGTGAGTTGAAAGGCGTTGAGTATGCGATGGATTTTTTACGCGCCAACAGTAAAAAAATCCAAGGCAGTCAGTTGAAAAAAGGTCAGTTTATCTCCGCCCGTGGCAAGCATGTGGTGGTGATTGGCGGCGGTGATACCGGCTCTGATTGCATCGGTACCTCGGCTCGTCACGGTGCCGTCTCCATCACCCAGATTGAGATCATGCCGCAACCGCCGGAAAAAGAGAACAAGGCGCTCACATGGCCGAATTGGCCCAACAAGATGCGTACCTCTTCGTCACAAGAGGAGGGCTGCACACGCATGTGGTCGATTGCCAGTAAAGAATTTATTGGTAAAAACGGCACACTAACCGGTGTGCGCTGCATCAAAGTCGAATGGCAACAGGACGACAACGGCCAGTGGCAGATGTCTGAAGTGGACGGTTCTGAGTTTGTCCTCAAGGCGGATTTGGTTACGCTGGCGATGGGTTTTGTGCATCCGGTGCATGAGGGCATGTTGAATGAGCTGGGTGTTGAACAGGACGCACGAGGCAATGTGCTCGGTGAGACCGAAGGCGAAAACGCCTACACCACCTCTCTGGAGGGTGTGTTTGCCGCCGGGGACATGCGCCGTGGTCAATCCTTGGTGGTCTGGGCAATCCGTGAAGGCCGTCAGTGTGCGCGCAGCGTAGATGCCTATTTGATGGGCAGCTCTGAATTACCTCGTTAGGTTTTTTCTGACTTTACAGGTGCAATGCCCTTTGGTTATTGCACCCTACTTTCACCCGATATGGGAGTAGCTTATGAAATGGGCTTTTATTGATTACGAAAACATCAATTGTCTCAGCAAAATCAGCCTTGATGAATACTCTAAAATTTTTATTTTTTTAGGTGCCAAACAGCCCAGAGTTGATTTTGGCGATAAAAAAATATTCCACACCGCTTGATATGATCATTATTCAAATTCATACCACGCAAGAAAACAACCTTGATTTTCACCTTGCCTATTATCTTGGCAAATACGATCAAGAAGCCAACAAAAACATTACCTTTGAAGTCATCAGCAACGATAAAGGTTACTCCCCCCTTTAATCGCCCATATACGAGCCAACGGTAGAACCTGCAAACAAATTAAAGTCAATTTAGCCAAAATAAGCACCAGCAATGCAGAAGAAAAAGAGACACACATTACCGACATTGATCTACTGAAAAACAGTCTAAAATCTCGACCTATCGAAAAACGCCCACAAAAAGTCAGCTCACTCAAAAACCATATTGCAGCTCAGTTACACATTCAGGGCAATGACATTGCAATTCAAAACTACTTCAATCATCTCATAAACAAGCAATTAATTACCGTCGATAACGAAAAGGTCAGTTATCCCAACTAGCCAATCACATCAAACCGAGCATGAGGCATGAAAAAAGCCCCCATCGTCACTTTTTTGAAAAACCAATTTCCAAACCTATTGGCCATCTACGCCTTCGGCAGCCGCATTCGTGGCGATGCCCATGCGGAAAGCGACCTTGATCTGGCTGTTCTGGTTGGCGGTTACGCCGATCCACTGAAATTGTGGGAGTTCGCCGGATCACTGGAAGATTGGGTTCACTGCCCCGTGGATCTGCTCGATCTGCGCGCCGCCTCCACCGTCATGCAATATCAAATCATCACCCTCGGTGAACGTTGGTGGGCGTATGATCTTCAAGCGCCACTCTACGAAATCATGATCCTGAGAGAAAAAACCGAACTTGATGAAGCTCGCGGTCAACAACTAAAAGAGATCGAACAACAAGGCACTGTTTATGGTCGATGACGTATTAATCAACAAACTGGCCACCATCGAACGATGCGTGATACGAATACGGGAAGAGTATGAAGCCGATCCTGACAGCTTTGCACAAAATTACTCCCGCCAAGATGCCGCCATTTTAAACATTCAACGCGCTTGCGAAGCCTCGCTGGACATGGGCTACCACCTGATTCGACGTGAAAAATTGGGTGTACCGCAAAGCTCGCGTGATGTGTTCACCCTACTGGCACAAAGCAACTGGATCGACAACGAACTGGCGGACACCTTAAAACGCATGGTTGGCTTTCGGAACATTGCCGTACATGATTATCAAGCGTTGCAATTGCCCATTACCATCAACATTATCAAACACCACCTTGATGATTTTTTACGTTACGGCACCGTGCTGATGCGCGGAAATTACTAACCCTTAGCCGACTTCACCGAATCCCGAATTTTCACCATCTTCTGAATCAAGTCAAACCAAAACGGTGCGCCTTGACCAATCATCAAACCCGCTGCAATCAAGCCTATTAACCACGTCACCAGAGCCAGCAACAACTGCATTACGCTCAAAGACCCTTGCTTAAAGTTATAAATATCAGTAACAACCGCGCTGTTTTTCCAACCGATGGGCAATTGCCATGAGTCCACTGTTTGCATAATTGGCTTAATATCGTGCTCACTGGCAGCACCACTTAAGACCTTCTCCGCCTGTGGCTTAAGCTCCGTTGAGTAACTCTGAATCACATTTTCACGCGCAGCCGCACTGCCCATAAAGGCCTGATAAAGATCCAGCGCATTAACATTAAACAGCACCACCACCAAAAAAGAGAAGCTGTAACTGATGCGTTTAGCCTTAACCTTAAACAGCCGCTGTTGATTCTCCATGCGCAAAAAATAGTGCGCTTTCACATAGCGATAAAAATCATTCTCATCAGCACCGTTATCACCTTGCAGCTTGGCACCGACCTCAATTGCAGTGAGTTTTTTATCCGCAAACAGATCCGCACTCAAGGCGTTGGCCAACGTCGTTTCAGCAATCTCCACCACAGGCGAGGATTTTTGATAGAGCTTGGCATCTTCCTGCAAGGTTTGGCAACGCAGATCCGTATTACCCCCGCTCTGACGCAAGCCAACAAAATTCAATAACGTACGCACAAAGGTATCGGCTTCCGCAGCCACTTTTGTCGTATCATCACTGGCTCGATTAAACTGAATGTAATCGCTGTACAACACCTTTAAGGTACTCACCACCGTCTGATGCCGAAAACCCAACTTAGCCACGGTAAAATCCACCAGCAACGTCACCACCAAACTGAACGCCAGCAAGGTAATTGCAAACGCCAAAACCGAATCTAAAAAAACCATTTTATGCTCCCTTACCCAGCAGATCGTTGTTAAACAGCAGCGGGTCACAAAACGCCAGCGCCAACAACAGCAATAAAAAACCGCTGGATAAAGCAGCGGTTTTGTATGAGTCAAATGTAACGCCTGTAAAGTCAAGCGTTCGATAGCCTCTTTGATTTTCTTCATTTCATCTCACTCCCAAACGAGCTAGGGTTAGCTAAAAGCGCCAAAAATTGTGCCTCATCCAAAATTCTGATCTCCAGTTTTTTTGCCTTAGCCAACTTTGAACCGGCTTTTTCACCGGCAATCAAGACATTGGTTTTTTTCGAAACCGTAGCCACAACGTTAGCTCCCAGTGCGAGCAATTTCAAGCGCGCCTCCGCACGAGCAACGCTGTGCAACGTGCCGGTAATCACAAAACGGATCCCTTTCAGAGGCAAATCAGCGGCGACTTTTTCCACTTCAGGCCAATGAACGCCTGCGGCCAACAATTTTTCAATGATCTGTCGATTATTCTCTTGAGCAAAAAAGGCGATGACAAATGTAGCCACCACCGGCCCCACATCGTCCACCTGCTGCAACTGCTCCTCGCTGGCCTGCATCAACGCGGGCAACGCGCGGAAATGATTCGCCAAACTGCGCGCCGTTGCTTCACCCACCTCGCGGATGCCCAAGGCGTAGATAAAACGCGCCAAGGTGGTCTGCTGGCTTTTTTGCAACGCCGCCAGCACATTGTCTGCCGATTTTTCCGCCATGCGCTCCAAACCAGCCAAGGTGTTTCGATCCAGACAATAAAGGTCATCCACGCCGTGAATCAGATCCCGATCCACCAGCTGCTCAATTAATTTGCTGCCCAACCCCTCCACATCCAAGGCTTTGCGCGAGACAAAATGTTTAATCGCCTCTTTGCGCTGAGCCGGACAAAACAGCCCACCGCTGCAGCGCGCTGCCGCTTCACCTTCAACCCGCACCACCTTTGAGTTACAGATCGGGCAACACTCGGGCAAAACAATTTCCACCGTCTGCTCAGGACGCTGCTTCAGCAGCACCCGCGCTACCTCGGGGATCACATCCCCTGCGCGGCGCACCACCACCCGATCTCCAATACGCACCCCTTTGCGCTGCACCTCATCCATGTTGTGCAGCGTGGCGTTGCTCACCGTCACTCCACCCACAAACACCGGCTGCAAACGCGCCACAGGGGTCAAAGCTCCCGTGCGCCCCACCTGAAACTCCACATCCAATAGATCGGTGCTCACCTCTTCGGCAGGAAATTTCTGCGCAATCGCCCAGCGCGGCGCACGCGCCACAAACCCCAACGCCTGTTGCAGATCCAAACGATCCACCTTAAACACCACCCCATCAATCTCATAAGGCAATTCAGGGCGTTTTTCTGCTAACCGCTGGTAATACTCAAAACAGCCTGCAACTCCCTGCACCACCTGACGCTCATCACAGATGGGAAAACCCCAACTCTGCAACAAAGTCAAAGTTTCACTGTGCGTTTCTGGCAACGCCACACCCTCAAGCAAACCCAAGGCGTAACAATAAATAGAGAGTGGGCGCGTGGCCGTAATGGCCGAATCGAGTTGACGCAAACTGCCCGCAGCGGCGTTGCGTGGATTAACAAACACCTTTTCACCCTCAGCCAAGGCTTTTTTATTCAGCGCCGCAAAACCGGCTTTGGGCATAAACACCTCACCGCGCACTTCCAACCGGCTGGGCAGATCCTCGCCCTGTAATTTCAGCGGAATCGCAGCAAGGGTGCGTAAATTCAGGGTAATGTCCTCACCCACACGGCCATCACCACGGGTTGCCCCACACACAAAGCGACCCTCTTCATAAAGCAAACTGACCGCCAGACCATCCAGTTTCGGTTCTGCGCAGTAAGAGATGAGCGCCTCACTGTCGAGTCTGCTCTGCAAACGCTGCTCAAATTCCAACAACTCGTCTTGGCTAAACGCGTTGTTCAACGACAACATCGGCACCTGATGTTCCACTTGAGAAAAGCTCGGTAACGGGGCTGCGCCAACGCGCTGGGTGGGAGATTCGGGGATGATTAGATTGGGGTGGGCTTTTTCAATGTCTTGCAGGCGACGCAGCAGTTGATCGTACTCCGCATCACTGATCTGTGGCGCATCAAACACATAATAATGCCGATTATGTTCCTCAAGGCTGTGACGTAATTGATCTATCTCGACAATGACCTGCTCTAGCTGGCTCTCTTTTGTCACTGTACTTTATCCAACCCCTTTGAGTTTTAACTGCCGCTCGTATTCACGCAGCTCGTCTTGAATTTGTGTTACCCGCTGATTGGTCAACGTGCTGTGTTGATCGTCCCGCAGCTGACCACCCAACTCTTGTGAGAGTGAAATGGCTTCATTGAGCATGGCATCAAACACCACTGTGGCCGACAACGGCGCAGGCAAGGAGATAAACAAGGTAATACCAGGGGTCTGTAATTCATCCATATCATCAAGAATAAAAATGCCCGGCTCAACCATATTGGCGATGCTGTAGATAATCTCATTGCCATGCACCTCATGAAAAATAGCCATCTTGCCGTATTTGTAATTGCGTGCAGTAAAAATGGCGGTCAGATCCAGACCTGAAAAGGTCGCCTCACCCAGCGCCGCCACATGCAGTGAAATAATTTTGCTTTTCACTTCGCCGGTGAAGGCCTGCCAAGAGTCGGTTTTCTGCTCATCAAAGTGTTCGATGCTCTCTTTAATGTTTATTTTTTCAGCTTTGGTTTTGCTGTCTTTTTTAGTCTTGGATGGCCTTTTTGGCTCATCTGGCAAAACAAAATCACCATCAACCCCGGTTTTTTCCGCCACCACCCGGTCCAAACTCTCCAACGTCTCATCCAGAGAACCGGCATCCAGAGCCGGTTCTTTGTGTACTTTCGACTTTGTTTTCGGGCGCAAACGATTTTCGCTGTTGCGACCACTCAAATAAATGGCCGCCAAAATAGCGATTCCAATCAATAACAACACCCAACGCAACAGGTCCATGGTTGTCTCTCCTAACCATTGGCCATCTTGGCCGCCTCATGAACATTTACAGTAACAAGACGTGAAACACCTGCTTCATGCATGGTCACCCCCATCAACTGCTCCGACAACTCCATCGTACTCTTATTATGGGTAATAAAAATAAACTGTACCCGCTCCGACATCTCTTTTACCAACTCACAAAAACGCCCCACATTGGCGTCATCCAACGGTGCATCTACCTCATCCAACATACAAAACGGCGAGGGGTTTAATTCGAAAAAGGCAAACACCAACGCCACTGCGGTCAAAGCTTTTTCACCGCCCGACAACAGATGAATGTTATTAACCCGCTTGCCTGGAGGTTGAGCGCGAATCGTGACCCCCGCCGTCAACAGATCATCGTCAGTCAATTCCAGATTTGCCTTACCTCCACCAAACAGGCGTGGGAAGAAGTGCTGCATTTTACGGTTAACTTGATCAAAGGTCTCTTTAAACCGGCTGCGCGTTTCACGATCCATTTTAGCAATGGCGGTCTCCAAGGTCAGCAGCGCCTCATTAATATCATCATATTGGCTCTGCATATGCTCTTTACGCTGCAATTGCTCTTCGTATTCATCAATGGCCGCTAAGTTAATCGCCCCCAAACGCTGAATTTTTTGCGCCATCTGCTCGACATTAGGCTGCCAGATCTTAACCGATGCCGACACATCTAATTCTTGCAGTAACCATTCAAGGCTAAAATTGGTCTCAGCCAACTGCTCCAACAGTGTACCGCAGCGCACTTTACTCTCCTGTACGGCCAAACTCTCCTGTTGCACGCGCTCGCGTACCTCGTTAACAACCTGCTCCACTTCCAGACGCTGCTTCTCTTGCTGTTGCTGGCGGGTTTCAATCTCAGCACGCAAATTCTGTGCATCACTCAGACGTTTTTCAATGCCAACACGGTCGGCCAAATAACGCTCCAACTCGCGCTGCAACTGATCCACCGGTTGCTCTTCAACACTCAACTGTTGCTGCAACGTTTCACGTCGCTCACTCAACTGCAACAGCTGAGCCTGAGCTCGTTGCCCACTCTGTTCTGCCGCCGCCAACGCGCTGCGATTGGATTCCAGACGCAGTGCCAAAACATGTTCGGCCTCGGTCAATTCCCGTGCCTGTTGACGCAGTTCATTCAGTTGCGAATTCAACTCATCTTGTTGCAAACGCAGTGCCTCACCCTCATCGGCCATCACTTCGCTCTGCTGCAACGCCTCATGATAACGCTGCTCTGCAATCTGCAACGCCTCCTGATCGCTCTCCAATTGCACCTGTATCTCTTCTGCCTCTTCACCCAACCGCTGCCAACGCTGGCTCAGTTGCTCACGACGCAAGCGTGCGCTGTCGAGATGGCGATGCGCCTCACCGATCTCACGCTGATTCTGATTGACGCTTTGGCGCAGCTCTTCCAACTGCTGCTCTTGCTCCTGCACAGCGGACAAAGTGGCTTCCAGTTGATCTTCAAGCTGCTCAATCTGTTCCACCAACAGCGCTTGATCGGCACTCAAGGTTTTAATCTCTTGCCCACGCACCAACACACCGCTGTTTTTATCCTCGTCTTGTTTGATCCGCAGCCAGTTGGATCCCAGCCAAATGCCCTCTGGGGTAATTACAGATTCATGCTGCTGTAACTGCAACCTCATTTGCAACGCAGATGGCAAGTCATCGGCCACATAAACTGAAGCCAACAAGCTCTCAAGATTCTCTTCACTGCGCACCTTGCTCAGCAGCGTTTTTGTACTGCTCAACACCGGAGCAGAGCTGCCGCGCTCCAGCAACAGCAACGAACCGTGCTCCAGACTCTCTAACAGAGGAGCCACTGGACCCAGCTGATCGACACAGACCGCTTCTAAATGATCCGCCAGCACCGTTTCTACCGCCTGCTGCCAGCCCTCATCCACCTCCAACTGCTGCGCCAGACGAGGACGATCGGCTAAATTTTGCCCTTCCAACCAGCTCACCACATTTTGTTCTTGCTGGCCAAGTGCAGCCTGTTGCAACGCTTCCAAAGAGGCCAAACGACCGCTCTGCTTCTGTTGACGCTGACGCAACTGATTCAATTCATTCTCTTGTTCGCGACGCAGCAACTGGTTGTCGTTCAAAGACTTTTGCACGCCTTCCAACTGCTGCTCCGCCTCTTGCAACTGCGCTTCGCCGCTCAATTGCTGCTCTTGCCACTGCTCAATCTCGCTATCCAGTTCGCTGCCATCGAGGTGAGCCTGCTCCCCTTCCAGACGTTCGCGGCGCTGCTGATGGCGCTGGACTTGGGCTTCCAGCTGATCCATACGCGAGCGTTCGCCGTGAGCGATCCGAAGCGGTTCGGCACTGCGTTGGCTGTAGTCGTGCCACTGCTGCTGCCACGCCTCCATCGCTTCTTCCGCCGTCTGCAACTGATCTGCCTGCATCTCTTGCTGCATCAACAGCTCTTCTTGCGCCGGTTCATCTTGCAAGCGCTGCTCGTTCAGTTGTTCCAACTGCATCTGCTCGCTGGCGATGTGCTCTTCAAGCTCTTGCCACAGACCCAAAACCTGCTGAAGTTCACGTTCCGCCTTAGAACGACTCTCACGCAGATGTTGAATGCTCTGTTCAACTCGGCTGATCTCACCACCGAGCTGATAAAATTTAGCCTGAATGGCATTAAACGCATCGTTGGCTTCGCTGTAACGCTGCCGATCCGCTTCAATATGACGTTCAATGGAACGCTGCTGGGCAATGCTCGCTTCCAGTTCGGTCTCTAAAGCCGACTGACGACCCTGCTTCTGTTCCAACTCCTGATTTAGATCGCGATAACGCAGCGCCAACAACTCCGCTTTGAGACGACGCTCTTCCTCTTTTAAGGTTTTAAAGCGACGGGCCGTGGCCGCTTGGCGTTTCAGACGTTCGAGCTGTTTCTCCAATTCTTCGCGTAGATCGTCAAGACGCTCTAGATTTTCACGGGTGTGGCGAATGCGGTTTTCTGTTTCACGGCGGCGTTCTTTGTATTTGGAAATGCCTGCGGCCTCTTCCAGATAAACTCGCAGCTCTTCCGGTTTGGCTTCAATCAGACGATTCACCATCCCCTGCTCGATAATGGCGTAGCTGCGCGGTCCCAGACCGGTACCGAGAAAAATATCGGTGATGTCACGGCGACGACAACGGCTGTTATTGAGAAAATATTGCGATTGGCCTTCGCGAGTGATGCGCCGTTTCAAAGCAATTTCACTGTAACTGGCGTACTCGCCCCCTAAGGTGCCGTCGCTGTTATCAAACACCAGCTCCACCGAAGCTTGCCCCACCGGCTTACGCGCCGAGGAGCCGGTGAAGATCACATCGTCCATCGACGCGCCACGCAAATGTTTGGCTGAAGACTCTCCCATCACCCAACGCACCGCATCAATGACATTGGATTTACCACAGCCATTGGGGCCGACAATGCCAATCAAGTTACTGGGGATGTGAATGGTGGTCGGATCAACAAAAGATTTGAAGCCCGCTAATTTGATTTTACTCAGACGCATATTATGGTTCGATGGCTACTCAGAAGAATGCTTAGATCGTGTCGCGCAGCCTAACCAAGCTGTTGAGAAATTTCCAGTGGAATCAAACCCTTTTTCCCAAATCAGCCTCCCTAACACGAGACTCAACTGACAACCCTGCCTAAATAGCCCCATCGAAGGGTGCTATACTCGCCGGTTTTTTACAGCAGGAGCCGACCATCATGTCCACTCAGCCCACTCATTCATTGGAAACCTTTCCCAACCCAAGAGGCGAACGCGACTACACCATTCGCATGAACATTCCTGAGTTCACCTGCGTCTGTCCCAAAACCGGCCAACCGGATTTTGCGACCTTTTTTGCTGGAATACGTTCCTGCTAAAGAGTGCGTTGAGCTGAAATCCCTCAAACTCTATCTCTGGACGTTCCGCGAAGAGGGGCATTTCCACGAAGACGTTACCAATCGCATTCTGGATGATCTGGTCAAAGCCTGTCAGCCGTCTTTTATGCGTTTAACCGGTAAGTTTAATATCCGTGGCGGCATCAATACCGATGTGGTGGTTGAACATCGTGCTGAGGATTGGGTTGCTCCGCTCAAGGTTGAGTTGCCTTAAAATAATAAGCACAAGAACAAGTGCAAACCCATATCAATTTAGGACAAAACAGACCAAACGGCTTATAATACTCCCCTATGGCCAGACAAAAAAAAGAAACCCAGATCCAGCGGTAGCACCATCGCCCTCAACAAGAAGGCGACGCATGACTACTTTATCGAAGACCGTTACGAGGCGGGACTCTCCCTGCAAGGCTGGGAGGTCAAAAGCCTGCGTGATGGGCGCGTGCAACTGAGTGAAAGTTACGTCTTTGTGCGCGACGGTGAGGTCTCGCTCATCGGCTGCCACATCTCACCCCTGCTCTCCGCCTCCACCCACATCCACCCCGCACCGATGCGCGCGCGTAAACTGCTGCTGAATCGCTCTGAGATCAATAAACTCAGCAGCGCCGTGGATCGCAAGGGCTTTACCGTCGTGCCTTTGGCGCTCTACTGGAAACACGGTCGCGCCAAGCTGGAGATCGGCTTGGCCAAAGGTCGCAAAGACCACGACAAACGGGCGCTGATCAAAGATCGAGACTGGCAACGGGACAAACAACGCCTGATGCGAGATCGAGGATGAGCCGTTTTTGGAGCCAAATCGTCTCCAAGCTCACCCCCTACGTACCGGGTGAGCAGCCCAAAACCGAACAGCTGATCAAACTCAACACCAATGAAAACCCCTATCCGCCCTCGCCCAAGGTGCTGGCGGCACTGACACAAGAGGCCAGCGAACAACTGCGCCTCTACCCCGACCCCAACGCCGATGCCCTAAAACAGACCTTGGCTGACTACCACCAGCTTTCCCCAGATCAGGTGTTTGTTGGCAACGGTTCCGATGAGGTGCTGGCGCACACCTTTCAAGCTCTATTAAAACAAGACAAACCGCTGCTCTATCCCGAGATCAGTTACAGTTTTTATCCCGTTTACTGCGGTCTTTATGAAGTCAATGCGGAAAAAATACCGCTGAATGACAAGTTGGAGATTGACCTAGAAGACTACCGCATCGACAACGGCGGTATTATTTTCCCCAATCCCAACGCCCCCACCGGTCAACTGTTGCCGCTGGATCAGATTCGCCAACTGCTGGAGTTCAACCGCAATTCCGTGGTGGTGGTTGATGAAGCCTACATCGACTTCGGTGGCCAATCCGCCGCCAGCTTGGTCAATGACTACCCTAATTTATTGGTGATTCAGACCTTCTCCAAATCTCGCTCACTGGCCGGTCTACGGGTCGGTTTTGCCTTGGGTCATCGGGATCTGGTCAACGGACTGGAGCGGGTTAAAAACAGCTTCAACTCCTACCCACTGGATCGTTTCGCTCAAGCGGGTGCAGTAGCCGCTCTGCACGATCAACGTTACTTTGAACAGAGCTGCCAGAAAATAATCGACTCTCGCCAATGGCTGCAACAACAATTGGAAGATCTAGGGTTTAACGTGCTGCCATCGAGTGCTAACTTTCTCTTTGTCAGCCACCCCGAGAAAGACGCTGAGCAGATCAGCCAAAGCCTACGCGAACAAAGCATCATTGTGCGCCACTTCAAACAACCCGCTGAGATCAGCCAATATCTGCGCATCACCGTTGGTACACAACAAGAGTGTGAACAGTTAATTGCATGCATGAAAACCCTTTAAAAAAATATTGGCAATTCTGGATTGATCGTGGCGGCACCTTTACGGACATCATCGCCCAAACCCCACAGGGCGAGCTAATCAGCCACAAACTGCTGTCGGAAAACCCCAAAGCCTACGAGGATGCTGCCCTGCACGGCATTCGCCAACTGATGCAGTTGGGTGACAACACCCCCCTGCCCACCGAGCAGATCGAAGCGGTCAAAATGGGCACCACCGTGGCCACCAACGCCCTGTTGGAGCGCAAAGGAGAGCCAACGCTGCTGGCCATCACCGTCGGCTTTCGAGACGCGCTGAAAATCTCCTATCAATCGCGCCCCGATCTGTTTGCGCTCAACATCCAGCGCCCTGAAATGCTCTACTCCGAGGTGATTGAAATCAGTGAACGCCGTGCCACCGACGGAGCTCTGGTCACACCGCTTGACCTCCAGCAAAGCCGTCAGCAGTTGCAAGCGGCCTTTGCTCACGGCCTGCGTTCCGTGGCCATCGTCTTGATGTTTGCTTACCGCTACCCCGAACAGGAACAGATCTTGGGCGAAATGGCCAAAGAGATCGGTTTCACTCAGATTTCCCTCAGCCACCAAGCCAGCCCGCTGATCAAATTGGTCAGCCGTGGTGATACCACCGTGGTGGATGCCTATCTGTCTCCCATTTTGCGCCGTTATGTCCGTCGCATTGAAAACGCATTGAAACAGACCCAACTGCTCTTTATGCAGTCCAACGGCGGTCTGACAGAAGCGCACCGTTTTCAGGGTAAAGACGCGCTGCTCTCCGGCCCTGCGGGTGGCGTAATCGGCATGATCCAGACCGCCCACAAAGCCGGTTTTAAAAAATTGATCGGCTTTGATATGGGCGGCACCTCCACCGATGTCTGTCACTACCACGGCGAGCTGGAACGCGCGTTTGAGACCGAAGTGGCGGGCGTTCGATTGCGCGCGCCAATGATGCAGATCCACACCGTGGCCGCAGGAGGGGGGTCGATAGTGCACTTTGATGGCGCACGGCTGCGCGTCGGCCCCGACTCCGCCGGAGCCAACCCAGGGCCTGCGGCCTATCGCAACGGCGGGCCGTTGACCATCACCGACTGCAATTTGCTGCTGGGCAAACTGCAAGCCGAGTTTTTCCCGCAGATCTTTGGAGCCGAGCAGAACCAAGCCCTTGATTTGGAAATCGTACACAATAAATTCCAACAACTGAGCCAGCAAATCGAAACCCAAAGTGGCAGCCACTTTACCCCCATCGAACTGGCCAAGGGCTTTCTTGCCATCGCGGTGGAGAACATGGCCAACGCGATCAAAAAAATCTCCGTACAACGCGGTTACGATCTAAGCGACTACACCCTCTGCTGTTTTGGTGGCGCTGGAGGGCAGCACGCCTGTTTGGTTGCCGATGCGCTGGGGATCAAACGCATCTATCTGCACCCCTTTGCTGGAATGCTCTCCGCCTACGGCATGGGATTGGCAGAACAGCGCCAGATGCGCCAAAAAGCGATTGAACAACCGCTCTCAGAAAATTTACTTGGCAACCTCAACGAAAATTTTTCCCAACTGCGCCAAGCAGCGTTTGATGAGTTAAAACCCAAACCCAACGCCCCGCTGCAAGAGCGTCGTCAACTTCATCTGCACTACCAAGGCTCCGACACTCGCCTACTGCTGCCGCTGGATAATTTGGCGACGTTACAGCACACATTTGAGCAGCAGCACCAGCAGCAGTTCGGCTTTATCAACCCTAACAAACCCTTGGTGGTGGAAGCCATCCAGTTGGAACTGATCCTAATCAATGAGACCCGCACGCAACCATCTAAGGTCAGCGAACCCGAGCCAATAAAAAACCAACGCAATGCCAAAGTGCACTTTGTCGAGCACCGTCACAACACACCGATTTTACAACGTGAGCAACTCTCTCTAAAAAGCCCATTCAATGGCCCCCGCACTGATTCTGGAGCAAGGAGCCACCACCGTACTGGAACCCGACTGGCACGCCAGCCGTACCGACCAGAACGATCTGATTTTAAAGCGTGTCAAAGCACGGCCCAAACGCCACGCCATTGGCACTCAGGTCAATCCGGTCATGTTAGAAATTTTTAATAACCTTTTTATGGCCATCGCCGAACAGATGGGTTCGGTGCTGGAAAAAACCGCCCACTCGGTCAACATCAAAGAACGGCTTGATTTTTCCTGCGCGCTGTTTGACCAGCAAGGCGAACTAATCGCCAACGCCCCCCCATGTGCCGGTACATCTTGGCTCTATGAGCGAAAGCATCCGTTGTGTGATGCGTGACAACGCCGGAACGATGCGCGCAGGTGACAGCTACCTGCTCAATAACCCCTACAACGGCGGTACTCATCTGCCCGACATCACCTTGGTAAAACCGGTCTTTCTGCCCGCTGCCACAGAGCCGCTGTTTTACGTCGCCGCTCGTGGCCATCACGCCGACATCGGCGGCATCAGCCCTGGTTCCATGCCGCCCAACAGCCAACATTTAGATCAAGAGGGCATTTTGCTCGATAACATCAAAGCGGTCTCTGAGGGTACCTTTCAGGAAAAGACACTGCGCGAGCTGCTCAGCGCAGATAAACACCCTGCGCGCAACATTGAACAAAACTTAGCCGATTTTCAGGCGCAAATTGCCGCCTGTGAAAAAGGCCAGCACGAGCTGTTAAAGATGAGTGAGCAGTTTGGCCTAGAAACCGTGCAAGCCTACATGCAGCATGTGCAAGACAACGCCGAAGAGTCGGTACGGCGGGTACTGGACATACTGCACGAAGGCCACTTTTGCCAAAAACTGGATGACGGCACAAAAATCCAAGTGACCCTTCGGCTCAACAAAACAGAGCGCAGCGCGCAGATCGACTTCAGCGGCAGCAGCCCCCAGCACCCGGGCAATATGAACGCCCCCACGGCCATCACCACCGCTGCGGTGCTCTACGTCTTTCGCTGTCTGGTCAAAGAGCCGATCCCGCTCAACGCCGGGTGCCTTAAACCGCTGGAAATTTTAATCCCCGACGACTGCCTACTCAATCCCCGCTACCCAGCGGCAGTAGTGGCGGGCAATGTGGAGACCTCGCAGGCGATTGTGGATGCCCTGTTTGGCGCGCTGGGGGTCGTGGCGGCCTCGCAAGGCACGATGAACAACCTCACCTTCGGCAACCAAAAATACCAATATTACGAAACCCTCTGCGGTGGCAGCGGTGCAGGCCCCAATTTTGACGGCTGCGATGCGGTGCAGACCCACATGACCAACTCCCGCCTCACCGATCCCGAAGTGCTGGAATCGCGCTACCCCGTGCGCTTAGAACGCTTTGAAATTCGCCCCAACTCGGGCGGCCAAGGCGAGCACCGAGGCGGCAACGGTGTGGTGCGACAACTGCGCTTTTTAGAGCCGATGAGCGTCGCCATTTTAGCCAATCGGCGCATCGAAGCGCCTTACGGTTTGGCCGGTGGGGGCAATGGCGAGGTGGGGGAAACGTGGGTAGAACGTGCGGATGGAACACGAGTTGATTTGAGCAGCCAAGATCAGGTTGATCTGAAGGCCGGGGATTGTTTGATTTTGGCAACCCCCGGTGGGGGTGGCTTTGGGAAGAGGAAAAAACAAGCTTCGTAACAATCCAATAAAACCGATTCCGATTGATGCCCCTCTTCCCGATGTTGGGTTACGCCCTATGGGCTAAAACCCAACCTACTTTAAATGCGTAATCCTCTCCAGCAACGGAGCAAACTCTTTCAAGCTCTCGCCAGCTTTGCCACCAAAGGCAAAACTCAAAAACTCCACATTCAAAGTCGCCACATACGTGCGTCCGTCTTTTTTGCGATAGACCGCAATCGAGCAAGGCAACAACACCGACAGCACTTTATAACGATCCTCTTTTAGCAACGCTGCGCCCAACTTAGGGTCACAGGCCGTCAATAGACCGTTAGCCCCAATATCAATGCCCGTCAGCATTTTATACTGCTGACGGCGATCCGCTTGCCACTCTTTCGGCACATCCAAACCCGCTTCAATGGCGTTCGCCTCAATCATCGACAAGGTACGTTCAAAGGGCAACGGGCTTTTAAATTCATTCACCAACAACATAGGTAAAAATGCTTTGGCCAGAAAAACCGAGCTGATCAAACCCAAAACAAACGCAACCAATAAGGTCGTTAAACTCTGTTTCTGCACAATATTTTTCATTTATTGACTCCAGTTGAGGTTAAATACCATTAATCCGTAATCTGCTGCATTCCGTAAAGCAATTCAATCTCTTGCGCCCAAATCGTATCATCAACGGTCTCCAAAACCATCGGAATATCAGCAAAACGAGCGTCATTCATAATGTAACGAAACACCTCTAAACCCAATTTACCGCTCTCCAATGAATCATGGCGATCCACTCTTGAACCCAAATCGGGTTTGGAGCCGTTCAAATGCATACCGCGCAGATACTCAAAACCCACCAAACGCTCAAACTCGGCAAAAGTGGCTTCACAATTTTCCTCTGTGCGCAGATCGTAACCGGCGGTAAAGGTGTGACAGGTATCCAAACACACCCCTACGCGACTCTTATCTTCCACTTTGTCGATGATGTGTGCCAAATGTTCAAAACGATAACCTAAGTTGCTGCCCTGCCCAGCGGTATTTTCAATCACCGCCGTCACCCCTTGGCTCCACTGCAACGTGATGTTGATCGACTCGGCCACCTTATCCAAACTCTCTTCCGCGCTGATCTTACGCAAATGAGAACCCGGGTGAAAATTAAGCAATGACAGACCCAACTGTTCACAACGCTGCATCTCATCCAGAAAGGCGGCACGGGATTTTTCCAATGGCTCTTGTTCTGGATGCCCCAAATTAATCAAATAACTGTCGTGAGGCAACACCTGATTGGGCTGGATGTCAGCCAAGGTTAAATTCTGTTTAAACTCGGCAATGGCCTCATCCGTCAGTGGCTTAGCGCGCCATTGACGCTGATTTTTGGTGAACAGAGCAAAGGCCTTGGCACCGATTTTTTTGGCGTTCAGAGGTGCATTTTGCACCCCGCCTGCCGCACTGACGTGCGCTCCGATGTAATGCATCTAATTCACCCAACGCCGAGCGTTGCGGAACATGCGCAACCACGGCCCCTCTTCACCCCACTCTTTTGGGTGCCACGAATGCTGCACCGTACGGAATACCCGCTCAGGGTGCGGCATCATAATGGTCACACGACCGTCGTCGCTGGTCAGGCCGGTAATGCCCTCAGGAGAGCCGTTGGGGTTAGCCGGATAACTCGAGGCCGGATTGCCTTGGTTGTCCAGATAACGCAGCGCCAACTGCGCGGCGTTTTTATCCGTCTCGCTGTCAAACAGCGCCCGACCCTCACCGTGCGCCACCGCAATGGAGAGCTGCGAACCGGCCATGCCCTGCAAAAACAGCGACGGCGATTCCAAAATCTCCACCCGACTGAACCGCGCTTCAAACTGCTCAGAACGGTTGCGGACAAAACGCGGCCAATGCTGCGCCCCTGGGATCAAACTTTTCAGCTGCGACAACATCTGACAGCCGTTACAGACCCCCAAAGAAAAACTATCATGGCGTTGGAAAAAGCGCTCAAACTGCTCACGCGCCCGCTCATTAAAGAGCACCGATTTCGCCCAACCGCCCCCTGCGCCCAGTACATCGCCATAAGAGAAACCACCGCACGCCACCAAGCCATTAACGTCCACCAGCGAGACACGACCTTCAATCAAATCGCTCATATGCACATCAATGGCATCAAAACCAGCACGATCAAAGGCCGCCGCCATCTCAACCTGACCATTAACCCCCTGCTCGCGCAAAATCGCCACCCGAGGACGAGCACCGCTCAAATAGGCTGCCGTCACATCTTGACGTGGATCAAAGCTCAAACGCACCGACTGGCCAACATCTTCAGTAGACTGCTCGGAAAAAGCCTCTTTAGCGCAATCAGGGTTGTCACGCAGCAACTGCATCTGATAACTGGTCTCTGACCAGATGGACTGCAACTCGGCACGTTTAGCATGGAACAGGGTCTCTTGAGCATTGAGCAAACGGATCTCATCACACTCATTCAGAGTGCCAATGGAGTGCACACACGCCTGCAAACCGGCCTCGCCAATCAGCTCCATGACCCGTGCAACGTTGTGCTCCGCTACTTGAAGAACCGCCCCCAGTTCTTCATTAAACAGGCTGGCCAAAACGTCTTTGCCCAACATGGAAACATCCACATCCAATCCCGTATGACCAGCAAACGCCATTTCACATAAGGTCACAAACAGACCCCCATCCGAACGATCATGATAAGCCAACAACAGGCCATTGCGGTTCAACCGTTGGATCAGGGCAAAAAAGGCTTTGAATTGTTTGGCGCTTTCCAAATCGGGCGTTTCATCGCCCACCTGTTTATACACCTGCGCCAAGGCTGAACCGCCCAAACGGCTTTTACCCAGCCCAAGATCCAATAAAATAAGTTCGCTCTCCACCGCCTCACGCTGCAATTGCGGCGTCAAGGTGACACGCACGTCTTCTACTGGAGCAAAAGCCGTGATCACCAAAGAGAGCGGACCTATCACAGCCCGATCTTCCCCCTCGTGCTGCCAAACGGTTTTCATCGAGAGTGAATCTTTGCCCACCGGAATGGCGATGCCCAGCTCGGGACACAGCTCCTCACCCACCGCTTTAACCGTATCAAACAGAGCCGCATCTTCACCAGCATGACCCGCTGCGGCCATCCAGTTGGCCGACAATTTAACGTCACCCAAGGACTCAATGGAACTGGCGGCCAAATTGCTCAACGCCTCAGCGATGGCCATGCGACCGGAGGCGGCTGGGTTGATCAACGCCAGAGGGGAACGCTCTCCCATCGCCATCGCCTCACCGTAATAGCCTTCATAATCATTGCAAGTCACGGCGACATCCGCCACCGGCACCTGCCACGGGCCAACCATTTGATCGCGGCAAACCATGCCAGTAATGGAACGATCCCCAATGGTGATCAAAAAAGACTTACTCGCCACAGCGGGCAGACGCAACACCCGCTGCACCGCATCACTCAGATCGATCTTACTGGTATCAAAGGCGGTGTGTTTCACCACTCGATGTACCACGTTACGGGTCATCTTCGGTGCTTTTCCCAGCAGCACCTCCATGGGAATATCAACCGCGTTATTGCCAAAGTGACGGTCTTTCACCACCAACTGCTGTTCTTGAGTAGCGCGCCCCAACACCGCATACGGGCAGCGTTCTCGCTCACACAGTTCAACAAAAGAAGCTAGACGCTGATCGCTGACCGCCATCACATAACGCTCTTGGGATTCATTGCACCAGATGGCCATTGGCGACATGCCCGGTTCATCGTTTGGCACTTTACGCAACTCGAACGTCCCCCCACGCCCCGCGTCATTAACCAATTCAGGCACGGCGTTGGAAAGCCCGCCAGCACCGATGTCATGAATGGAAATAATGGGGTTATTTTCCCCTTGGGCAGTGCAACGATCAATCACCTCTTGGCAACGACGTTCCATTTCAGGGTTGCCGCGCTGCACCGAGGCAAAGTCCAGATCCTCGGCACTGGCACCGCTGTCCATACTGGACGCCGCGCCCCCCCCCAGACCGATCAGCATTGCCGGACCACCCAACACAATGATGTTGGCTCTGGGTGGAATATCGCCTTTTTCCACATGATTAGGACGAATGCCACCCAAACCACCGGCAATCATGATCGGCTTATGGTAACCACGCAGCTCCTCTTCGCCGTTTTCACCGGCAGGCACTTTCTCTTCAAAAGTACGAAAATAACCGGTCAAGTTCGGGCGACCAAACTCGTTGTTAAACGCCGCTGCGCCCAAAGGCCCCTCCAGCATCACCTCCAATGAGGAGACAATGCGTTCTGGTTTGCCGTGGTCTTTCTCCCAAGGCTGTTCAAAATCAGGAATACGCAAATTAGAAACAGAAAAACCACACAGACCTGCTTTGGGTTTTGAGCCGATGCCCGTTGCCCCTTCATCGCGGATCTCGCCACCTGAACCGGTAGCCGCTCCAGCAAAAGGTGAGATTGCCGTGGGGTGATTGTGGGTTTCAACCTTGATCTGAATCGGCATCGCCTCTTCAACCGCCGCGTACAGCCCACCGTCATCGTCTTGTGGGAAAAACCGCTTACCCCAGTTACCACGAATCACTGCTGCGTTGTCTTTGTAAGCCGACAAGACACCTTCAGGCGCGTGTTTGTGGGTGTTGCGAATCATGGAAAACAGGGTTTTTTCTTGCACTTCACCATCCACCACCCAATCGGCATTGAAGATCTTATGCCGACAATGTTCCGAGTTGGCTTGGGCAAACATCATCAACTCCACATCCGTGGGGTTGCGCTGCATGGCCTGAAAGTTCACCAACAAGTAATCTATTTCATCGTCTGACAACGCCAAACCCAGCAAGCGATTGGCTTGCTCTAACGCACCACGCCCAGAGGACAAAATATTAATGCGGTTCAATGGCGCTGGAGTGGCGTGTTCAAACAGCTGCTCTGCTGCATCCAAACTCGGCCACACCTGCTCCGTCATGCGGTCGTGTAACAGGCTGTGTAGCTCACCGAGCTCCTCAGCAGTGAGTGGCTCATCACCACTAGAAAAGCGATAAACCACGCCGCGCTCAATGCGCTGAATCGTCTTTAAACCACAGTTATGCACAATGTCCGTCGCTTTTGATGACCAAGGCGAGATGGTGCCTTGGCGAGGTGTGACCAGCAACAAGCTACCGCCTTCTTCCTCTGAAGGCTGCTCAGAAACTTCACCGTAATCGAGCAGTTGATTCAGACGTTGGCGATCCTCAGCGGAAAATGCACCGACCACTTCAGCCAAATGAACAAAATGTACATCAAGTGCCATAACAGCAGGCAAACGGGTTTGAACTTCGGCCAACAACTGTTGCAGACGGAATTGAGACAAGGCGGCAGAGCCGTGTAAACAGAGCATGGTGATCCTCTAGCGGATAGAATGACGCAAAATAGTAGGAATAATAAAGCAAAGCGAGCCCAGATTACAGGCACAAAAAAACCACGTCCGAGCCAAGCTCACAACGTGGTTTACAGCTCAGAGAGCAAACATCTACTGCGGTTTAGACAACTTAGCGAAACGAGTCACCAACCAAGCTAAAAAAACCACGGAAAACGCCACGGTGAAAATCACCATAATGCCAGTAACACTACCAAAAAAAAGATCTGTCATTTCTATTTCCTCAAATTAAAACTTTAACGATTAATAAAAAGTCCACACAGGGAATAGTAGATTTGTCCAGCAAATCTGTCAAATACTCTGACAAAATATCTCCAGCAGAAACGGATCAAACTCAAATGAAAATGATTTTCAAATAAGCTATTGACACACCCCCATGACGCTATTAAGATTCGCGCCTCCAACGCAAGACGCATTCCCTGGTAGCTCAGTTGGTAGAGCGGATGACTGTTAATCATTAGGTCGGCGGTTCGAGCCCGTCCCAGGGAGCCAAATAAATCAAAGGCTTAGCTGATTCTTTCAGCTAGGCCTTTTTTGTATGTAGAATAGGCTCTTAATGAATTTTTATATAACGACAATTTCTCTTGAGCCTCTCCCCCTGTGAGGGCGTAGCCAATACCCTAGCGCCATGAACATCTTCCCCATCCACCCCGACGATGAAAACACCCCCTTTCCGGCCAGCGATTGGGCCTTGGACGACCCCAATGGTCTGTTGGCATTTGGTGCTCAACTGACCCCAAAGCGGCTGTTAATGGCCTATCGCAACGGCATTTTTCCTTGGTACAACCCAGGAGAGCCAATTCTCTGGTGGTCGCCCGATCCACGCTGCGTACTCTGGCCTGAGCACATCCACATCTCACGCAGTCTGCTAAAACTGCTGAAAAAACAGCCCTTTGAACTGCGTAAAAACAGCGCCTTTGCCGAGGTGATGCAGGCCTGCTCCGAACCTCGCCTTGATGAACCAGGCACTTGGATCAGCGCCGATATGAAAGCCGCTTACCTTAAAATGCACCAGTTGGGTTACGCCCAATCCATCGAATGCTGGCAAGAGGGCAAATTGGTCGGCGGTCTCTACGGCATTCAACTCGGCGCTGTTTTTTTTGGTGAATCCATGTTCAGCCGCGTTGCCAACGCCTCCAAAGTCGCCTTGGTTGATTTGGCGCAAAACCACGGCGTGGATCTGATCGACGGTCAAGTCTCCTCTCCGCATCTGCACACCCTTGGCGCGATTAATATTTCTCGCAATGCTTTTTTAGCTCACCTTGAGCGGCTCATTCCCAACCCCTAAAACAACAAATCACGGTGGCCGTTTTTTGACTCAGAATGCGCTTCAGTAAAAAACCCACGCCATCCTCTTGATTTACAAGCAACAAGAAAAAACAGAGTATTGGCATACCTCTCGCTTAACTTAAAACTAAACCTAATATTACTGAGCCTGAGGTTATGAACTCACACAACAAACGACAAGAACCTTCTGTTTTCAAAAAAAACAGCCCTTTGCTGATCAATACACCGTTACCGCCCGCCCGCCTTGTTTCGACACAAAAGGGGCTCACCTCTAATCTAAATCAGCAACTGTTTAAAACGTTGGACATTGAAGCTCAACTGACTATTTTTTCTAAAACAATCCAACAGAAGGTGCCTCACAGCGCCCTTCGCTATCAAAACAGCACACTAAAGCTGGATCTGATTTTTGGAAAAAGTGCAGCGCATCACCAAGAATTTAAGCTCCATATTGATGGCAACGATCTGGGCTGTATCGGCATCAGCCGCAAAAAAACCTTTTTCGCCACAGAGATTGAACAGATCGAAGCCTCTCTTGATCAGCTGCTCTTCCCTCTGCGCAACGCCGTTCTCTACCGACAAGCGTTGCAATACGCTTTTTATGATGCCCTCACCGGAACCCACAACCGTTTGGGCATGGATCAGATGCTGCCCAGAGAGATTCAACTGGCGCAACGCCACCAAACGCCCATCTCTCTGCTCATTGTTGATCTGGATCGGTTTAAACGGGTCAACGACACACTCGGCCATCAAGCAGGCGATGCGCTGCTCTGTGAATTAACCACGGTATTTAGACGTTATTTAAGAAAAACCGATCTTATTTTCCGTTACGGTGGCGATGAATTTGTCATCGCCCTCAACAACACCGACCAAAAGGGCGCGAACATTGTCGCCACGCGCATTCAACAAGGCATCGCCACAACGCCCTTCAACTTCAAAGGCATGGAGATCAACATCAGTGTCAGCATTGGCTTGACCGAAATCCAGCCCGATGACAGCCTCGACAGCGCCTTTTGCCGTGCAGACGAAGCGCTCTACCAAGCCAAGCGCCAAGGCCGAAACACCGTCGTTCCGCTGCAAAAAGAGTTGGCTTCAAAGCTGGTATCTACACCCTAAGTGGACTAGAATGGTTCTTCCTGTTTTGGGGACGACCTGGCTTCGACGTGGGTTACAAAACCGGAGGTGCATGTCGAGGAGCGAATCACCTCGTAAATCCAATCGCACATTATATAGTTGCCAACGACGACAACTACGCACTAGCAGCTTAATTTAAGCATGCTTATCTGGGACTGCCATGCTTGTGCGGCGTGTCCCAGAGCACAGCTCACAAGCTCGTGGAGAAGCACGTCTCGGGCCGATCCATTAAAACCTTAAGAGAATCGTCAATTTTTGGCCTGTCCGTCGGCCATTAAACGACTAAACCTAAAGACGTGACTAAGCATGTAGGACCAAAGGCAGAGGATTTGCGGACGCGGGTTCGATCAATAAAGGGTCGCCTTTAGTCGTAAGATTAAAGTGAAAACGGGGCTCACATCGGAGAAACCTGTCGGCATCAACAGATGTCATGGCAACGCCGAGGGGTAGGAAGAGGGCTAACCTCAGGCCTGCCCTGTAGAGACTTATAGACTCGCTGATCTCATTTTTATGAGTGAGCGAGCACTAGGATTAACTGGAAAACTAGCCAGTTAATAATACGCTCCGCCCCATCACTCAAGCGTAAGCAAGAGGATGGGTGAAGGCATAGTCCAGACCGCTACGAAAGTAGTGGATTCACTGTCCCGCCGTCTCCACCAGATAGGATCCCGACTCGGTTTTTAACCCAGTCGGGATTTTTTTTTGCCCAAAAATTGAGCAGAAAAACCTATACTTGAGATATGACCCATTACAAAAAAACCAATCAACTCTCTTCAGAAGATGCCGCTTATATTGCCGGTCTGATTGATGGCGAAGGCACCATTACCCTCTCCCACCGACACAGCAATGAAAACCGTCATCTGATGGTCAGCGTCAGCAATACTGAAAAACCAGCTTTAACCTTCTGTCTAGAAAAAATTGGCACAGGTAAAATCACCAATAAACGTACCGCTAAACAGCATCACACTCCCAGTCTTACCTACTCTTGTAGTGTCCTGAATATACCGATCATTTATGATAAGCTCTATTCTACTAGGTTTCAGGGGGTTAACAATGAATTCAGCCATCACCATTCAGCTTACTGCTGAAGAACAATACTTCGGACAGTTTTAAACCTGAATAGCCCCATACTCACTCAGCTCATGGTAAACCGCCTCGACTTTTTGACAAGATCTCTCCAAACCTAACTTGTCAAAAAGTATTTTCATCAAATATTGATTGAATTTCTTGCGTCGCCACGAGGCAATCGAAATCACCGAAGGCTCAGGGTTGTTTTTGTCCTTACGGTCTTCCAGCTTCAATAAATTCAGTGCGGTGAACGAGGCATTAATATGAGTTTGAATGGCCTCTGGGCAACGCGCTTGGCAATCCATTAAACCCGTATGTTGCTTGGCTTCACGAAACAAAAATTCAATCTGAAAACGAGCGGTGTAATATTCGACAATCTTTTCTGGAGCCAACTCCGAATCCGTAGAAAACAGCAGAGCCGAACGGACTTTTGTCTTCTGCTCCCATCGCAGCAGCACCACACGGATTTTCCGTTTGAAACAACACGAGTGAACCACGGCGCTGTAAATCGATACCCCCTTATCCATTACGCCACACGCATCAAAACGGGACAGCTCCGTTTGGAAATTGACTTTACCATCGTACGTTTTAGGACGTCCTTTGCCACCGTATTCGCCCTCAAAATACCAGCTTAGGTTGGCATCTGAACGCAGCTTTCCAATCAGGTGTAAGTCATCTGAACAGACCGCATCGACAAACTTCACCTTGCTGTAGTAGGCGTCTGCGGTAAGGTAGCGAATGCCTTGCGCTTGAAGATCACAGGCAAGGTCACAAACCTGTTTCGCGTAGCAGTCCACTCGGCTCTCACCCTCTTTCTGTTCCGAGTCCAACGTTTGGCGAGCCTCCAGCGCGTAAGCGGTTCGACTTTGAAGATCAATTCGGCAAACCAACGACAACTCCAATCCCACCATGGCTTGCCCCAAAGCGCCGTTGTAAAACCAACCCAACCCTGCTGTTTTCTGACCACTTTTTTCATAAAGCTGGCATCAATGGCGGCAATTTGATCGTGCTTTTGTGGCAGCTCTTTTTGAAGTAGGCGTCTGTTGAATTGTGCAAAATCAAATGAACGTCGAAACCAACGCGACAGACGTTTTTCATGCAACGAACTGTAACGACTCAAATTACGAAAAGTGGCTTTCCCTTGAAAAACCATCAATGCGGAAAACAGAGCTGAGAGAAAAAGACGTTGTGGTTTTTTAACACTGGACATGGAGAGTAAAACCGATTCTACTATGGATTCCACGGGCGGCCTTCTTTGATTGTCGTTTTTTGAGAACTCTATTTTCTCAGAATCCGCCTGTGGTTCCTATCTTTTTCTCTCTAAAACTGTCCGAAGTATTGGAAGAAAAAGTCGCTCTTGAAAAGAATATTCGAGGACGAAAAACAGCCGTTCGGCTAGCAGAGCGATCAAAAATCATCCTCCTGTCAGCAGAGGGTTTTTCTAATATTGAAATTTCTAAACATCTTGATGTCGGTGCTCATACGGTTGGCCGTTGGAGAAATCGTTATGCCAAATTTGGATATATTGGAATAGCAAAAGAACGCCCTCGTGGAGGTAATCATGGAGGAAAAAAACAGAGGAGCAAGCAAAATTACGTTCAGAGATTATTCGTATGACCACACAATTAAAACCAGAGGGAGCGACACACTGGTCAACACGCACCTTGGCTAAAGTATTGAAAACCACGCACAGTTTTGTGAATCGTGTATGGCAAGAGAGTGGACTGAAACCCCATCTTACAAAGGGTTTTAAAGTCAGTAATGATCCAAAATTTGAAGAGAAATTGGTTGATGTTGTGGGTCTCTATTTATCGCCCCCTGAGAATGCGGTGGTTTTTTGTGTTGATGAAAAGTCCTCTATACAAGCATTAGATCGTACTCAACCTGGTTTACCCCTGAAAAAGGGACGGGCTGGAACCATGACTCATGATTATAAACGTCATGGTACCAGTACTTTATTTGCCGCATTAGATGTTGCCAGTGGAAAAGTGATTGGAGAGTGCAAGTCACGACACCGCCATCAAGAGTTTTTGTCATTTTTAAAAACCGTTGAGAAACAAGTGGAGCAAGAGTTGGATTTGCATATCATTGTTGATAATTATGGGACTCATAAGCACGAAAAGGTAAGGAAATGGTTAGCGCGTAATAAGAGAGTTGCTTTGCATTTTATTCCAACCAGTTCCTCATGGCTTAATTTAGTGGAACGTTTTTTGGGTTGCTCACGCAAAAACAATTAAAGCGTGGTATTTTTACTTCAGTCAATGACCTAGAGGAAAAGATTCGACAATTTATTGATCATCATAATAAGGAACCAAAACCTTTTGTCTGGACTAAAAGTGCTGAGCATATTCTGGAAAAAGTGGGTCGTGCTAGAGCAGCACTAGGCAAATGATCGGTATATTCAGGACACTACACTCTGTTAGCAATAGGCAGGCTCTCGATTTGCTTGAACAGATCACCCCTTACCTTCTGACTTACAAGAAAAAGCGGGCGGAATTAGTCTTAAAGGATTACATCCGACTCACACCCAGAAACGGGCGGTATACAGATGAAATGTTCGAAGCACGGCAACGGTTTGTGAAGAAATTTTTGACGACCAAAGCCATTTTTTAGTTGAAAGTAGAAACACAGACTCATCGTAAATTGGGGTGAAAATCCCAACAGAAAACAGCACCATCCCAATTTTTTCACCCCAAATCCACTTTTAAATAACCACCATCAGCCCACAGCTTCCACCACCTTGCCCCCGCCGTAATTAATCAGGCTTTTTAATGGTCCTATTTTTCAATCTGGGATGAATTTAAGCTGTTGGATTGCTATTTCAGCACTATTTTCTGAGAGAGTTTTTCAGACATCAATAGTTCAAGGGTCTTAAGAATGTCCAGACCACGTTTATCACAGATAAACTGACCATCTTTAAAATCATAATGCCAACCACCACCTGGCTCTGCCAACCAAAGTTGTTGGTTCACACTTTGGCTATTGAGAATATATTGTTGATTATCATCAAAGACAATGACTAACTTGCCGTCACTTATTTCAAGCTCAATATCCAAATCGAGCTCTTCTAGAGTCTCATCAATTTTATTCAATATATCATCTATACATTGTAGATATTCTGAGTTATCCATTAATCCTCCCTTGTAAATTTAAAATGAAGACTTATTGTACAGCACCACCAGATCAGCACTGTATTTTTCTCTTTTTCGTTTGTTTTATAGGTTTACTGAATTTATTTTTTAAGAATATGACGGTGCTGCGGATAACCGGCGCTCCGTTGAAAATTTATTTTCATAAGGTTCGTCCGGTTCAGGCGCTGATGGACTGCGCGCAGCGACGGCCAGCAAGGGGATGGACATCCGCAGAACCGATGCAGTAGGCGCGGAGCGCCTGCTGCATCGCTTTTGTCAGCTGTAGACAAAAGTGGCGCGTCTTTTTGCGAAAGCAAAAAGCGTGAAACTTTTGGCTATCAGCTGGACAAACTTGTTAGGGCACGGCAGCATGTAACAATTCACCGATTTCTACAGCAGAAACATTTGCCAGTTCTTTTGGTTCCATTTTATACATTCCACCACCATACACGCGACCTTCATCAAGCATGGCTTTACCGGTAATTTTGTTCAACGCTTCAAGTAGCTGTTCATTCAAGTCTGGATTCAGTTCAATTTCTTTTTCCAGATGGGGCTTGGGGTAAAGTATCAAATATGAATTAGCCACAATCGCTTTTGACCTATTCAGAACAAAACGGAAAGGTTTTTTCCCTTCCTTATCTGAACGACCTATATACGTGCAATAAAAGCGGCTTTCAGCGCGATTTTCTTGTGAATACCAAATCTTACGATTTTTACACAAATACCGTTCAGATACGCCTGACTGAACACCGCTTTCAAGGTAGTCGTAAAGTTTAGGATAATTGCGTTTTACTTCATCAAGTGGAAGTTTGCAGTCCAGAACGAACAATTGATTTTCAATTTCTGGATAACCGTTTTCATCAGATTTAACTTCAGTCACATTAAGGTAGCGCGGACTTGGTAAGATAGGGCGAAATTGTTCAAGTGCGAGACCCCGATTTTTAATTTGTTCGCGAGTAAGCACAAAAAACTTATTGTCACCAGTTGCAATACCACGCTTCACCGAAAAGAAATCATTCAATCTTGGATCATTGTTTTCTTTGCGTTCGCTAGAAAGCGGAAAGCGCGTCCATTTTTTTTCTTTTGCTAACACGGGAAGGCTAACGTCTTTTTCATGTGTTGGTTTATCGATTGTGCCGCCATACGTGAATTTTACCTTATGAGTTTTGCTAGGCTTTTTGTTTTTAAACCAAACAACAGCAGATGAAACAAGAGCATCATCAAATTGAACATCGCTAGGGTCAAACCGATGAATCTGAAAAAGAGTTACTTCATTCAACAAGTAGTTTTTAACAGCTTGACCATAATTAACATCCATGAATTCACTTGGTATTAGCCACCCAGCGATACCATTTTTCTTCATCCACGGGTGTGCAAGTGCCAAAAAGTGGCAGTACAGACCAGCCAAGCCAGACAACTTCATGTTAGCAGCTTCAAGTGCTTTAGCTTGAAGTCGTTCTTTTTGTCCGTTTATATGATGGTGGCGCACATAAGGCGGATTACAAATGATTAAATTATATTTTTCATCTTCACTTGGTGGTGGTTGCTTTGTGAAGTCTGCAAGTTGATAATTAAGGTCAGTTTCTTCCCATAGCTTTAAAGCTGGTTGTCCATAATGTTCGTCAATTTCAAATCCAGTCGCAGCTTCAATACGGGATTCAGGGAACACGCTATTCAACGCACTGTAAAATGAACCTGTACCAAACGCTGGATCAAGAAAACGAACTTTGCTACGCTTAGGGAGAATATTTTTTGCATGGATTAAAACATCATTTGCCAACATATTAGGCGTTGAAAATTGCCCCATGATATTACGTTCTTTTTGGGTCTTTTGCCTGTCAAGTTTCGCCTGTAACGTCTGACGCTGGTTTTCAAGCTGATCAACTTTCATTTTTAAAATCCAAACCGTGCTAAATCGTCAATACGGTGTTCCCAAACCCAGTCAATACCTTCAGCCGCTTCATAGCCAAGGTAACCAGAATCAAAATAACCACATAAAAACAGGTCAAAAGTGACTTTTTCGCCGTATGTGTGGCGAAGTTGTTGAATTTTGATGGCTTCTTCTTTACGGCGTTTGTTTGTGTTGGTAAAATCGCCAGCAGACTTTGCTTCAAACAATGCTGGGAAATCACCTTTCTTTGCGTCCTTACGCATGATTACAGCATCAACTGGGATATTAACCTGCTTACCTTCGTCGCCTTGATTCACTTGCACATTGAACCGAAATGAAAAAGTGCCGTTAGGCATAGAAAGCCAATCTTCAGCTTCACCTGATTTAAGCTCACGATACCCACGGGCTTCAAACCATACCTTCATGGCCGCAAGTTGCCGTTGTTCTTGAGCATTACGAATAATTGGGTCAGCGACAGCACCGCATAGCCGATCAGCAACGATAGTTGATGCACGACGAACTTCTTCTTTAGAACCCTTATCCCCACGATCTTTCCAGACAAATATATCAGGGTCTGCCATTTTCTCAATAATCACACCGATCATTTTAAGTTCTGTAATTAGTTTAGGCTGCTTCATCTTTGGAGGAACACGAGCGTCTTTCTCCATGCTTTTCACTAAATTAGGGGTTACACCAGCAAGCCCTATTAGGCGATCTCGAGCAATGGGTGGGCAAGTCGTCATTCTGAGCATTGACAAAACTGAAGGATGACTTATAAGCGTTTCAGGAAGTATATTCGTCAAGTTTTCAGTCCAAGTAAGGGCTTCTTCCACTTGTTTGGTGGTCTCAATGCGAGTATCCCTAAATGCTTTTGGAGCGAATGTCATAAACCATTTATTATAAAAATCAACTGACTTAGCAACGTCAGCCTTCCATAAATCTACTTTGTTTCTATTTACTGCCACTTTAATACCTTAACTGCTTCTCAGAAATTATATGAATTATCTCATTATTCAACTTGCAGATCTCGATGAATTTATTTGAGAGCCCTAACGGTTCTGCGGATAACCAGCGCTCCGTTGAAAATTTATTTTCATAAGGTTCGTCCGGTTCAGGCGCTTGATGGACTGCGCGCAGCGACGGCCAGCAAGGGGATGGACATCCGCAGAACCGATGCAGTAGGCGCGGAGCGCCTGCTGCATCGCCAAAATCAGCGGCAGATTAAAGTGGCGCGGCTTTTTGCGAATAGCAAAAACCGTGACGCTTTAAGCTGTCCGCTGGATTTTTTTGTTAGGTGCTATTTGCAGTATTTTATTAATATCGAATTATCTACAAGGTGCTTTGAAATTTCATAATCTGGATTTAATGTAGCCAAGTTGTGAGCAGCTATACCTACAACTGATG
Organism: Gammaproteobacteria bacterium; assembly: GCA_030949385.1. Taxonomy (NCBI): domain Bacteria; kingdom Pseudomonadati; phylum Pseudomonadota; class Gammaproteobacteria; species Gammaproteobacteria bacterium. Next base: position 103,744 of record JAUZSP010000001.1, on the reverse strand, counting down.
CCAACCCAAGCACTCCTGTTATTCCACCGAATAAGGTGCCTCCAGAGGCAGCAACTCTTCCATAAGTGTATATACGACAACTAAAACCCTGAATCTCTATTGCAGTTTCAACAACTAAAACTGCATCACTTATTCTTCCGCTTAGTCCTATAAGCTCGAATGTTTTTTCTCCTTTTATTAATTCCGCAAGTTGTTTATCTTCTAAGTCGTCATAATTAATCTTCATAATATCCTAATTTTTAAAACCTGAATTCAAAAATTAAACCAACGATAGTTGGCTTTATTACTAAATAGAATTTAGTCTTTTAACCACTTATACAATCCATAACCAATAGCACCTACTGCCAAAGGTGCGGCTGCGGTAATAGCAAGTCCAGTAGCCATACCTCCACCAGCTACAGCTCCAATAGCTGAAAGCCCAGAGGTTATACCCGTAGCTCCCAAACCAGTTACCACACCCGCACTGGAAACTGCGGCAACAGATCCAGCTGCTCCTGTTGCTGCACCAGCTCCTGCTGCTTTAATTCCATCATTTTCATCACTCATGACATTTCTCCGAGTTTTTCACCCTAAAAAGTAAAACAAGTTAGACGCTGGGCATATTGAGCACCTAACGGTTCTGCGGATAACCGGCGCGCCGTTGAAAATTTATTTTCATAAGGCTCGTCCGGTTCAGGCGCTTGATGGACTGCGCGCAGCGTCGGCCAGCAAGGGGATGGACATCCGCAGAACCGATGCAGTAGGCGCGGAGCGCCTGCTGCATCTCTGTAATAAACGGCCAGTGGCCGTTTATTTAGTGAACACGGCCAATTCTTAAAGTCTTTCTATCTCGTTAAAAACCAACAACTTACATAAAAACCAACACAATATTGGCAAAAAAAGTACGGCCACAGGCCGTGTTATCAGTCAAACCCCAATCATTTAGGCCATTTATCAAACCCGTTAGGAATTAAAACACACAATAAAACCAGTATTTTCAAACAGTTAAATAAAAACCCCCAACGCCATCACAGAAAAAAACGGCGTAAAAAGAATTTATAACCCAAAGCACCTCTTAAAGCAAGCCCCCAAACCCAACACCCCAGCGCAACATGATTGCAATACGCTCAAAGCACCTTATAATCCAAATTCTTAATCACAACCGCAAGCAAGATAAAAACACCCCATGTCCCACACCCTCGAAGATCAAATGATCGCCCTAGCCGCGCTCTTCCAAGCCACCCATCAAGTCAAAGCCTTCGCCTACCACGGCAAAGGTGACAACGACGCTTTTGAGCCACTGTTACAAAGCTTGTTTAAACTGGAAGCCAGCGACGTAGAGGACATTTACGGCGGACAGGTTCCCCTACGCGGCGGCCTGATCGTGCTGCGCGACCAACTGCAAGGCGGAGAAGACAAACGGGATGTGGATCTGACCCGCTACGTCATGACCTTGATGCACCTAGAACGCAAACTGATCAAAGACACCGCAATGCTGAACCGCATTCAACGAGGCATTCAGGCGGCACAGGAGCAGCTGGAGCATTTCGGCCCCCTGCACGAAAACATGATCGCACGGCTGGCGGGGCTGTACGGCGACACCATCAGCACCCTGCGCCCTCGCATCATGGTCAACGGCAACAACAACCACCTGCAAAACAACGACACCGCCGCCCGCATCCGAGTCCTGCTGCTGGCGGGCATTCGGGCTGCCGTGTTGTGGCGACAGTGCGGAGGCAGTCGCTGGCAGTTGCTGTTCAAACGCAGCAAAATGGTCGCTTGTGTTGATCATTTATTGCGCGTGACCACCCACTGAGACCCCCATGACCCTCACCACTCTGCTGGAAAACGAAACCACCGTGCGCCTGAGCTTTTTCATTGGCGTATTCCTGCTGATGGCACTGTGGGAGAGCCTCAAACCCTGCCGCACTCTTCTGGTGAGCAAACCCAAACGCTGGCTCAACAACCTCGCACTGGTGGTGCTCAACAGCATCGTCCTACGACTGATCTTCCCCACCGCTGCCATCGGCATGGCCACCTTTGCCGAACAACAACAGTGGGGGCTGCTCAACTATTTCTCCCTGCCCGAGGGGCTGGCGGTGCTGTTAGCGGTGATCCTGCTCGACTTGGTGATCTATTTTCAGCACGTTCTGGTACACGCTCTGCCCATGTTGTGGCGGCTGCACCGCGTCCACCACAGCGACCTCGATTTTGATGTCACCACCGGCCTACGCTTCCATCCGCTGGAAATTCTCTTCTCCATGACGGTTAAATTTGCCGCCATCATTCTGCTCGGGCCCGCAGCGGTAGCGGTGTTGATCTTCGAAGTGATTCTCAACGGCGCGGCGATGTTCAACCACAGCAACATCAGCCTGCCGCCCAAACTGGATCGGGTGCTGCGCTGGGTTCTGGTCACCCCCGACATGCACCGAATTCACCACTCCGTAGAAGAGGACGAAACCAACAGCAATTTTGGTTTTAATCTGCCGTGGTGGGATCGCCTCTTTGGCACCTACCGCGCTCAACCTCGCCAAGGTCAGCAGAAGATGAACATTGGCCTTCACGGGTTTGAAAGTGTGAACCAGTGCTCACGTTTACACCGTCTGTTGCTGATCCCTTTTTCTCAAAAAGTCGGCGGTTACGTTCTCAATCGACGCAGTTGGCCACACAATCCCTCTAAATAACAATCCTAAAACCACCCCACCGTAGGGCGCATTAACCAAAGGGCAATGCGCCAATAAAAACAAAAAAGAGCCAACACCCTCCTTGCATAAGCCGCCGCCTATCTTCTTTTTCTTCCCCATTTTTCAGCCAATCAGGCAAAAAAAACCGCCGATCTTCTAAACCATTACAGGCAAAAAAACAGCTCTTATACTCCGCCGCTTCAAAGGAACTCCCCATTTGACGAGGATAACGCGCGTGAAAAAAGCACATTTTATATTCACGCTTGTGATGACGCTCAGCGCCTGTGTTGCAAATAAAAACAACAGCAACCCACAAGTAGAGACACAACCCAACAACGACAACGGCATCGCCCCCCTTGCCGAAATCCACTTCCCCACCGCCATCGCCCTAACCAACAGCCCGCAATTACAGGTCAGTGGCAGCGCCCGCGACAGCGACCCCATACAAGGCATTTGGGTCAACGGCGTGCAAGCGCAAAGCAGTGATCAATTCGCCCACTGGAGCGCCATCATCCCTCTGCGAGAAGGCGACAACCGCATCGTGGTGGAGACCCTCGACAGCCACGGCAACCGCAACCGCACGGCGGCCAAAAGCCTGATCAAACGCCAAGCGGTCTTTCTCGGCTCACCGGCCAGCCTCACCTTAGACGCGCGCCAACAACACGCCCTGCTGATCGACAGCGGCCAAGACCTGCTCATCAGCATCAACCTTGCCTCCGGCCTGCGTAAAATTCTCTCCACCAGCAGCAAAACCCTGCCACTGAATAAAACCCACAGCATGGTGCTGGATGCCGTCCACCAACGGCTCTTGGTCGTCGATCCCAAAGGCGTCATGAGCATTGACCTCAACAGCGGCCAGCGACAACGATTCTCTGGCAATCAAAGAGGCAACGGACCACCGTTCTCTTGGCCTGACAGCGTAGTACTTGACCCGATCAACAACCGCGCCTTGGTGCTCGACTCCTACCTAAAAGCCCTGTTTGCCGTTGATTTGGAGAGCGGCAATCGACACATTCTGTCAGACAACCAGAGCGAAGGCAGCACCGTACTCACTTGGCCGGTGGGGCTGGCGCTGGATGCCAATCAACAACGCGCCTTTGTGGTGGACACCTACCAAGATGCGCTGATCGCCATCGACCTCAACAGCGGTCTGCGTCAGCGGGTTTCCTCTACCTCAAACAACACCGATGCGATTATGGGTTTTCCTGAAAGCGTGGTATTTGATCCCGCCAATGACCGTATTTTGGTGCTGGACTCACTCCTAAAAGGGTTGTTGGCCATCGACCTGAGCAGCGGCCAACGCCAGATCCTCAGCAGCAGCGAGATTGGCAGCGGCCCACAACTGCTGACCCCCATTGATCTGAGCCTCAATCACAACAGCGGTTTGGCCTTGGTGATCGACAGCAACCTCTCCGCCCTCGTGAGCATCAATCTGCTCAGCGGCGAACGACGCATTCTCTCCGGCGGCAAGGTCATCGGAGCAGGTCCGGCGATGATCAACCCCAATAACACCGTATTGGATAAAAACAATCGGCGTATTTTAATCGTGGATGAGTATCAAGACGCGCTTCTGGCGGTGGATTTAGAAACCGGTGACCGCACGATGCTGTTTGAAGGTGGCATGGGCAGTGGCCCCAATGTCAGCTCACCGGCCAACATCGTCATGGATAACGCAGGCAACCGTGCCTTGATGGTGGATTCTTATCTGGATGCTCTGATCTCCATTGATCTGGAGAGCGGTGAACGCACCGTGATTTCCGATCAGCAAACCGGCAACGGCCCCAATCTCAAACTGCCGCAAGGCATCACCCTAGATGCCGCCAAAAATCGAGTTTTGGTGGTGGATGCGTATCTCAAAGCCTTAATCGCCATTGATCTGAAGAGCGGTGATCGCAGCGTACTCTCCGACAACCACACCAGCTCGGGCCCCGACTTTAGCGATCCCGTCGGCATTGCGCTGGACAGTTATCGTGATCGGGCGTTGGTCACCGATGCCAACCTCAACGCCTTGGTGGCGATCAATTTAAGCAGCGGTGAACGCATCATCGTTTCAAAATAGTTACTCTCCTCTTCGGCTCTCATTCGAGAGCTGTTTTTTAATCTCTCCCATGCGGAAAAAGAAAATCCAACTCTGGCCCTTTCGGCACAATACCGGTCGGATTTACGCTGTGGTGACTGGCGTAATAATGGTATTTAATCTGCTGCATGTTCGCCGTCTGCGCCACCTCAGGGTATTGATACAACTCTCGCGTATACGCCCAAAGATTAGGGTACTGCCGTAGCTGTTTTTTATTGCACTTAAAATGGCCGTAATAGACCGAATCAAAGCGCAACAGTGTGGTAAACAAGCGCCAATCCGCTTCTGTGATCTGCTCACCAACCAAATAACGCCCCGTTGATAAGCGCAACTCCAGCTCATCCAGAGTCTGGAATAACAGATCAAAGGCTGTTTCATAGGCGGTTTGTGAGGTGGCAAAACCAGCACGATAAACGCCGTTATTCACCCGCTCATAAATCACTGCATTAATAGCATCTATCTCCCCGCGCAACGCTTCAGGATAAAAATCCAAATCAGCCTCACCATACGCATCAAAGGCCGAATTAAACATGCGAATGATCTCAGAGGATTCGTTGTTTACAATCGTCTCGCGCTGTTTGTCCCACAACACCGGCACCGTCACCAGTTGATCCGCATCGGCACCGGCTTTGGCGTAGAGCTGATGCAGATACTCAAACCCGTAGAGATGATCCCCCGTCGAACCCGGATAAGCACCAAAACGCCAACTCTCAACAGGCATCAACGGATGCACCACCGAGAGAGAAATCACCTCTTCCAAGCCTTTCAAGGCACGAAAAATCAACGCCCGATGTGCCCACGGGCAAGCATGGGAGATGTACAGATGATAACGCCCCGCTTCCGCTTTAAAACCGCCCTCACCACTGGCTCCCGCCTCACCATCGACGGTCACCCAATTTCTAAATTGGGAAGTCACTCGTTTGAATTCGCCTTGCATGTTCTAACTCCTCTGTGATTGATCTTAAACACACCTCACCCCCGCCGAATATCCATCGCCTCACGCAGCGCATCACCAATAAAAATCAGCAACACCAACGTCCCCACCAGCACCCCAAAGGTGCTCATGGAGAGCCACCACGCATCAATGTTCTCTTTGCCCTGTGACAGCAATTCACCCAAACTTGGTGTTGAGGGCGGCACGCCCAAACCGAGAAAATCGAGGCTGGTCAGCGCCAAAATAGAGCCGCTGATGCGAAAGGGCAGAAAGGTAATCACCGGGGTCATGCTGTTGGGCAACAGATGCCGCCACATAATCTGCCGATTTCCGACCCCCAGCGCGTGCGCGGCGCGCACATAATCCATATTACGCCCGCGCAGAAATTCAGCACGAACGTAATCCGCCAACCCCATCCAGCCAAACAGCGACAGCAAAATAATCAGCAGCCAAATGCTCGGCTGGAAAATAGACGAGAAAATAATCAGCAAATAAAGCTCCGGCATCGAACCCCAGACCTCGATAAAACGCTGCATAAAGAGATCAAACCGCCCCCCTAAATAACCTTGCAACGCTCCGGCTAAAATACCGATCAACGTCCCCACCACGGTCAACGCCAAGGCAAACAGCACCGAAATACGAAAACCGTAAATCAACCGCGCCAGCACATCCCGACCCCGATCATCGGTGCCCAACAGATTATCCGCCGAAGGCGGTGCAGGGTTGGGGTGCTCGGTTTCAAAATTGATGCTGTTGTAACTGTACTGATTCAGAGGAAAAATAGCCCAGTTTTCACCGCCCTCAAGCTGCTCGCGAATAAACGGGTCGTTGTAATCCGCTTCGGTCTCAAAATCACCGCCGAAAGTGGTCTCGGGGTAACTCAACAACAGCGGCACATACAGCTCACCTTGATAACTGAGCAGCAGCGGTTTGTCGTTGCTCAACACCTCAGCAAACAGGCTCAAAACAAACAGCAACGAAAAAATCCACAGGCTGTAATAACCGCGTCGATTGGCTTTGTAACGCCGCCACGCCCGCGCCGCTGGCGAAAGTGCCTGCACCGCCTTCACGCCGCTCATGAAGCCGACTCAAATTGAATCCGAGGATCAATCAAAACGTAACTCAGATCCGACAACAGTTTTGCAATCAAGGCCAAAATACTGAACATATACAACGTCCCCAAAACCACCGGATAATCGCGCTGCAACACCGACTCATAGGCCAGCAGACCCAAACCATCCAGAGAAAAAATCTGCTCAATCAACAGACTGCCGGTAAAAAAAGCACCCACAAAGGCTGCCGGAAAGCCCGTCACCAGCGGAATCATCGCGTTACGAAACACATGCCGATACATCACCGCATTTTCCGATAAACCCTTGGCGCGCGCGGTGATCACATACTGTTTGCGAATCTCTTCGACAAAACTGTTTTTGGTTAATAAGGTCATCACCGCCAAACTGCCAACGGACATGGCTGTGATCGGCAACACCATATGCCATAGATAATCCGTCACTTGGCTCCACCACGGCAATTGATCCCAGTTGTCCGAGACCAAGCCTCGCAGCGGGAACAGATCCCAAAAACTGCCCCCTCCCAGCAGAACCAGCAACGTGATGCCCAAAACAAACCCCGGAATGGCGTAGCCGATTAAAATCAAGGTGCTCGTCCAAGCATCAAAACGCGAGCCGTCTCGAATCGCTTTTTTAATCCCCAATGGAATCGAAACCAAATAAGTGATTAAAAAGGTCCAAATCCCCAAGCTAATGGAGACCGGCAATTTATCCACCACCAACTCCATCACCGATTTATGGTGAAAATAACTGTCACCAAAATCAAAACGCAGGTAGTTGCCCATCATGATCACAAAACGTTCATAGGCCGGTTTATCAAAGCCGTATTGGCTGCGAATTTTGGCAATAATTTCAGGGTCCAGCCCCTGTTGACCGCGATAAAGACTCTCTGATCCAGAGCTGGCTTCCGCCACCCCGCCTTTACCGGACAGCTGATTGACCATCTGTTCCACCGGCCCTCCTGGGACAAACTGAGTCACCAAAAAGGTGATCAACATAATACCAAACAGGGTCGGAATCATCAGCAGCAGACGTTTTAAAATATAGGTCAACACATTAAGGCTTCTCGGTAGACCACCAGGTTTTCAGCATCCAATCGGTGGCTGAAAAATAGAGTGGTAAGGTTTTTGGGTAGGCAAATTTATTCCAATAGGCGATGCGGTGTGTGTCGATGTACCAATTGGGCAGCAGGTATTCCCCCTGCATCAAAACCCGATCCAACGCTTGCGCCGCCACTTTCAGCTCGGCGCGATTTTTGGCGTAAATTATGTTATCCAGCAACGCATCCACCACCGGATCTTTCAAACCCATGTAGTTACGCGAACCGTTTTGATCCGCAGAATCAGAATGAAACATGGCTTTCAGCTCATTACCAGGCGATTGAGATTGACCGTAGCTGACCACCATCATGTCAAAGTCAAAGGTGTCGGCGCGGCGTTGATAGAGCGAGGTATCAACGGTGCGGTAGTTCATCTGTATTCCCAACTTTTTTAAGTTGCTCGCAAAGGGAGCCAAAATGCGCTCAAAGCCTTTTTGCGCCAATAAAAACTCAAATTCAAACACCTTGCCGTTTGCATTCACCAACTGACCCTGCTTGATCTGCCAACCGGCAGCGGTCAGTAATTTTTTCGCTTGGCGTAAATTGTGACGCAACTGGCGACGATTGCTGCTCACAGGTGGACGGCTTTTTTCTGCAAACACCGCCACAGGCAGTTGATCACGGAATTCATTTAACAGCGCCAATTCCGCACCAACGGGTTTACCCGCATCGGCGGCCAACTCGGTGTTGCTAAAATAGCTGTCACAGCGCACGTATTGACCGTAAAACAGGCTTTTATTCGACCAATCAAAATCAAAGGCCAGAGTCAAGGCACGCCGCACCCGTCGATCTTGAAACACCTCACGCCGACTGTTAAACACAAATCCCTGCATTCCGGCGTTGTTGCTGTGCGAGACCGTCTCTTTTTTGATCAAACCCTGCTTAAATTTACTGCCATCATAATCACGCGCCCAACGCTTGGAGTGATTCTCCAGCTGAAAATCAAACTCACCGGCTTTGAAGGCCTCCAGCGCCACGGTCATGTCTTTGTAATATTTAAACGTCACCGAATCAAAATTATAAAAACCGCGCCGACTGTTCAACTCTTTTGCCCAATAATCGGGGTTCTTTTCATAACGGATGTACTTGCCGGTCTCAAATTTAGCCACTCGATACGGGCCACTGCCAATGGGGGTTTTACTCACCACCTTGTCAAACGCCTTATCCCCCACCCAAGCGCGAGAAAAGACCGGCAACTCACCCAAGATCAGATGCAGCTCTGGGTTTTTACGCGCGAAGTCAAAACGAATGTTACGTTTATCCAAGACCACCGCGTGCTTGATGTCAGCCCAGTAAATACGAAATTGCGGATGCGCTTGATCGCTGCGCAAGGTATCAAAGGAAAATTTCACATCTGCACTGGTCACCGGATCGCCATTGGAAAAACGCGCTTCGGCATTGAGACGAAACTGCACCGACAGACCATCAGCCGCCAGCTCAATGTCTTCGGCCAACAGGCCGTACATACTAAAGGGCTCATCCAAGCTTTTTTCCAGCAAGGTCTCAAACACCAGACCATTCAAACCCTCAGCAGAAAGGCCTTTTAATAGATAAGGGTTTAAGGTCTCAAAGGTACCAAAACCGGCCAAGACCAACTCACCGCCTTGAGGCGCGTTGGGATTACTGTAATCAAAATGATCAAATCCAGCGGCGTATTTTGGGCTATAACCCAAGCCCATCGACGCTTGAGCCAGCAGCAGAGAAGGCAACAGAGAGAGCAGAAGAGCAACAGAGCCAAAAAACAACCGACTCAGAGGAGTAATTTTGAGCATCAACGATTCCTTTGCTAGAAAAAAAGACAATTCTAGGGTATCTTACCGCGCGATACAGACTATTATTCAGCACACAAAAAAACAACCGGAGTTATTCATGGGCTTCCTTCAAGGAAAACGCGCTCTCATCGTTGGGGTCGCCAGTAAAAAATCCATTGCTTGGGGTATTGCTCAAGCCCTGCATCGTGAAGGTGCTGAGATTGCGCTCACCTACCAAAACGAGCGTCTAAAAGAACGCGTGACACAATTCGCCGCCGACTGCGATTCTGAGATCGTCATGCCGTGCGATGTCGCCAGTGACGATCAGATCGAAGCGGTCTTCACCGAACTGGGTAAACATTGGGATGGTCTGGACATCATTGTCCATTCCGTCGCCTTTGCCCCCAAGGAACAACTGGAAGGTGATTACACCGCTCAGGTCGATCGTGAAGGCTTCAAGCTGGCACACGACATCAGCTCCTACAGCTTCGGCGCACTGGCCAAAGCGGGGCGTGAAATGATGGAAGGCCGTAACGGTTCGCTGCTGGCTTTGAGCTTCATCGGCGCTGAAATGGCGATGCCCAACTACAACGTCATGGGCGTTGCCAAGGCGAGCTTGGAAGCCAATATGCGCTATCTGGCCTACTCTCTTGGCCCAAAAGGCATCCGTGTTAACGCCATTTCGGCGGGGCCTGTGCGCACCTTGGCCGCTGCGGGCATCGGTGATTTTCGTAAATTGCTCGATTACGCCGCCGATTGCTCTCCGCTGCGCCGCAACGTCACCATTGATGAGATCGGCAATTCCGCCGCCTTTCTTTGTTCAGATCTGGCCAGTGGCGTCACCGGTGAAGTGATGTACGTGGACGGTGGCTTTAATATCTCGGCGATGCCCAACCCTTACATCTGATTTATCATTTTGTCAGCGGCATAAAAAAAGCCCGACCTAGGTCGGGCTTTTTTGTCTCTGTTTATTTCCCACGCGGAAGCAGAGGAACTTAAAAGCTCATGTTACAGATCAGCGCGACGAACGATCTCCGCTTTTGACTTCAACACCTCAAGCCACGCGCTGTATTCTGCCAAACCACGGGATTGAGCCAGACGATCATTGTTCGCCGGAGCCGTTTTACTTTTATCCGCATCCGACGTCTTATCCTCCGCTTTAACCCCACTCAGAATCAGCACCGTCTGATCCCCCGAAGGCAGGCGCACCAGATCAAAATTGCGTTTGCCTGCTGCCGGTTTGGCCATTTTGAACAACTGCTTCAACAACGCGGGTTCTTGCGCTGTTTCATTGCGCCCGACCCACGTTGCTTCGTTGTAGTTCAATTTAGCCTCATCCACCAAGGCTTGCACAGAGTCACCAGCTTTCAGCGCCGTTAACAGCTTATCCGCCGCTGCTTGCTGCGCAAGACGGGCTTTGCGATCCAGCAACACAGTTTTGATCTCATCGCTGACCTCAGCCAAGGGTTTGACCCGAGCAGGCTGATGCTCTTTCAAACGAATCACCAACTGATGATTGTCTGCCAACTCCAACACGGCACTGTTGCGCCCCTCTTGCAATACCTCTTCGCTAAAGGCGGCTTGGCGCACTTGTGGGTACTGGGCGATGCCTTTCACACTGCCACGTTCAATCCAGTCAGAAACCTGCACCTTCAGTCCAGTGGCCTCTGCTGCTGGCGAGAGGGAGTCAACGTTTTCGTAACTTTCATTACCGAGCAGTTCAGAGCGGTCGTAAAAGATCGACTCTTCCACCTTTTTCTGTCTCAGTTCCACTTCCAACTCAGCGGAAACCTCGGCAAACGGCTTAATGCTTTCCGCTTTAATCTCTTTAAGCTGAATCAGATGCAGGCCAAATTGGCTCTGCACCGGCTCACTGATCTCACCCGCTTGCAGGGCAAACAGCGCCTCTTCAAAGGCTTTAACCATCATGCCTTTTGCAACGCTGCCCAGATCGCCGCCCTGTTTGGCAGAACCGAGGTCTTCCGAAACGGCTTTAGCAACATCCGCAAAGGATTCACCTGCTGCCAAACGAGCCTTGATCGCCAACAACTCCTGCTGACGTTTTTCAATCTGCTCATCGGAAGCATCGGCAGAAAGTTTCAACAAAATATGGGCTGCAACCCGCTCTTCAGTGTTGGTCAAACTCGCTTTACGCTCAGCATAAAGGGCTTGCAGCTCGTCCGCTTCAATCTCCACCTCAGGCAACAACACCTCGGCATCCAGCTCCAGATACTCCAGTTTGACTTTTTCAAGGTACTGATAACGAGCTTGGTTTTCCTTGAAATACGCTTCGACTTCCGCCGCAGAGACCGTGGTCTCTTGACGATAATTGGCCAACGGCAACGCAATGGAGGCCACTTCACGCTGCTGCTGCTTCAAAAGTTCGATCTGCTGCTGCTCACTGGGCAGCACAAAGGCGCTGTCCACCAAACCTTGACGGATTTGATCCAAAGCGGCTGCACGGCGCACCGAGGCTTCAAACTGCGCTGAGGAGTAACCGATGGAGCGTAATTGTGCTTCATAGGTGGTGCTATCAAAGCGCCCTTCTTTTTGAAACACCTTCTCGGAGCGAATCTGCTTAGCCAACAGGTCATCGCCAATGCGATAACCCTCTTCATCAGCAGCTTGGCGCAACAGTTCACGGTTGATCAACGCTTCCAAGGCTTGCGCTTTCAAAAACCCGCCATCGCCCATACCGGCAGGCAATTTACCACCGAAGGCTTTTTGCAGCCGATTTTTCTGCTCAGCGTACTCTCGATCCAACGCCTGCGAAGAGATTTCAGCCCCGTTGACCAAGGCCACATAGCTGCTGCCATCACCGCTCAAATAGGAGCTGATACCAAAAAAAGCAAACGGAATAATAATCAAACCGATGATTCCGTAAGCCAACCATTTTGAGTTTTTTATACCATCGCTAAAAGACTGTAACATTGCTGTAGACCAATCCGTTTAAGAGTAGGAAGAAAATTTATACTGAATCAACAGTTAAAAAAAAAGGCACCTAATAGGTGCCCTTCTTCATGATGCTGGCGGAGCGGACGGGACTCGAACCCGCGACCCCCGGCGTGACAGGCCGGTATTCTAACCAACTGAACTACCGCTCCAAAAATGGTGGGTGTTGAGGGACTTGAACCCCCGACATTCGCCTTGTAAGGGCGACGCTCTCCCAACTGAGCTAAACACCCTAGATCAGAAGCGCGCTAGTTTACTGCATCTTTTAACGCTTTGCCAGCTTTGAAACTCGGTACATTGGACGCTTTGATTTCAATCTCAGCACCGGTACGTGGGTTACGGCCTTTACGCGCTTCACGATGACGCACTAAAAAGGTACCAAAACCAATTAAGGTAATCTGTTCACCGTCTTTCAAACTGCTGGAAACAACATCAACCATAGAGTCAAAGACTTTGGCTGCGGTTGTTTTAGGCACATCTGCATTCTCAGCGACGGCTTCAATAAATTCTGTTTTATTCATCTCGCATTCCCTCAGGTGGGTTCTTGGTTCTTAAAATTTTTTACTTGCTCGAATCACTTCGCTTCCGCTCAGCCTCTCCTCTAACGCGGCGAGGATTTATACCAAGCCGAGCAAAGGGCTGTCAAGCAGAAGCCAGCGTAATTTTAGCCTATTTTAATGATGGCGCAGCGGTTCGGCTTTTTTAGCCTCTTTTCCCTTTGCATCATCACCACTCTTATCCGATTTTTCTTCGGGCAGAGGCGTAGGCATGTGTTGCAATGCCATATCCAACACCTCATCAATCCAACGCACAGGACGAATGTCGAGCTTGGCGACAATATTAGCTGGGATTTCGGCCAGATCTTTGCGGTTTTCCTCTGGAATCAGGATCACCTCAATGCCACCACGGTGTGCCGCCAGCAGCTTCTCTTTCAGACCACCAATGGGCAGCACCTCGCCACGCAGAGTGATTTCACCGGTCATGGCCACATTGGCCAGCACCGGAATGCCCGTCAATGAGGATACCAGCGCCGTACACATGCCAATACCGGCACTGGGACCGTCTTTGGGAGTTGCCCCCTCTGGGACGTGAATATGAATGTCCTGCTTCTCATGGAAGTCCGCTGCCAGCCCCAAAAGCTTGGCGCGACTGCGAACCACGGTCATGGCCGCCTGAATGGACTCTTTCATCACATCGCCCAACTGGCCGGTGTTGCTTAAACGACCCTTACCTGGCATTACTGCCGACTCGATGGTCAGCAGTTCACCGCCGACTTCCGTCCACGCCAAGCCGGTCACCTGACCGACTTGATCACTCTCTTCAGCACGACCGTAACGGAAACGATAAACCCCCAGATATTTATCCAGATTATCGGCCTTCACCACCATCTCGCCGTCAATTGTCTCCAGCAAAATTTCTTTCACTACTTTACGACAGATTTTGGAGATTTCACGCTCCAAATTACGCACTCCCGCCTCACGGGTGTAGGTGCGCACAATCTGCTGAATCGCCTCTTCTGTGATGTTCAGCTCGCCTTTTTTCAAGCCGTTGCTGCTTATCTGTTTCGGCACCAGATAACGCATGGCGATGTTGATCTTTTCGTCTTCCGTGTAACCAGGAATTCGAATCACTTCCATCCGATCCAACAACGGCCCTGGAATGGCCAAACTGTTGGAGGTGGCAACAAACATTACATCGGAAAGATCAAAGTCCACTTCGAGATAATGATCATTAAAGGTGTGGTTCTGCTCGGGATCAAGCACTTCCAATAGAGCTGAAGAGGGATCACCACGAAAATCCATCGACATCTTGTCGATCTCATCCAGCAAAAACAGCGGATTTTTCTTCTCTACCTTGATCATGTTCTGGATGATCTTACCGGGCATGGAGCCGATGTAGGTGCGACGATGACCACGAATTTCCGCCTCATCACGCACGCCACCCAAGGCCATACGAACAAACTTACGCCCTGTAGCACGAGCGATGGAACGCCCCAGAGAGGTCTTACCCACTCCAGGAGGCCCCACCAGACAAAGAATTGGCCCTTTGAGTTTTTTCACCCGTTGCTGTACTGCGAGGTACTCCAGAATGCGTTCTTTGACCTTATCCAGACCGTAGTGATCTTCAGCTAAAACGTCTTCGGCAGCAGAGATGCTGCTGTTGACTTTGCTGCGTCTGCGCCACGGCACACTCAACAAGGTGTCAATGTAATTGCGCACTACCGCTGCCTCAGCGGATTGAGCCGACATCATTTTTAACTTCTGAATTTCGGACTCGGCTTTTTCCCGCGCCTCTTTGGGCATTCCGGCTTTTTTAACCTTCGCCACCAGATCTTCGATCTCATTAGGCGCATCTTCCAATTCGCCCATCTCTTTCTGAATGGCCTTCATCTGCTCATTCAGATAGTATTCACGCTGGCTTTTTTCCATCTGCTGTTTGACCCGACCACGGATGCGCTTTTCGATCTGCAACAGATCCAATTCGCCTTCGATCAAGCGCATCAAGTGCTCCAGACGATCCTTCGCCTTCACCACCTCCAATACTTTCTGTTTTTCTTCTAACTTCAATGACATGTGCGCTGCGATGGTGTCCGCCAGACGCGAAGGTTCATCAATCCCCGCCAAGGAGGTCAATACCTCTGGCGGGACTTTTTTATTCAATTTCACATATTGATCAAACAGACCCATGATCGAGCGAATCAAGACTTCCACTTCACGGTCGTCGTCAAGCACTTCTTCTTCAATCAGACTAATATTGGCACTGAAATAATCGCCCTCTTCGGCCACCAACTCGGTAATTTCAGCCCGTTGGGTGCCTTCAACCAAGACCTTAATGGTGCCATCAGGCAGTTTCAGTAGCTGTAAAATGGTCGATAAGGTACCAATGGGGTGAATCTCAGATTCATTCGGGTCGTCTACCTCAGCGCTTTTTTGCGCCACCAACAACACCTGTTTATTGCCTGACATCGCCGCATCCAAGGCATTAATCGATTTTTCACGCCCCACAAACAGCGGAATCACCATGTGCGGATAAACCACCACATCTCGCAACGGAAGTACGGGAAGCATCGTTACCTGACCGCCTGTCACCATCGAACTGTTATCGTTGTCCATTAGAGCATCCTCGTTAAAATTAGGCTTGCAAAGACAATAGGGGCAAAAGCCGCCATTTCAAGCATAAAATTATTTATTGGCCAATAAAAAACGCGCCGTGTGATTAAGGTCTAATAAAACTCTCAATCTCACTGCGCGCCTCTGTTAACAAAAAAACGGGGCAACTTAGAAAAAACTACTCATCAGAAGCCGCTTTTTTATAGTTTGCTGCAATCAACTCATCATTGTCTTCCAACAACAGATAAGGCTCAGACTCACCGTTCACCACTGCCGCATCAACCACCACCTTTTTAACGTTCTCCATCGAAGGCAGATCGTACATGGTGTCCAACAGAACGTGCTCCAGAATGGTTCGCAAACCACGTGCGCCGGTTTTGCGTTCCATCGCTTTATGCGCTACCGCAGCAAGGGCATCATCACGCAGCTCAATTTCACAGCCCTCCATCTCAAACAGTTTTGCGTACTGCTTGCTGATGGCGTTTTTCGGCTCGGTTAAAATGCGTACCAGCGCTTTTTCATCCAGTTCTTCCAGAGTTGCCATCACCGGCAGACGACCGATAAACTCAGGAATCAAACCGTAACGAATCAGATCTTCTGGTTCCACATCCACCAACAACTCGCCAATGCTGCGCTGATCGTCTTTGCTGTTGACCTCGGCAGAGAAGCCAATACCGCCCTTCTCAGAACGCTCTTTGACCATCTTGTCCAGACCAGAAAAAGCACCACCAACAATGAAGAGGATGTTGCTGGTATCCACCTGCAAAAACTCCTGCTGCGGATGTTTACGCCCGCCTTGCGGCGGCACCGAAGCAACGGTGCCTTCGATCAGTTTCAACAGCGCCTGCTGCACCCCTTCACCCGAAACGTCGCGGGTAATGGAAGGATTGTCTGATTTACGCGAAATTTTATCAATTTCATCAATGTAGACAATGCCCGTCTGAGCCTTTTCAACGTCATAATCGCACTTTTGCAACAACTTCTGAATGATGTTTTCAACATCCTCACCCACATAACCGGCTTCGGTTAAGGTGGTGGCATCGGCAATTGCAAACGGCACATCCAGCAGACGCGCCAAGGTTTCGGCCAATAACGTTTTACCGGAACCCGTCGGCCCGATCAGCAAAATATTGCTCTTGGCCAACTCAACTGAATCATTGCCTTTAGAATACTCAAGACGTTTGTAGTGATTGTAAACCGCCACTGCCAAGACTTTTTTCGCCCGTCGTTGATCAATCACATATTCATCAAGAGAGTGATTAATCTCATGCGGTTTAGGCAAGCGAGACGTAGATGTGATGGATTTTTCTTCCATCTCTTCACGAATGATGTCGTTACACAGCTCAACACACTCATCACAGATGAACACCGACGGCCCTGCAATCAATTTGCGGACTTCGTGCTGGCTTTTACCGCAAAACGAACAATACAGCAGCTTGCCGCTATCAGAACCTTTCTCTTGATCTTTACTCATTGCACGATCCTAAGTACCAATCTAATTTGCCTTACCATAGGTGTTACCCCACTTTTTTTCAAGCAGATAACAACATTGAATTCAGTGGACGACGGCCTCACATCCCGTAGGGTCAGATATTCTACGCTTTACGCCTTGCACATCTCGTGCAGATTGCAACCACAGACTCACATTAAGTGCAGTCTAACTAGCGTTTATTCACCACTTGATCGACCAAACCGTACGCAACGGCTTCATCGGCGCTCATAAAATTATCGCGTTCCGTATCCGCCGCAATGCTCTCAAGAGATTGGCCTGAATGATCCGCCAAAATTTTATTCAAACGCTCACGAACACTCAAAATTTCTTTGGCATGGATTTCAAAATCCGACGCCTGCCCCTGAAAACCACCCAAAGGCTGATGAATCATCACCCGTGAGTTGGGCAAAATATGCCGTTTACCTGCTTCGCCCGCAGTCAATAAAACCGCACCCATACTGGCCGCTTGACCAATACAGAGGGTGCTAACATTGGGTTTAACAAATTGCATCGTGTCGTAGATCGACATACCGGCAGTCACCGAACCACCTGGAGAATTAATGTAAAGCGAGATGTCTTTATCGGGATTTTCCGACTCCAAAAAGAGCAACTGCGCCACCACCAAGTTGGCCATCTGATCTTCCACCGGACCGACCAGAAAGATCACCCGCTCTTTTAGCAGGCGCGAATAGATGTCGTAAGAACGTTCTCCACGGGGAGTCTGTTCAACCACCATCGGCACCAAACCCAGCGCCTGTGGTGTCATTGCAGCAGAATCAAACAGTCCATTTTTCATATCTACTCTCCAGCAGCAGCACTCGGTTTAGCGGGGTTCATAATCTCATCAAAGCTCATCGCTTTTTCAGAAACTTGCGCCTGATCCATGACCCAATCCACCACCGCTTCTTCCAGTACCACCGCTTCAACGTTGTTTAACATTTCTTTATTACTGTAGTAATAATTCACCACTTGCTGCGGATCTTCGTAAGGTGCGGCGATGGATTCAATCATCTCACGCATCTTCTCTTCGCTGGGCTTCAATTTCGCCTGACTGACCACATCGGCAATAATCAGGCCTAGTTTGACACGACGAGTGCCTTCATCACGAAAAATATCATCGGAAAAACTGCTGCCATCGGCACCCGGCGCGTATTCACTCATCTGCTGAACCATCTGCTTGCGCAGCGCTTCAATCTCTTCTTCCACCAACGCTTTAGGCACATCAATGGGGTTTTGCGCCAACAGGCCGTCCATCACCTGTTGTTTGATTTTTTTCTTCACCGCTTGTTGCATCTCACGCTGCATGTTGTCTTTTGCACCGTTGCGCAACTCATCAACATCACCGCTTTCAATGCCCATCTCTTTAACAAACGCTTCGCTCATCTCAGGCAACTGCGACACTTCAATCTTATGAACTTTGATCTCAAAAGTAGCCACTTTACCCGCCAGATTTTCTGCCTGATAGTTTTCAGGGAAAGTCACCTCAATGCTTTTTTCATCACCGGCGGATGCACCGACCAACTGTGACTCAAAACCCTCAATCATCGAGTTGGAACCAAGAATCAAAGGTGTATTCTCCGCACTGCCACCCTCAAATTTCTCACCATCAACAAAACCAACAAAATCAATGGTCAAACGATCACCGTCTTCCGCTGCACGATCCGCTGCATCCCACTGCAAACGCTGCTTACGCAGGTTGTCGATCATTTTTTCCAAATCAGCATCGCCCACTTCAACTTGAGGCTTCTCAACAGAAATAGATTCTGTTCCACTGATTTTAAACTCAGGGTAGACTTCAAAGGTGGCCGTATACGCCAGACCGGCACCTTCGCTTAGCTCCATTTTGCTGGGATTAATCTGTGGCATGCCCGCCGGACGAATTTTCTCTTGATCCAACGCCTCTTGAAAGGTGGTCTGAATCATATCGCCCATCACTTCTTGACGAACTTGCTCACCAAAGCGTTTTTGCACCACCTTCAAAGGCACCTTGCCAGGACGGAAGCCATCCAGACGCGCTGTTTTCATCAACGATTTAAGACGGCTTGCCACCGTCTCATCAATGCGCTCAGCGGGGACTTGAACCGTCAGTTGGCGTTCTAATCCTTCCTTAGCTTCCACGGAAATCTGCATTTGGCACCTCTAAAAAAATATGGGGAGAAAAAGTGGGTGAATAAAATATGGTGCGAAAGGAGAGACTCGAACTCTCACGGGTTACCCCACTGGTACCTAAAACCAGCGCGTCTACCAATTCCGCCACTCTCGCAAAGTGAAATGTACCGCTCAAACAAATCTTCAACATAAAAAAGCCCGGCACTGCCGGGCTTTTGCTCTGCCAGCTGAGCTAACAGCCCGCAAAATTTTGGGGTGAACGATGGGGCTCGAACCCACGACCACCGGAATCACAATCCGGGGCTCTACCAACTGAGCTACGCTCACCATAAAACGGTCAAACATGGTACGCCCGGCAGGGTTCGAACCTGCTACCCTCGGCTTAGAAGGCCGATGCTCTATCCAGATGAGCTACGGGCGCAGAAACGAAACAAAATTCGTGCATACTATAAAAAAATGGTCGGGGCAGAGGGAATCGAACCCCCGACCCTCTGCTCCCAAAGCAGATGCGCTACCAGGCTGCGCTATGCCCCGACGACCTGTCCCGAAGTGCTTTCTACTGCACCCCGTTCAGGGGCTGCGATTCTATGCAAAGCGACCCGTTGCGTCAATGGCTTTTTTAGATAAATTTGTTATAGGCCGAACATCATCAATAACTCACCCAATCTCAACCGCCAAAAACAGGACATCCTCAGCCTAGAAAGGTACTATGCCAACACTACACCGCTGGAATATTTAACAGACATGTTCACTTGGCTGTTTCACCTGTTGCACCGTAAACCGGAGCCTGACCAACATCAGATGGCCAGCGCCCTGTTTCGTACCGCTGGCTACCTAAGCCTCATTATTTTGCTGCACAGCGCAGCGATGATTCAATTTGAACAACTCTCCCTCGGCGATGCCCTCTGGCTCAGCCTCACCAGCATCACCACCGTCGGTTACGGCGACCTCTATGCCCAGACCTTTTGGGGTCGCAGTGCCACCGCGCTGTTAATCTACATGGGCGGGATTTTTGTGCTGGCCAAAACCGCCGGTGACTATTTTGACTACCGAGCCGAAAAACGCCGCCGTCAACTGCGGGGCGAATGGATCTGGAATATGCACAACCACATTTTGATTATCAACACTCCCGCTGCACACGGCGCACAGTACTTCAAACGCCTGATCGAGCAGTTTCAAAGCAGCGTTTTTGCCCAGCTGCCGATCCAACTTCTCAGCCGCGAATTTGGACAGGGGCTGCCGAACAGCATCAAGCAGATCGAACAGCTGACCCACTACCACGGCAGCGCCACCCATCCCGCCAGTTTACAGGCGGTCAATGCTCAGCACGCCAAACTGATTGTGGTACTGGCCAAAGCCGAAAACGACAGCCTCTCCGACAGCCGCACCTTTGACATATTACATCGGCTGCGCGAAACCGGCACCCAAGCCACGGTACTGGCCGAATGTGTCGATGATCAAAACCGGACGCGGCTGCAAAAGGCGGGAGCCGATATTGTTATTCGTCCCATGCGCGCCTATCCTGGCATGATCGTGCGCAGTTTTGCTGCTCCCGGTTCAGAGCAGATCATCGAAAACATGTTCAACTCCAGCAGCGATCAGTACCACCGCTTTGACATTCAACTCAACCACCTCAGCTGGTCTGAGATCGTCTGCCGCTTGATGCAACACGACATCGGTACGGCGGTTGCGTACGTTGATCTCAATGGCACAATGCACTGCAATCCCTCAGCTCACAGCCCCATCGAATGTTCGGCTTTGTTATTGATGATGCGTGAAAATCACAGCACCGACCTGACACAGCTCACCCACCTTTTAAAGGTCACTCCATGATTAAAAAACAGACCATGCCCAAACACGGCGGCTCTGCCATGCATCTTTTTTTGCTGATTTTTCTCTTGCTGCTGCTCAGCGGTTGCTCCAATAAGTACGCCGAAGACATTCAAAAACGCCACAGTTTTGTCAAATCTCAACTCAACGCCTTAGAAAACAAGCTTGATCGAGGCAGCCTCAGCAACGCCCTACTAATCAAACACTACGCTAAAAAACTGCGCCAACAAAAACCCGAGCTGGATGAAATCGTCTCTCAACTGGAAAAAGACGCAACCAGCCGTGGCGCTAATTTCCAAAGCTTGAAACAGCGCCTTTCCGCACTCAACCAGAGTCCCGACAACAAAAACCAATATCTGCCCGTCGCTCAAGAACTGGACGCTCTCACCGCTGCCACCGATCCACTGGTCTACAACGATTCCCTGCAAGATGTGGTCAATACGCTGGCCGATCTCTCTGGTGGCACTCTGCCTCGGGTCAATGTCCCCAAACAGGCCACCAGCAGCAACGTCGCAGGCAGCCAACTGGTGGGCAACCCCAACTACGGCAGCTGGGTCAACAACAGCAGCGGCGGTGGCTTTTGGCAGTGGTACGGCCAATACCGCCTGCTCAGCGATGTGGTGGGCATGTTCGGCTCACGACAAAGAATCGGTTATGATAACTGGAACCGCAGCCGTCATAACAGCTACTATAATGACTGGGGACGAGGCGCTTACGGTACCGCAGGGGATCGTCAACGCTGGGATCGTGGTCAACAACAGCTGGCCAATAAGGGAATTAAAACGCCGAAACCAAAACGTTACGGCAATGTCAGCAGTCAACAACGGATCAGCACCTACAGCAGCATGCAAAAACGCAACAGCAGCATTCGTAAAACCAATCGCGGACCGGTCTCACTCAGCGGTAAGACCAGCAGCACAAAACGCACGTCCTCTTTTTTCGGTGCCAGCACACGCGGAAGCTCCAGCTCTCGCAGTCGTTTTGGTGGCAAGTGAGATCTCTCAGGGAGTTAAGATCATGAATTACGTTGTTCTACACGATGCCTCATTCCTCTACTACTTTATCGACCTCGTCATCGTTCTGATGGTATTGGGCGGCATCCGCTTTTTCTCTGGCACATTGGCCAGCACCTCACTGACCGACACCGTCTCCAAAGAAGACAATTTCGCCATGGGCATCTCCATGGCGGGCGCACTGATCGGCGTTTCGATTATGCTCATGGGCGCAGTAGCCGGTGAAGCCGGTACCGATCCGGTACATGAAATCATCTTAATGTTCAGCTACGGATTTGCCGGTCTGGCGCTGATGTGGCTCACCCACCAAGTGTTTGATTACATCTCCCTGCCCGAGATCTCGGTCAAAGAACAGCTGCACAAAGACAACGTCGCCGTCGGTCTGGTGGATGCAGGCAATATGATCGCTACTGCGATTATTCTGCGCGCCCTGATGTCTTGGGTAGAAGGCAACAGCTTGATCGGCTTGCTTGCCCTGCTCGGCGGCTACATCGTCTCACAAATCATTCTCTATCTGGCCACCCGCTACCGCGCCACCGTCTTCTCACACCACTACCCAGACCGCACCTTGGCACAAGAGATTGCCGACGGTAACCTCGCTCTGGCGGTGCGTTTCACCGGTCATCGCATCGGGGTCGCCTTGGCGGTCACCGCCAGCTCTGGCATCGTGGTCTACAACGCCGGTGACTTGACCACCTCACTGCTGGCATGGAGCGGCATCGCTCTGCTGATGTTTTTGATTCAAACCATCGTCTCTCTGGTGGCGCGTTTTATTATTCTACCGGGGATCAACATCTCCGAAGAGGTGGTCGATCAGCGCAACGTCGCCATCGGCGCATTGGAAGCGGCCATCTACATTGCCGTTGGGCTGATCTTTGTGGGGTTATTTGGTTAACACGGGGAGCACACCGTTATGGGGCAAGAGATCGACGTTAGCCACTTCAGTGACGCAGATTTTGCCCGTTTTGAGCAGAAACTCAAAACGGAAACAGAACAGCTTCAAGGCTGGTTCAAAGAGGGCGCACTGGCCAACCAGCCGCTCAAAATCGGCTTCGAGCTGGAAGCGTGGCTACTGGACAACGAACTCGCCCCCGCCGCCATCAACGACACCTTTATCCAGCAGCTCAACAACCCCAACATCACCCCCGAGCTGGCGCGGTTTAACATCGAGATCAACAGCCAACCGCTGCCGTTGACACACGACAGCCTCTCCCAACTGGAACAGCAATTAGAGCACCGCTGGCAGCAGTGCCACCAGCAAGCACGGCGCATGAACGCCCACCTGCTGATGAGCGGCACCCTGCCCAACCTGCAACGGTCTGATCTCAACCCGCGCAACATGTCGAGCCTAAAACGCTACCACGCCCTCAATGAACAGGTCTTTCACGCTCGGGCAGAACAACCGTTGCAGATCGACATTCAAGGTCACGAACGGCTGAAAACCCAACAGAGCAACGTCATGCTCGAAGCGGCCACCACCTCTTTCCAGACCCATCTGCAAGTGCCACTGACTCACGCCCATCGCTATTACAACGCCTCTATTATCGCCTCAGCACCCTTGGTGGCCGCCTGCGCCAATTCGCCGTATCTGTTTGGCAAACAGCTCTGGCATGAGACCCGTATTCCGCTGTTTGAACAGGCGATCAATGTCGGTGGTTACGCCGATGCCGCTCATGGCCCTCTGCATCGGGTTGGCTTTGGTTCCGGTTTTGCCTACCACTCCTTGATGGAGTGTTTTACTGAAAATCAGCAGCACTTCCCCGTGCTGCTGCCCTTGAATCTTGAAGACGACCCGCAGCCCCTGCCCCACCTAAGGCTGCACAACGGCACCCTCTGGCGCTGGAATCGCCCTCTGCTCGGTTTTGATCAACAGGGCATTCCTCATTTGCGCATCGAACAGCGCATTCTGCCCAGCGGCCCGAGCCTCTGCGACAACATCGCCAACGCGGCTTTTTATTACGGCCTGACTCACTACCTCAGCCAGCACGAGACGCTGCCCGAAAGCCAGCTTGAATTTGCCCGCTGCCGTGATAATTTTTACCACGCGGCGCGCAACGGTCTACAGACCAAGGTGGTTTGGCTCGATGGCAAACGCCATAATCTGCGCCGTCTAATTTTGGATGAACTGCTGCCGCTGGCGCGCCAAGGGCTGTTTGATCTCAACCTCCATCAGCGCGACATCAGCCACTACTTGGGCATCATCGAAGCGCGGGTGGAAAACCAACAAACCGGTGCGGTCTGGCAACAAAAATACGTTCAACGTCATGGCCGCGACATGCAGCGTCTGACCCGCGCCTGTCTGTCACGGCAAAACCAAGCCAAACCCGTTCACCTCTGGAGTCTTTAAACCACACCATGCAGCGATCATCATCATGTTAAAAGAGTGGCATCATCTCCCCAAAGGCTTCGAGCAGAGTTCCGCCAAAACACTGTTGGGCTTGCTCGGCGGCTCGGCTCTGATTCATCTTGAGGGCGAAAAACCGGAGCGCCTATTTGTCTCGATTTTACTCCACGGCAACGAGGACAGCGGCCTTCTGGCGATGCAGCAACTGCTGCAAAAATACCGCTCTAAAAAACTGCCCCGCGCTCTGACCCTGTTTGTTGGCAATGTGCTGGCCGCTCACAAAGGTCTGCGGCGCCTGCCCAATCAGCCCGATTACAACCGCTGCTGGCCGGGCAGCGAAGAGCCAGAATGCGAAGAGACCCACATGATGACACAGGTCTACGAGCGCATGAGCGAGGAGCATCTGTTTGCCAGCGTCGATCTACACAACAACACCGGCCTCAATCCGCACTACGCTTGCATCAACGTACTGGAGCAGCCTTTTTTTCAACTGGCGACGCTGTTTTCACGCACGGTGGTCTATTTCACTCGCCCTCGCGGGGTGCAGTCGCAGGCTTTTTCCCAGCTCTGCCCCTCGGTGACGCTGGAGTGCGGGCGTGTCGGCCAGCAACGCGGCATCCAACACGCCTTTGAGTTTCTCGATGCCTGTCTGCACATGGATCACATCGCTCAACACGACGTGGCAGCGCACGACATGGATCTGTTTCACACCGTGGCGCAGGTCAAAATAGCTCCGCAGGTGGCGTTCAGTTTTATCAGCCACGAAACAGCCGAGCTGCACCTCTCGCCGCAACTGGATCACCTCAATTTTCAGGAGCTGCCCGCTGGGAGCGTGTTTGGTCACGTCTCAACGGAGCTGAAACAACCGCTGCTGGCCTACGATGAGAAGGGCAATGAAATCAGTGCGCGTTATTTTAAAATTGAGCATGGGCAGCTGAAACTGAAACGCGCCATGATGCCATCCATGTTGACCCTGAATGAAAAGGTGATTCGGCAAGATTGTTTCTGTTATTTGATGGAGCGACTGGATTACAGTACCAAGGGCTAGATTCAAGTGATAAGTTCATGCCCATGCTGTTTGAGTTCTCTTCGAAATTAAGTCTTTGGCTTCCTGATTTGAAAAAAGAGGATTGAGAGGAATTTGCTCTTGCTCTGTTTTATCGGTGCAATGCCCTTACGGTTATTGCACCCTACCAATCCATCAAGATCATCAATTACAAGCCACCCACCGCAATGTCCCGCCTCGCAGTGGAAATCGTCACCGTAAACCCCGCAATCACATCAAACAGCGCCATGCAGGTCAAAATCAAAAAAGTCTGGCTGCCGACTGCTTTGACCGCCAACAACTCCACCAAAAAAACCACAAACACCAGCATAGAAAGCGCATGATCAATCACCGATGCGGTACTGGAGCGGGTTGATTTCACCACTTCAATGTAAAGCAATAACACACTGATCAAAATCAACAGCCCGTTCACGGACATGGACAGGTGCGCCCCCGACAGCATGTTCACACTAAACACATTACTGCTCAAAATAGCCTCAGGGGTTTCAGGAATAAACGCCAAAGCGTTGTACAGCACCAGCATGTAAGCAAATAAAGGAACTTGAAAAAAAGACATAACTTAATCCTTAGTAAACGAGAGAGTGGAATTAATTAAACAATTTGATGAATCGTTTTCTCCGCCAAAAACGCCTCAATCACCGTCACCACTTCACTGCAAAACGGCTCCGCACCGGCACTCAATGTTTTATCGCCCGTATCGCACACCACAATGCCCCGCTCCGCCGCCAGCTCTTTTGGAAACGTCGCCTTATCTCGATCCCCTACCACCAACAGACGCACACGCGGCATCTCGGTCAACATCGCCACATCAATCTCCGTGGCGACAGAGACCACCACCTCCATGCGAAACGCCTGATCAATCATGCCTTGCCGATCCAGATCGACGTACTGTTCCCAGCCGTATTTAGGCAGATCCAATGGCGGAAAATCCGCATCTCGGGGCAGATGATGGCTGTCGATCACAATTACTTTTAACAAAACAGAACTCCCGTCAACCTTACTTGGCGACCAAAAAGCGCTATTATACGGCTAAAAACAGAATGCTATACTCAAACTTTCAACCGGCCTCTAAACCACCATGAACTATTGCAGCCACTGCGGCAAAACCCTCAGCCAACGCATTCCCGAGGGCGACCACCTGCCCCGTTTTATCTGCGACCACTGCGACACCGTTCACTACCAAAACCCCAACAACGTCACCGGCTGCCTGCTGGAGTGGCAAGGTAAAATCTTACTCTGCCGCCGCGCCATCGAACCCCGTCACGGCCTCTGGACGCTGCCCGCTGGTTTTATGGAAAACCGTGAAACCGCAGCGGAAGGTGCAGCCCGAGAAGCCTACGAAGAGGCCTATGCAGAGGCCGAAAACCTCAAGCTCTACACGCTGTTCAGCCTGCCGCACATCAGTCAGGTCTACATTTTGTTTCAGGGGCAGCTCAAAAACGGCGAGGCCAAAGCAGGCAGTGAAAGTCTGGAAGTGAAGCTGTTTAACGAAGAAGAGATTCCGTGGGATGAACTCGCCTTTCCGGTCATCAATGAAACACTAAAACTCTATTTTAAAGATCGAAAGCGCGGCCACTTTCCGGCTCACAGCGGCCATATTCTGCGTGATGAAGCTCAAAGCCTGCACATCGTGCATGACTGAAACGTCCGATGAACGCCTCAGCCAATGAGGCTTTTTTTCAACGCATAAGAAAAAATTAGGCTCATGGAAAAATAGAGCGACGAAAACAGCATGGCAAAGAGCGCAAGCCCCATTTTTAGCGCCCACTTGCTGGTTTTCAACGCGCCTTTACCGACAATTTTCAACACCGCCACAGAGCGATCACCAAACGCCTGCGTGAGTTTACTCAAGCGCGGCAGATCCTCGACTGAATCGGCGTACCGCATCACCTTCAAACTGTTGTTCATGCTGCCCGAGCTTTTCTGAATCGTTCTCATCGGCTGCAATAACGTCTCAATTTTTTCCAACTTAACGCTGCGTTTTACCACCGCCCCCAGTTCAGACCACGCTTTAGGACTCAGGTGATCCGCCCCTTTCATCGCCGCGTTGTGTTTAAAAATCGGCTCCAGCTTAACCACTTTAGCACCCCATTTTCTCAATGAAAGCAAAAATGAAGCGGAAATACGCCTGCTTTTTTTCGCAAACTTGAGTAACGACAATGCCATCTTACTCGGCAACGTCACCTCTGCGGCACTGCCCAAAGACAACACCGTGCCCGCACTCAAGGCCAAACTGATCGCTGACAGAGAGGCCACCAAATGATCTACCTCTTCATCGTGCAAATAATGTCCGACCTCTATGGAAAGATCCCGCAAATCCCCCACCACAGTAAAATCAGAACTGATACTGCCCGCCAAAGCGGCATTGGAGTCACCTTCACCGAAAATAAAACCCTTGCCAAACTCTTTGCTGTTGCGATAGCCGCTGCTAAAAAACCCCTCTTGTTCTGCAATCGCAGCCTGTAGTTTAGGCGCAACAGGCAGCTTTAAATCCTGCGTCAAATTCAGATACGCCTGCGCCAGATCCAGATCCTCGGCCAGCAGCGCCTGCTCAACCCGTTGTTGCAGCCTCGCTGGCGTCAACTCCTCTTTTAGCTGAGCCGTCACCTGCTGTTGATGAAAGCCCTCTATTTCAACTTGAGGATTAATCCACCACACCAACAGCACCGCAACCAACAGCGCAAGCCATAAACGCCCCCCAACACCACGAAAAATCAACCTCGCCACCCAGAATCATAACGCCCCCCAAGCTTTACTTGTTGCGCCCAGAGCAAAAAATCAGCCACCGCAGGTTCACCCTCTTGCGGTGCCCAAGGAGCAAAATCAGCCCCCTCACGAGGATCAAATGGGCCTTGTTTGACCTCCAAAATCACCGAATTTTGCTCAACCGGCAGCACCGTGTGCCACGTCTTGGGCGGCAGCTCCAACGCCAAAGGGCTGTTGGCAGGCGAGAGCACAACGCGTTCAGTCACCTTGCGATCATCATCAAACAGCAACAACAAGGTCTCCGCTTGCACGGCCAAAATCAGCTCCCATTTATGCGCCTGCGGGTGGCGATGAGGCTGCACATACGTCCCCCTCTGCAACGCGATCAACACGCGCTGCACCGGTTCATCCAAACGGGTGTGCATGTTTTTATGGCTACGCAGACGCGGGCTCTTCGCAGCAGAAGCCAATAATTCCGCACACACCTTATGATCCACTGTTTTCAACTCAGACATACACTTACTCTCAAATCTCTACTTACCGTGCAGATAGACTTCATCGCTAAAACTGCTCACCCAGGCGGGTTTTACCATCACCATAAACGTCATCAGCAGACCGTTAAAGACCGCTTCAGAAAAGAGCATCATCGGTGTAAAGGGCACATACTCATAAGCCAAACGGCTGTACTGCTCCAAGTCCGCCACCAGCAGCAACGACACCGCCGTCAACACCACCAGCAAACTGGTGAGCGCAGCGGTAAAAAAGGCGTTAAACAGGGTGTAGACAAAAAAATTGTGCGGCAAGCTCTGACGCGCAAAAACAAAGAGGCGATGACAAACCCAAACCGGCAGCAAGCCCAAGAGAAAAAAGTTCACCCCATAAGTCTGCCAACCCGTGCCCCAATAGAGCGTTACAAACGCCAGCACCAACGCCACCGAAAGCAGCGCAAAACGCCAGCCCAACATCAGGGTCAGTGCCGTCACGCCGAGCAAGTGAAAGCTCAATCCCGGCACAAAATTAGCCCGCAAACCCCACAACAGAGCCAGAGCCAAAGAGAGCGCCAAAAAACGATGACTGCCACAGACGTGCAACATCAATCGCCAATCGCCGCCACGCAACACAGCAAACAGCACCCAAAAAGCCAACAACCAACCGCCCCAGATTAAAAATTGAGGCAATAACTCCGCTGACAACACTATTTAGACTCCTTTTCTTGCTGCCGGTACAGACGATTTTTAGCCCGCAACTGGCGCAATTTTTCTGAAATTTTAATCTCCAAGCCCCGTTCAACGGGCTGATAATACTCCTGTTCATCCCAGCCATCAGGAAAATAACACGCACCCGCAGCAAAACCGTCCACCTCATCGTGCGCATAACGATAACCTTCAGCAAACCCCATCTCTTTCATCAAGTCCGTCGGCGCGTTACGCAGCGCCATCGGTACCTCCAAGCTGCCGTGCGTTTTGACATCAGCCAACGCTTCATTAAAGGCCTTATACACCGCGTTGCTCTTCGCCGCACAAGCCAAATAGACCACCGCCTGCGCCAAGGCCAACTCCCCTTCAGGGCTTCCCAGACGTTCGTACACCTGCCACGCATCCAGCGCCAAGGGCAGCGCACGCGGATCGGCGTTACCAATCTCCTCCGAGGCCATCCGTACCACTCGCCGCGCAATGTAGAGCGGATCACAGCCGCCATCCAACATGCGACAGAACCAATACAACGCCCCATCGGGGCTGGAGCCGCGAACCGCCTTGTGCAGCGCCGAAATCTGCTCGTAAAAAAGATCGCCTTTGTTATCAAAACGACGCAGGCTTTCCCGCGTCACCTGCATCACCACTTCCGCATCAATCAGCACCCCAGACTCTGACGGCTGAGCCATATCTGAAGCCAACTCCAACAGATTCAACAGCCGTCGCGCATCGCCGTCCGAGGCCTGCACCAGTCGCAAACGCAGCTCAGCGGAGATCAACACACACCGCTCCGCCAAACCGGCCTTCTCGCTCAAGGCGCGCTCGATCACCGCCAACAACGCCTCTTGCTCCAGTGGTTTCAACAAATAGGTACGCAGCCGAGACAGCAGGGCGTTATTCAATTCAAAGGAGGGGTTTTCCGTCGTCGCGCCGACAAAAAAAGAGCGTGCCGTCTTCCAGATGAGGCAAAAAAGCATCTTGCTGAGATTTATTAAAACGATGCACCTCATCCACAAACAGCAGCGTCTGACGACCGCTGTTTTGACGTTCCGCTTTCGCCTCGCGCACCGCCTCACGAATCTCCCGCACCCCCGACATCACCGCCGAAAGACTCAAAAATTGCGCATCACAATGGGCCGCCAGCAGACGCGCCAAGGTGGTTTTACCGCTGCCTGGCGGCCCCCAAAAAACCATCGAATGCAGATGACCTTTTTCAATCGCTTGGCGCAGCGGCGCAGAATTCGACAACAGATGGCTTTGCCCTACAAATTGCGAGAGATTTTGCGGGCGCAGACGATCTGCCAAGGGTCGATAGGCGTTCTGCTCATCGTCCAACAACGAACCTTGTCGCCCCAAGCTCACTACAGATCCCCGATCACATCCACCCCCCTCCGGTGGGCTGAAATGAAACTGCTTTTTATCCAACTCAATGTTGCTCTCCAGATCCATAAAACGGATCTGAGTCGCTTGACCAAAGCCGTCTTTCAGCTCCATCACCTTCAGCCCCTTTTGATCCAGCGCCAGAAAAATCTCGCTAAAATCACTCTCCTCTTGATGCGGTGTTAATTTATACCAAGAGAGGTCGTCTTTTTTCCCCAGCGCCATAATCTGAAACGCAGCGGCCAAGGGCTGTTTTTGACTGAGCAATAAAATCGGTGCAGAACCGAGATCCATATCCAATGTCTTCACCGTCACCTGTGCCAAGTCTTGGTCGTAAACCCAGACTTTTTTGCCGTCAGAGACGATCAACTGCGCGTAGGGTTTTTCATAATCCCAGCGAAACTGTCCGGGGCGCTGCAATAAAAAACGCCCACGACTCTCTTGGATCAGCTGATCCTTGTCGTCATAAAGCCGCTGCACAAACTCGGCGCGCAGGGTTTTAAGGTTATCAACATACGCTTGTAGGCGCTCGCCTTCACTCGCTTGCAAGCCAAAAGGCAGCAGAGAGAACAGCAACAACGCCTGAAAAAAAAACCGCATACACCTTGCTCCAGTTAAAATATAGGTAGTGTGAAAGCCAGCTTATGCTTTCAAATACGTCACTTCAAATGCCTTACATAACCGACACTGTTGCAGGCGATTACCAAATGAAAATGCCTCGTTCATTTCGTAATGCTGGAAAATGTCCAAACCACGATCAAGCAGTATCTTCCAACCGTGATCCGTTACGATATGACGTGCGTGGATGCCTTCTCCTTGGCCAAATCTCCAACAGAACCGAATGCCTGTGTCGGCACACTCTGACTTGATCATCTCAAAATATTCCTGTTGCTGGGCACCCTTAAACTCATCTTCCACTGTGACTAAATTCACCAACACTTCTTTATCATTCGACCTGAATTTTACAATGGTTTCCAATAACTCCATTAGGTTTCGGGTTTGGTAATACAGCCGCACATATGGATCTGTGATCGTAATTGTACTCGCATCTTTAAGGTATGCGCCAAAAAGCAGATCGTATGAAATTCCACGCTGATTCTCTCCATAAGAGAGGTGCTGCTCTTTGAGAGCTGCTGACACTCCCCTCTCTAGCTTCTCAATCGGTGGCGCTGCCTCAGCTTGGTCAGAAACATCACTCACGCCCTTATGGTAATAATTTGGATACGCCTCTTCTTCCAAAGTACGCACAAAATGCACCCCACCGGATCGGTCGGTGTAAGAAAAATGCACATCAGCATAAGTGCTGTCCATGCGCATCAATTGATCCTTTACCCGTTTTCGACCCTCAATCGCTATCTTCAATAACTCTTCAATCTCTTCTGTTGTAACACCACCATGAGGATAGAGTATCTTCATCAAACCCGAAAAGGTCTTATGAATACCTTCACGATCACGGGTCGAAATTTCAGCAGAGAGAGTAAAAAAATCCTGATAACGATCTGAGTAATCGTGATTACGCAGCGAGCGCAGAATCTCAGCCAGATAATCAACAACAAAACCATAGCCATTAGAAAACATCTCACCACGAATAATATCCACTTCCCAACCAGGAATATAAAAATGGAGCCGATCAAGAAACGCAGAATCATGATAGGACTCAGGCAACTCATCAAACAGATCGCTGTGTTTCAACATATAAGGCACGGTGTGCTGAGTATTACCAACAAACACCATCGATGCCTCAGCGCCTAAAGTCTCTACCCCTCTGGAGAATGACTTGTTGGCCATGTAGTTTTTCATAATATCCACAAGTGCTTTATTCGCTCGCTTCTTTTTACCGGCAAACTCATCAAACGCAACGCAATCCCAATAGCCAACCAGCCCCAATTTCCCCGTTGAATTATTAACAAACAATTTAGGCACCGTCACCTCACCCCCAGAGATCAAAATACCATGAGGGGAAAACTCAGAATAAATATGGGATTTACCCGTTCCCTTAGGCCCCAGCTCCATCAAATTGTAATTTCGCTCACAAAACGGAATCAAGCGAATAATTTGGGTGAGCTTACTACGTCGCCCCATCAATTCAGGGTTAAAGCCAATACTTTGTACCAGCAAGTCAATCCACTCATCAATACTGAATTTTCTACGAGCATCAAGATAACCCTCATAATCAAAATGAGAGAGTTGAATCGGCTTTAGCGTCACCAACATCCAAGGTGTAACGCCTTTATCTTCGGTGAATTCATAATCAATATCGGCAATACACCAAACACCGCTAACTAATAATTTGGGATGAGATTTTACGGTTGCCGAATCAACCAACACTTTTTTAATGCCAAGATTTGAGAAGGCAGCTTCATACACATCCAGTGTTTCGTTTAAGGCTACACTGATTTTATCAATAATTTTATAGTGACCTTTCTCCTTAATTATCGAACGAATCAGACCGGCTTCGTTGCGATGCACGTAGTGCTTTCTCAGGATCTCTTTAACGGTTTCAATGCCTGACTGAATCGAATTTTCATCGTTGGTCGCACAATACTGTCCAAGAAGGTACTCAAGCACATAGGAAGGAACAATCGCATTGCCCTTAACGATTTTCACCAGATCCTTACGCACCACCAAACCAGGAAAACATCTGTTTATTTTATCATCGAGGAGACTCATTCACAGACCACCCTAAAAATCGAAATCACTGGTAAAAGAGCGCCGCACCAAATAAGAGAGCGATTTGTACTCTTTGTAATGCGAAGTAGCTGCCACCTTTTCTTCCAATCGCAGCGTAATCCTCTGCCCGTTCACCTCATCGGCTTTTCGGCTCAAGACAAAACGCACGTTTAACTCACGCTCTCTTGAGTTGGCGGAAGCCAGATCAAAAACAAGCTCATGTGAATCTGAAATCAGCACCCCATCAGCCGTATACAGACCCACTCGCAAGGTTCTAGGCCGTATTTTATCCGTTAACGCTTCACGCTGATAAAACACCACCGACACCTGATTCGTGGTGATCACCGACATGTCCCCCCGTAAAATATCCACCTCCACCAACGACACATCGCTTTTACGTTTTTTATTGATTTTCAACACCGGAATAACGACTTCCTGCAACGAAGCGCCGCCATGCACAAAGCGGCTGCCAGCACCTTTAACCCGCAAGCGGTTAATCGATTTGGGTAGATGAACTTCCATACTGCCCGTCAAACCCAATTCAGCTGAGCTAAACATTTTCAGCTCCTTCACGCGCTGCAAGCCTCTACCCAAAACAAAACGTCTATTACGATAGAGAACCTGCTCTCCTTCCACTTCTGCCACGGAAAAATCACTCTCTTCCAGCGCTTTATTCTGATAAAGAAAGCCATGATCCGCAGTCAGTACAATATTACTGGCATTGGCATTCGCCAGTTTTTTAATCATCTTAACCAGCTCGTTCAGCGTCTCTTCAACCGCATCAAACACCCGCTCTTCCGAATCTCTGCAATCGCCCGTTTTATCAATCAGATTGTGATAGAGATAAACCACATCATGATCACTCACCAGAGCACGGCAATCACCCTGATTCAGCGCCACAAACTCATCGGCTCGAAGCGCCGTACCCCGCTGCTCAAGCGCCTGACTGAGAATCTTAAGCCGATTAGCCGTTCCCATCGAACTCTGCCCATCAACGCTCACCTCCCCCGTACCTTTATCCATCAGTTCCAAGGTTTTATTCGGTAACAGAGCCGCCATACCCAGTTGGGTGTAACTGGGTAACATTGAGAGCGCGGGTTCAAGATCAGCCTCAAAACGATCCTCTTGACGTACCAAGCTGAGCAGTTCATCCGCAATTTCATAACGCAGCGCATCGGAGATAATCACATAGACTTTTTTACCCTTGGTTAGAAAAGGCTGTACAAACCGACTGAAAAAATCTTTTTGCAACGTAATCGGTGGCGCGCTCCAGTGCTGAGCAGCATCCAGCTGCACTTGCCAACGATCATTGAGAGTCAACAAATAATTATTTGAATAGAAATTTTCAATCTGCTGGCTAAGTTCCTCCATTAACGAGCGCTTATCAGAAC
Source organism: Gammaproteobacteria bacterium (assembly GCA_030949385.1). NCBI lineage: Bacteria > Pseudomonadati > Pseudomonadota > Gammaproteobacteria > Gammaproteobacteria bacterium. The sequence goes on along the minus strand of JAUZSP010000001.1, from coordinate 68,894 downwards.
AGCGTACATGCCAGATAAACTTTCGATACAGTTGATCAAGGCGAAACCACGTTTGAGCGTACCGCTGAATGCCATCGGCCAGAGATTCCATCTGTAACGTAACCTCATTCAACACGTGAATGAACTGCGCCGCGTAATCCACCGCTGCATAAAGATGACGATACTCTCGATACCAATGCCCCTGTCGTCGCTGACGCACCCACAACGTGACCTCACCTTGAAGCAGCGTTCTGCTCGCCACCCCCTGCACCAACTCAGTGATTATCTTTTGATCAATCAGCCGAAAATAATCCAGCCCCATCAGGCTACGAAAATCCCTGCTGTCGAGATCCTGTTGAATGGCCAACAGATCCGCACATTCATCGGAGAGCGATTCAAAACAGCCTTCATATTGACGGCTGTCTTTCCAGCGTTTCAGCAACACCAGAGCATCTGAAGTCAGCAACACCTTCCCTTCGGTGCTCATGGCATAGCAAGATTTGAACAGTTGAATAACAAAATCGCGGATGCCAGCACTGTCGGAGTGATAGCCATAAATCCGCTGCATCTGCTGCCAAAGAAAAACATCCAAACCACAACGCACCATCAAGGTAAACTTTTCCTCTCTCCCCTCTGCCAGCTCAGCAAACAGCACCTCCAGTACCGTCTCCAAATGTGGCTCCGCACCCGCGCAGACCGCCAACATCTTTAACCGAATCACAGCCGAAGTATCAGCGGAGGTCAGCAAGCGTTTTAAACTCTCTTTACGTTTAATTGCTTTAAAAAATTCAACATGAGCCTCCAGTAATTCAGAAAACTCCAACCCCAGTTCCAACTCACTCAACCATAAACCGACCTGATCAGTACGAAACTCACCTTGAGAGAGCTGCACATCCAGTAGCCAATTATCAAGATCTGCTGGCGGAGATCCTTCACGATAAAGCAGAAATTTCTGTTTTGGCTCTTGGCGTAACAGACGGTATTTCACCGAAAATTCATTGTTAAGCAACTCTAATTTTGTGATGTCAGCCAGCTCAAGTGCTTCAAAGTCAACGCGCAGTTCTTGCTTAACGTCGTACCAAAAAACAATACGGTGACGCTGAAAGAGTTTATTCAGTGCCTGTTCAATTCGATTACTCATGCTGCTGTACGCCGAAAAAGGTATTTAATCACCGTCCAAAACTCTCCATATTGCCCTTGTGCATCATATTGCAAATAACCTGTAACAAAATTTTGGAACTCACTCTCCGTCAAATCATCAAGAAAAGGAGCGATTACCGCAGCTCGCAAGGCTCTTAATTTGGGTATATCTAACGCCAAATGAGAAATGGTTTCACTCGCCGCATCATCACTGGAAGTCATCGGCTTAATACCACCATCACCTCGATACGAAAACCGACCTTCACACTCCGGCTCCAACGGTGAAACCAAAACACCTTCCTCAAACCAAGCCCCTTTGGAATTTCCACAGTGACGTGGTTCCCCTCGTCGCAATTGACTCTGGCAAGAGCAGAGCATATTAGCAAAATCCAGTGGGTCAACATCCGGCTCGCTTTGCGGCCTAAAATGTTCAATGTGAGAATCAGCCTCACTTAAGCGACGTTCACAATAACAGCAAAGTCCTCCCTGCTCTTGAATCAACGCCTGTTTTACTGCCTGCTTTTCCACACCACCAAGGTTGGCGTAACTCGGTTGCCACGCCTCACTGACTAACGCTTTCCAATCGGTAAAAATTTTAGGCTCTGATCGCTTTCGTACCCACTTCATTTGCCAATAATCTCTTTACGCCGCATCAGCATCTCAGCTTTCACCAACTCAGGATCCGTTCCAATTTCACTAATCAGTTCTGAAATAAGTACTCGTGCTTCAGAAAAACACTCTGTATCAACCATTTCAAACAATCGCTGTAACTGCTCCTCAACCTCATCCGGTCGAGTGGTCACTAACCCCATCAGATCCTCCAAAACCCTCTCAACTGTTTTTCCATAAGACTCCCCTGCTTTTTCTGCCACCAGCCCCTGCTCTGACTGAGAGAGAAGAAACAGACTTTCTGGATACACTGCTGTCACCACATGAGGCGAGTGAGTCGAAACGATAAATTGGCAGTTGGGGAACACCTTAAGCAGACGCGGCATGATCATCCTCTGCCATTTTGGATGAAGGTGCAGATCAATTTCATCAATTAACACAACACCTTCACCTTCCAGTGGCTTCTCCCGGGCTGGGTTGGCAATGGCCATCCGACGTGCCAAGTCACCCACCATAGCCATTAAACATTTCTCACCATCAGAAAGCTGGCTGAGGCTTAGGCGTTTGCCTTTTTTCTCAACCTCCATCCGCAGTGGACTGCGCCGAACAGTAAGGTTACAAAACTCAGGCATTAATCCCGTTATCGCTCTGCGCACCGTCTCTAATTGACGATCAGGAAAAACGGCTTCTGGATCAGAACAGATGCTCTCTTGATCCCTTCGGAGTTCATTTTCCAGATCTTCTCGTTCACGAAACCACTCAAAAAATTGACGGAAACTGGCACCCCCAGCCAAAGCGTCGTCGTAGGCAGCCAATAAACCAAAACGATGTTTTGCTCTAATACGCAGAGGAATGTCCAAGACCGCACGATTCACGGGGTAGTACGCCATCAGAGGAAGATTGACCTGCTCACGGTTGGTACTGATCTCCTCCTGAATCTGTTTAACGACTTCGGTCATCTCCTTCAGGTTTGAGATGCGCTTTTGCCTGCTGTGCCCTTCTCGTACCTGCACTCGGCTCCAACTAAAATCATGCCCTCTAATCTGAGCAATAAGCTGCAAATCAACGTAGGATGCGCCATTTTGAATATCATCGTTTTCAATTCGGTTCCCCGCTTTGCCCTTAATTCGGTTTGTCATCCAAGAGAGCAGTAATGCGGTGGCATCCAATACGCTTGACTTACCCGAACCATTAACACCAACTAAAACATTCAAGCGTTCATGAAAAACGAGATTCAATGATGTTGCCCCTCGAAAACCCTGAATCTTTAGTTTTTTTATTTTCATAGTGAACTAACCTTTTCCACTCAATCCAGCGATTTTTTTCAACGCTTTACCAAATCTGTTGTAATTCACCTTCACCCCATCATCGAGATCAATTTCCAACTGTTTCGTGGCCAGTGGATAGAGTTCGTCGCGTTCGTACTCTTGCAGTTCATGGATTGTCTTGTTGAGTTTTTCAATCTCTTTCAGTGCTTTGGTTTTTTCACTGCGGGTGGCGCTGGCGCTGATGCTGACGGTTTCAAGGTGGTTTTTACGCTGGCTCAGTTTGGTGCTGAATTCACGCAGGTAGTCGTTGAGTACCACGCTGACGGTGTCGGGTCGATAACGGTGCATGTAGATGAGCGCGTTGAAGCTGCCTTTGGGTGATGAGAACAACCAGTAGATGGGGCGTTTTTTGTAGCGTTTCACATGGTCGGGGTAGAACGATTTAAGAAAATATTTACGGATGTCTTTGCCGATGGCCTGCTCGATGAACTTGAGGTTATCCTCAAAGTGCTCATCGCCAAAGGTGACGCGCAGGAATTTGAAAAAACGTTCGGTGATGTCGTCGCTGAACCAGTCGCCATCGAGAATCGGGATGACATTATTCTCATCTACCGCAAAGGACGGTTCGGGAATCTGCTTTAGGTAGTCGTCGAGGGTTTCGCCTTGGTTGGCGAGGATTAAGCCTTCTTTATCAAGCGAATAACGGCCAAACATGCAGCCGACGGCGTAGGAGATAAACTCCTTCATCGTATCTGCCAATAGCAGGGCTTCCAGCTCTTCATCGGTTTTTTTTGCCGCCATAACGATAATGTGGGTTACAGGTCAGGGTGATCTCTTTTAGCGGGACTTCGGGAGTGAGTTCATCCTGTAGGCCGTAGGCTTCGATGAAGATGCAGTTATTTTCTTCTTCGAGGCGTTGCATTTCTTGGGTGGTGGCTTGCCAGTCGCTGCGGAGATTATGGTAGGTGTCCTTCAGGATTGGCTGTCGGTTTTCGGGGTTCAGGAGCGGCATATTAGTGAAGTCCCAGGAGGTTTCGTAGGCATTCCAATCAGACTGCGAAAATGTAATAGCAGTTTCAATAATCCTCCTAGAAAAATTCTGGGTTGAATTGATAATTGGCAACGATGCTATGTTACCTATTTGGTAGTGCAATGTTGGATTTAAGACTGATAAAAAATGATTAGAAAGTTTTGAACACAGAAAACCTAGAGTCATCTTTACATTTTCATCATCTCCAAATGCACATGGGCCAGAATTATCATGCAATGCACCCTCTCCAGAATATCGAGCACTAAACCGTGCAGAAGTAACATCAGACCATGTTAATGAGTTTTTTCCTTAAAAATTTTTCGTTCCGAATAGTGCTTCTGGAAAAAGATTTTATTAATTCTCCATTGTTTTCCCAATTAACAACATAATAATTGTTACCAAACCATTTCCTAAAACCACCTCCTTTATTGTATCTAAACCATCGTCTCGATACATCCATATCTACAAGTGAATATTTAAATGTGATGTTTGACTTTATTGGCTCAAACCAAAACCTTAAAAAAGCATCATTACTTCCAGTATCAATTCCTTTTTTAGGCGGGGTAATATTACTCATGAGTGCACCCTTCGAAAAACAATGAGCAAGTGCATGGCTCACCCAATACGCCACCGGACTCCCCGGTATCTTCTTAAAATCCTCAGCCGAGGCTCGAAAGAAATACTGTTCCATCTCTTTTTCGTGGCTTTCATTTTTTTCGTGATTCATTTTTTATTCCTTTCAGCGCCAGTCGGTACCGCTGCAACCGACTGTTAGGTTTATCGGGAAGAGTCATCAATTCCGTGCGGCTCATCCCCATTTTCAGGGCAGAGAGCAGTGTTTTGACTTGGGGGGGGGCTTTGATTGAGCGCCTGATAATAGTCCTTCTTGCCCAGTACGACAGCGATTTCGGCCTTGGAGAGTGGGCTTAGGTGAGGATAAGTCGCGCTTAAACTCCAGAGTTTTTCTTTCGGACTTATTAAGTATCTCGTGAAAAGGCATACTCTATTTTCCGGCCTTTCTTGCGGCTTGAATTATTTCAAGACATTTTGGCCCTTGAAGTGCTGCACCTTTAAAATCAGACAACCGAACATACCCAGCTCGATAAGATGGGTTGTGATTATTTTGCACAGTTAAAGGTACAAATTGGCACCGTTGCTCCATCAAAACCAGAGTATTCCAACTGCACCAGTGAAGTGATGGTCTTCTGGTCAATCAAAAAACAGCGCAATTTTTCATAAGATGAAATAAACATCCAAACAAAAGGTGACATAAAACCGAGCTGACCTTTCGGTAAAGTCATTTCAGTATTTCGCACAATAAAAGCTGAAAATAGATCGGACTTCACATCAGGGTAGTTTTCTTTTAACCACTCACCCAACCGCCCATTCATCCCCTTGCTCCCCATGTATGGCGGATTGGCAATCACCACATGGTATTTAGGGCTTAAATAATCAGCCTGCTGTAAAACGTGCAGCACTTTTTCATGAGTTGGTTTGAGAAACAACTGATCAGAAACATCCTTGGTTTCCAGCAGCTGCACAACCCCCTTAACATCCGTAAGCACAGGCCGAATCAGCGAACCGAAATTATCCACCTCCCCAAACTGACTCAACGTCGCTTGCAATGACTCGGTAAACAAATCTCGGCCAATAAAATCCATATACTCCGACAACTCATCCTCAGCAAACCGAACTGGACTCAACACACAAATGTTCGGCCTCACCTGCTTACGGAAAAAACGGCGCTGCTTCGCCCGCGCCTTCATACTCAAAGCAAAAGCCGCTAACGCCCCTGCTCGCCCATCAATCTCAACCCCAAACAGATTTTTTGTCAAAATCTTCTCAGGAATCTCAGCCGCGTCATAACCCTCTTCCTCATACATCGCATAAAGCAGATCAAACGCATAAGTGAGCATATGCCCCGAACCACAAGCCGGATCACACACCTTAATCTCCTCCACAGACTCAATCTGTAAAACGTCCTCTTCCACGGTTTCAGGCTGAATGTAATACGCCATCTGCTCAGCCAAACGCGACTCAGGACGATTCAACATCCAAAGACGACCAAGGGAGTTTTCCACCAAATAACGCACAATCCAATGCGGGGTAAAGAGCTGCGTCGCTGCCGGAATGTTCTCTGGAGTTATTTTTTTATTCTTCTTCAGCGCATCAAACACCGCATCCTTCTTCTCAGAGATGTAAAACTGATAGAGCCAACCGATCACCTCAACATCGTCACAGACCTCCGCCGTCATCGCCTTACGGGTCTGCGCCAAAATAGACCCCTCCGAAAGCAGATCCTCTGGCATCAACAGCTCACTGTAATCATCAATCCGCTCAAACAAAAAAGGCATCGCCTTATGGTGGCCGTTACAAGCCGCCACCAACAACAAACGATACGCCTCAGCCTGAGGGTTCTGGCTCGGCGCTGTACCGCCCAATAAAGCAAAAATGTTTGCCCGTATCGACTCATCAGACACCACACTCTCATCTATGTGTCCCATCTTCGCCTCAGCCAAAATTTCCGGCTGCGTACCGCCCTCCGCTGGCGACACCAGACCAATGCGGTTGTAACGATTCAAATCCATAAAACGCAAGGCACAAAAACGGTTAAACCAAACGTAAGCCACCTGCTCCACCACCACCGCCTCATCGCTCAGCGCAATTTGATCCTCCAGCTTTTTAACCGCAGCCGCTTGCTCTCGTCGAGCCGCACTTTCCTTTGCCAACACCCGCCGCAACGTATGTGAAACCTGCTCCATCAAATTACGACGGGAAAATTGAGCGAATTTTTTGAGCTGTGAAGTGTTCAAAATGAGAGCCTTGCAATGTGATTAAACTGAATATGGTGGGGAGAAGAAAGCTTTAAAAATCGCTCAGGGGCATCATCGTTCATCACTCATCCTCACCCCACATGATCTCCTCTTGAACTCGATTCATCTCATTGATCGTTTTATCAAAGCTGCGAGCGTCAATGCCCAACTCAGGGCTGATCTCTGCCGCTACCAAAGTCAAGCATCGCTTGCGTCTTTTTGCCCCATCCAACATCATCAGCTGCTCTTCAGCAATGTACACTCGCACTTTGTCAGGCGACATAAGTTCATCTTGCTTGTACCCCTCAGCTGCTGCAATCGTCTTTAAGTACGTCTTCTCTTGCTTGAGCATAATCAGAGTATTTAACTCTTTAACGATGTAATCACTGTGTGTTGTGATGAACACCTTTATACCCATGTTCACCAAACGAGAGAGCAGCCGTGTCACACGCCGCTGATTTTCAGGGTGAAGATTCAGCTCCGGCTCGTCGATCATTAACAAGTCACCTGGCTGAGCCACATGCCTTAAATAAAAACCGATGTCCAACAATGAGCGTACCGCGCTGGAACTCTCCTCCATCGTCAGCTTTACCCGCTGACCCTTGGGTATGTAGTAAAGCTCATCATTTTTTGTCACCACATATTTTCCACCGATAATATGGGCAAAATCAGTCAAAATATCGGGGTGGTTTTTTGCAATAAAACTCTCTTTTTTTACCAAACCCTCAAGCTGTCGAGTAAAATCCACATTGCTCTTTACCGGCAAGGCATAATCAGAATAGACCTTGGCGAGCAGCTCAAAGGGATTGATTTCCTTCTCAATTGAATTCATCTCTTCAAGCAATCTGTTGCGCGCAAAATCAAGCTCTTTTCTAAAAATCGCAGCTCCGGTTCGCTCTGCACTGGCGATGAAAGGGGTAGGAAAAACATCGCTGTACACAATCTCTTTTAGCACATCAGCAATAATTTGACCGATCAACTCCACCGGAACTTTTACACTCTCTTTTTCAACAATCAGAGAGATCGAAACCGTCGCAGAGTTCTCCTTTTTCAAAATAGAGAGCAGCTGAGTTTTAGCCGCGCCAAGGGTACGTTTGAACTGAGAGACCGGCTGAATCCCAGCCTCTCCCAGTGCCACGCTAAACTCACTCTCTTTAAAATGTTCAACTGAAGCGGCAAACACACGAGACAATTTTTCGGTAAACAACACGCAACCCCGCTCTAAGGTCTGTTGAGCGTCATCCAGATAGGGCTGTATGTTCAGCTCAACAACCCCATCATTCAGCAGTTGATTCACCTCAGCCTCTTTAACTTTGATCGAAACCACCTCGCGCCAGAACGATAAAAAACCGAATACCGCATAAGTTACATAGGTCTTACCCGTGTTATTACTGCCACAAATGATCGTTAAATCACCAAGGGTAAATTCAGCCTGTTTTATTGCTCCCAAATTCTTGATGGCAATCTTCATGATTTCCCCCGCCGCCCATTTCTGTAAACATCACTCATAATTCTTTAAACCTGAACCCTGCTGCCCTTCTTGATCTCAGACAACAAGGCGCTACGCAAATCTTTTAAATAATCATCCACATCCAGCTCACTTGCCAGCCATGCCTTCTCAAAAGAGAGCGCAATGTTTCGCACTGAAATGTACTCAATCCGAGGCTTAGGCTCATCTGGAGGAACAGAACCAGACACTGCGGCTCTTTCAGATCGCGGTTTTACTGTTGCCATTTCGATCATCTTAGCAAGCAAATTTTGATAACCCTGATCCTCAAAATAGCGCCTTTTATCGTTGATCACAGCAATCAAAGTTTGCTCGCTCAAGTAGCTTATTAGCTCTTGAAAAGTCTGATCTAACTCAACGGTCCTCACCTCTGGCAGTATTTTATACTCATCCATGCTCTGCATCCGTGACTGCATCACCTTAAGACGAGTGCTGGCTTGGTCACGCACCTGCTCTACTTTTTGCCTGACCTTTTCCTCCAGCTGATCCAACTTAATTTTTAACTGCTGAATTTGCTGGCCTTTGAAACAAGTGGCGTTATTGAGCACGGAACGAATCTGCTCCAGTTCACCGCCCTCAATGTGGCTAAAATTCGAATCTTGTTTACGAATAAAGCGGCTTGCCCGAGCGTAAATATCGGCTTGTGAGCCAGCCATAAAATTACGCAGCGGATCAATTAACTCTTCTTTAAGTCCCAACAACTCATCTTCACGCTTGATCAAATCCGTTAAATACCAGTTATACGCATTGCCACTGATCTCTGTTAAACACTTTACCACCGGCTGCAAGGCCTGCAAAAAAGGGTAACGCTCCACTTTTGTTAGAAGCTGCTGTAACTCATGGATCAATTTTTTTAACTCTGCACTCATTTCATGGGCCAGCTCCTTAGCCTCTTCACTTTTGGCTGGCGCGTCAAAAAAATCTTCATAAAATTCTTTCAGATTACGCACCTGAGAAGGGCTGAAATCCACTTGTGATTCAAGCACCACATTGGCCTGCTCGCGGCTATTGAGCAACGCTTTCTCTAACGGCTCATCCTCTAAAACAGCGCCCTCTCTGCGCACCTCCACTTTTCCTTTAGCACAGAGCTTCGCTAACGTGCAGAGAATCGCTGCGGGAGACCAACCATAGGGTTTACACTCAAACTTTTCCAACAAAGCTTTAAGCGTTGTTCGACTGCCAGCGCGCTTATTGCTTTGTATGTAAGCAAACAACTCCTGCTCTGATTCTGCCAAGGCAGCAAGGGCTAAGTTTTTCTGCTCGGTTTGCAAGTGTTGTGTAATATCCCTTTCCCTAAAGGCAGCTCCTTTCAACATACTCAAATTCGGGTAGATCTGTCGAAGCAAGGCTTCAAAACCAAGCACAATGCGTGACTGAGCCTCCTCTCCTCTGACCTCAACATTTCCCCCATTAACAATCATTTTAGAGTTGCCTAACAACGCTTTGATCCTCTGCTGAAGATCAGCGTAACGCTCTTGATTCTGAGCCGCTTTGCTCTCAAGGATTCGCTTAACAATCTCCTGCTGAGTAATCGAACTGTTCTGACGAATGTATTTTTCCGTCTGTTTATAGAACCTAAGCTCGCGCATAAGACGATCATCGGGCGGCATAATCACCATCAAATCAGCACGTCCCAATGTCCACCCACGCAACGCATCTGTACTTTCAGCGTGCTCATGAAACGGAGTGATGACATTGATCGCCAACTCATACTCGCGGCCATACAAACGGTCATCCAACTTACGTGCGTAAACGTAATCGTGATTATTTTCGCTGTAACGAATCTTCCGATGCTTGATAATGCGATCAAACACCATTTTCTCAAGCTCATCGGAGAGATCGCTCATTTCAACTTCGGTATGTTTAATCTCCTCCTCAACGTCTTTCTCTTCATCGGTCAAGTATTCATACTGCTCACCATTACGCTGAATGTAAGTCTGCTGCTCCAGTAAACTAAGCGCTTCTTCTAAGCTTTCACGCAACTTGGGCAGATCTTGGTTAAAATCATCCAACATTAAAACCGACACGTTACGTGCTGTTGCCTTAAACTCTTTGACGTATTTAACCAAAAACAGAGCCTTTAAAACCCGTATGGCAAAAGGATCAGCCAGATGATTTTCGGCTTGTAGAATGGCGCGCTGAATTTGCGCCTTCACTGCCGTTCGAATGCCTTCAAACATCAAATCAAAGGTAGCAAGCTGCCCCACACGATGTTCTGCAATGTGTACCGCCACCTGCTGAAAGACACCCAGCATGGAACGCTCACCAACGGAGCGGTGCTTACCCTCAAAGGCGTTATGCAGTGAGAGATTCTGAATGGCTGCCTGAAACAGAGAAAATTGATAAGGGATAAAAGGATAACTGTGGATAAAATGCTCTCTGTCAATAAAATTTCGATAACTCTGCGAGCCATCAGAAAAATCAAACAGCGTCTTAAAATTATTGGCTTGCTCATGGTAGAGATCAGAGAGCAAAGTGATGCCTTGCTCATTTTTGAGCAGCAGACGTTTTTGAATCACCTCAGCCACATCTTGGCTGGTCAGTTTCATACGGTTATTAAAACGCGCCTGAATCTTAGAAAAATCATTGCTCTCTTGTTTACCCATCTCACCAACAACAGAGCCCATCTCTTCCTGAGCAGTCACAACAAGCCAGGCTCGACCTCTGCATTTTGTCGCTAAGCTTTCAGCAATCGTTTGCAAATTCGTCATCAATTTAATGTTACCCGCGATGTACTGACCCACTTCATCAACAAAAAAGTTGAGCCGAAAGCCCTCCTCCTGTCGATCAATGTACGAAAAAACCTGCTCAGCAAAATCTTCAATCGAGAGGCGATAATCGCTACGATAGTGATCCAATATGTGGCTCGATGATTGACCGGTTACAGCGTTATAAGCTTCATCAATTTGAGCAGCCATACGCTTGGCACGCTGCCGTGCCCAACTCCAATCTCTGGAAGAGAGCGTTTTGAACTTTATTTTAAATTCTCCAAACAAACCATCTGCATCCAGCTCTCGTTCAAACTCAGCCACATAAGGCAGTTTTCCATAATAACCACACTCTTCATTAAACACTTTCACAAACACAGAGAGCAGGGCATCAATCTCTGTTTTACTAATAACATCCGCCTTTTGGTCAATATTAAATAAAATACTCCTAGAGGGAATTGAAACGGCTTTTTTAAGATCCCCTCTAAGAATCTCATTATCCTTGAAAACTGATTTTTCCAAAAAAACATCTAAGGCATATTTACCATCCACTTCATGGTTTTCCAGCACCAATGCCAGCATTTTCAGAAGATGCGATTTTCCTGAACCAAAAAAACCTGAAATCCAAACCCCATTAGCACCTTGATAATTATTATAAGCATCAAAAAAAACATCAAGCCGCTTTTCTACTTCATTCGTAACGACATACTCATCCAGTTCAAGGCGCAAGCTAGCATCGTCATCAGCTTTAATGACACCTTCAATCGCTCTATCAATAGGTTTTTGAAAAATACCTTTTAGTGTCATTATCACACTTCCTTTTTACGCTTCTAAATGAAAAATATTGAATGCTCGATAATACTTATCATCATGCAATCTACCAAACAGTTCCAGTGATGCGCCCGATTCTAAAGAGTGCGTATACTCCCCTGGAAAAAACATCACAGTCGGACTCAATTTTGCTATTTTTTGTAAATTATTGAGTACATTATGCGAACGAATATAGGGAAACACCTCCCCCACCCCTGAAATAAACATCACATGGAATTCAGATTCTTTCATTTTATTTTCAATACTCGGCGTGAGTACGGTTTCTATATCGAGCATGGATTGTAACTCTTCCTTAAGCTCCTCCTTTGCAAGTGACGACTCCTCTCCCAAACACCATTCCCAATCTCCCTCTTGCTTTAATATCTCCACCACCAAGTCATACAGATCTATTTCTAGCACCAAAACGCCCTGTTTTGACAATTTATTGATAAGCTGTTTTTGCATGCGCACCACATCAGTAGCCTCTTCTGACTTATAAGGGCAGATAAAAAAAGGCACTTCATTACCCAATCCCTTCCGTTGTAAAAAATGCTCACCGCTCATCACACTCAAAAGATGACGGTAACGCTCCCCTATGGAAGCCCTACTTAAATCAATATTCATCAAGCCAACCTTATAATGTCGTGTTAATTACTGGAAAAATATAGAGGTCTCGCGGTGAATGGTGGCCAATTATATTAATCAGTCGAGCACTCAATATGGCTGGTATCAGCTGATTATCCAGCGTCAACAAATCGGCTTCACGCAACATTTTAAACACGACTTGGCGCAGTTTATTTTTTGTTGTTTTAGTTAGTTTTTCCAACTCTCCATGCCAGACCATTTTTGCATGAAAAAACACATCATAATCTCCGTAACTAAGGTCATATTTAAGCGTAAAAAATCGTTCTCGAATCACCTCATCTGAAAATTCATAAATAAAACGATAACGCCGACAAACAGCCAACCAAAGAAGATAACCCTGTTCTTGCTGACTCCCTACAACCAGCAGATCTATTTCATTATGACTCAGCTGTTGCAACCGAGAAATTATCTCCGTGCAAGTCCGTTTAGCACTGTTTTCCGCTCTTGCTTGCAAAAGGTTGTGAACAAGTACCTCGCTACGCACCTCCGCCCAGTCACCTTGCTTTAAGTACAGCTCTGCAAGATTCAGAGATTCTTGACGAAGAAGAGCCGCAACAGTGAATGACATACTGTATTTTTCACGGTTCATGCTGAAAATAATTCCAGAGGGAATACACAAAAAAAGAGCAGCTTACAGGTCAACAACTGCTTTTTCTACCCATTCAAGCAGCGTCAATGGGCAATGGTTACTTCACTCTTTCGGCGGCGCAGGAGCCAACACCTCACGCACACCGCGCTCCGGATTGCTGCTCACCACCCCCGAGGCTTCCATCTCTTCCACCAGCCGCGAGGCGCGATTGTAACCAATGCGTAAACGCCGCTGCACCGACGAAACCGACGCATTGCGGGTCTCGGTCACAATGGCCACCGCCTGATCGTAAAGTTCATCTTGCTCGCCGTCGCTGCCCAAAGAGGCGCTGCTGGAGATGGGTTCTTGCAAAATTTCATCAATGTAATTGGCTTTGCCCATGCTCTTTAGGTGTTTGACGACGTTATGCACTTCGTGATCATCCACAAACGCGCCATGCACTCGAACCGGCTGCGCCATTCCTGGCGGCAGATAAAGCATGTCGCCGTGTCCGAGCAGATGCTCCGCGCCGCCCTGATCCAAAATGGTACGAGAATCAATCCGCGACGAAACCTGAAAGGCGATCCGTGTCGGTACATTGGCTTTGATCAAACCGGTAATCACATCCACCGACGGACGCTGAGTGGCCAAGATCAGATGAATGCCCGCCGCCCGTGCTTTTTGCGCGATGCGGGTGATCAACTCTTCCGCCTTTTTGCCCACCACCATCATCATGTCGGCGAACTCATCCACCACCACCACGATGTAAGGCAAATTTTCTAAAAACGGAATCGGTGCAGCCGGATCAAAAGCTTCTGAACGCTTGTAGGTCGGATCTTTCAACGGCTCACCGGCTTCGATGGCCTCCGTTACCTTACGGTTGTAACCCACGATGTTGCGCACCCCCAGAGACGCCATCAAACGATAGCGGCGCTCCATCTCCGCCACACTCCAGCGCAGCGCGTTGGCCGCCTCTTTCATGTCCGTTACCACTGGAGTCAACAGATGCGGGATGCCTTCGTAGACGTTCAGCTCCAGCATTTTTGGATCAATCAAAATCATCCGCACATCATTAGGCGACGATTTATACAGCAGGCTGATCAACATCGCGTTGACCGCCACCGACTTACCCGAACCGGTGGTACCGGCCACCAGCAGATGGGGCATTTTGGCCAGATCCGCCACCACCGCCTGACCGGAAATGCCTTTGCCCAACGCCAACGTCAGGGGCGACTCTGATTTTGCGTACGGCTCAGAGCCGACAATTTCACGCAAGCGCACCATTTCACGCTGCTCGTTGGGGATCTCCAAACCAATAGTGGATTTACCGCTGATGCTTTCCACCACCCGCACACTGCTGATGGAGAGCGAACGCGCCAAATCTTTGGCCAAGGAGCTGACCTTGCTCGCCTTGATGCCTGGCGACAGCGCCAACTCAAACCGCGTGATCACCGGCCCTGGATGCACCTCCACCACGTCAGCCGTGACTTTATAATCGGCCAGCCGCAACTCCAACAGACGCGACATCTCTTCCAAGGTTTCATCTGAATAACCTCGGGTCTCAACCACCGCCTCATCCAGCAGCGAAAGCGGCGGCAAACTCACATCATCACCGCTCTCAAGCACCGACAAAGGAACCACCATTTTTGCCACTTTGGGCACTGCGCTATCCGGCAACGGTTGTTCTAGCAACACCTCCTCGGGCAATTCTTCCTCGGGCAATTCTTCCTGCGGAGCCAGCATCACCACCGCGTGTTTTTGAGTCTCATCAGGCCCCTCAACCTCTGCGACAGGAGGCGGAGGCACACCCTCGACTTCGGCCTCACCCCCCCCCTCTGGCTCTGGCATCTTAGTTGCAGACTGATCCAGCGGCGGAGTGCGTGCTAATTCCGTGCTGGGCAAGTCCGACAAAAGCGGCTCCTGTCGAACTCGTTTTTTTACCGGCAAAGGAGTCTCTTGCGGCGCTTCAATAACGAGAGGCGAATCAACTTCAGACCTCGCTTCAGCAGCCTCATTGTGCTCATTCCCTTTTTGTTGCACCTGCTGCTGAAGCGCCTCGATCCCCTGTAAACTCAAAGCACCGACGCGATCTATAATTTTCAACCAAGAAAAACCAAAACAGAAGCTGATGTTGGCCAAAAAAAAGGCCAATAAAAACAGCGTCGCTCCCACCGCACTGACCCCCACCACCAGCCATTCACTCAAGGCATCACCCAGCAAGCCCCCAGCAAACACCCCCAGCGGCACACTGCCTTGAGCAGGGATAAAATGCATACTGGCCAAAGCCGCTCCGGTGACAAACAGCAGTAAAAATCCGATAAAACGCAGGCTAAACCAAAACGAAGGGGCGGCCTGATCCGTTTGACTGCGCAACAACATCCAGCCAATGTAACCCATAATAAAAGGTAAGCAGTAGGCCATATAACCGAACAGATAAAGCAGAATGTCCGCAAACCACGCCCCCACACGACCGCCCAAGTTGTGCAGCTCAACCACCTTACCCGTATGCGACCAACCAGGATCATGCAGACTGAAACTGACCAACGACAGCAACAGGTAAAGGCAGAGGCTCATCACCAGTAAGAGCCCGCCTTCGCGCAAACTGTAAATCAGACTTTCAGGCACAGCTCTGTTTGCTGTTTTTTTTTCTGTTCTGCTTTTTTTAGCGGCCAAGGGGCTTCTCTGTCATTCTGTTTAGGGGCACAAATCCAACCTCAAGCTGGGGTGAATCACCTCACCCGCAGCGATATTAACCGCGCGTTGCAAACCGTTATTCTGCATCCAGCCGTCATCAGCCAATTGGGTGACGTACGGCGTAATCGCCGCCGACAACGCTTGCGAGGCGGTCTGCGGCACCGCCCCTGGCATGTTACTAACGGCAAAATGCAGTACATCGTGGCAAAGGTACGTCGGATCTTGATAGGTCGTGGCGTGGGTGGTCTCAATGCACCCGCCCTGATCCACCGAAATATCCACCACCACACTGCCTTTTTGCATCGTTTTTATATCCGCATCACTGACAATGCGCGGCGCTCGTCGCCCCGCCAGCAACACCGCACCGATCAACAGATCGGCCTCGGCCACCGCTGCGGCAATGTCGGCAGCATAGGCGTATCGGGGCGAGACATTATGTCCGAAAAGGCGCATCGCCTCCAGACGTGCGGGCAAACGATCAAACACCGTCACCTCCGCGCCCAGTGCAGCGGCCAATTCAACGGCACTGCTGCCCGCTTGCCCCGCGCCCAGCACCACCACCTTGCCACGAGGAGTACCGGCCACCCCACCCAGCAACAGACCGCTGCCACCCATCGGCTGATGCAACAGATGTACGCCGCTCTGCACCGCGATCTTACCCGCAATTTGGCTCATGGGTGCCAGCAGAGGCAAAGCTCCCCCTGCCTCTTCAACGGTTTCAAAGGCAATCGCCGTGGCACCGATGGCTTGCAGTTCAGCGGCCAGTTTTGGCAGTGCGGCCAGATGCAGGTAACAAAAAAGACGGTGATGCGCCTTGAGGTGACGCAGGTCTTCTGTCACGGGTTCTTTGACTTTGACGATCAGCTCCGCCCGTTGGTACAACTTCGCCGCATCCGCCACCACCACCGCGCCTGCCTGTCGATAAGCAACATCATCGTAGCCGCTGAGCAGACCTGCGTTCTGCTGCACAAACAGCGCATGACCCGCCGCCACCAACTCAGCACAAGCAGCGGGAATCAGCGCCACGCGCCCTTCCATGATTTTGATCTCTTTTGCCACACCGATGTTACTCATGGTCTCGTTCCTAATTTGAAGAATCGAAACACCAGTATGCCGGTTAGTGCTTGCGCCTGCCAATTAAGAGATGCGCGTCAACATCGGGTAGGTTTGCCAACACCTCAGAAAACGTAACATCAGTTATTAAAGCACAACCACCATCACGCCTCGCTTGTCCCTGTATTCCCCTTTGCGTAACATACCGGCAACTTTTGCCACCGCACACCCACATTGGAGCAAACATCATGAGCGAAACCCAACACTGCCGACTATTGATCTTAGGTTCTGGACCTGCGGGCTACACCGCCGCCGTCTACGCCGCCCGTGCCAACCTCAACCCTG
The DNA here is from genome assembly GCA_030949385.1 of Gammaproteobacteria bacterium. NCBI lineage: Bacteria > Pseudomonadati > Pseudomonadota > Gammaproteobacteria > Gammaproteobacteria bacterium. The sequence goes on along the minus strand of JAUZSP010000001.1, from coordinate 51,725 downwards.
TGCTGATCACCGGCATGGAGCAAGGCGGACAACTGACCACCACCACCGACGTGGACAACTGGCCTGGCGACAACAACGGCGTGCAAGGCCCTGAACTGATGGATCGAATGCGCCAACACGCCGAGCGTTTTAACACCGAGATCATTTTTGATCACATCAACAAGGCCGAACTGACAGAAAAACCCTTTAAACTGAGCGGCGACAGCGGCACTTACACCTGTGATGCGCTGATCATCGCCACCGGAGCCAGCGCCCAATACCTCGGCATGGAATCGGAAGAAGCCTTTAAAGGCCGTGGAGTCTCCGCCTGCGCCACCTGCGACGGGTTTTTCTATCGCAACCAAAAAGTAGCGGTCATCGGCGGCGGCAACACCGCTGTGGAAGAAGCCCTTTACCTCTCCAATATCGCCTCAGAAGTGACCTTGGTGCATCGCCGCGACACCTTGCGCTCAGAGAAAATTTTGCAAGACCAACTGATGGAAAAAGCCGCTAACGGCAACATCAACATCGAATGGAACCACACCCTTGATGAAGTGCTGGGCGACAGCAGCGGCGTAACCGGCATGAGGATCAAAGACGTGAACTCCGGCGAGAGCAAAGACTTAGGTCTAATGGGCATTTTTATCGCCATCGGTCACAAACCCAACACCGACCTGTTTGCCGATCAACTGGAAATGAAAAACGGCTACCTAACGGTACAAAATGGCAGCCAAGGCAATGCCACCGCCACCAGCATAGAGGGTGTGTTTGCTTCCGGTGATGTGATGGATCATGTCTACCGTCAAGCGGTCACCTCTGCCGGTACCGGTTGCATGGCCGCTCTGGATGCCGAGCGTTACCTCGACGCGCTGGGCGACTGAGCTTGGCACTCCAACTGCGAATTATCACCAGCCTGACGGAAGTTAAAGCCGAACAGTGGGACGGTCTCTGTGACGAGGAGAATTTTTTTCTCAGTCACGGTTTTCTACTTGCTTTGGAACAGACCGGTTGCCTAGAGCCTTTTGGCTGGCTGCCACACTACTTTTTGCTCTGCGACGACAGCGACCAACTGATTGCAGCGGTGCCAAGCTACATCAAAACCAACTCCTACGGTGAGTTTGTTTTTGATTGGGCGTGGGCTGACGCGTATCAACGTTCTGGGCTGGAATACTACCCCAAACTGGTGGTCGGCTCCCCCTACACTCCTGTCGGCGGCCAGAGATTGCTCTGCGCGCCGGAACGGCTGCCGGAACTGCTGCCTGTGATGCAAAAGGCGCTGCTGCAATTTTGTCAGCAACAGAACATGACAGGGCTGCATTGGCTTTTTTGCACCGAAAACGAAAAAAACCAGTTTGAGCAGGTGGGGCTTTTCAGTCGTCTCGGTTGTCAGTACCACTGGACGAATCAAAACTACCAAGACTTCGACCACTACCTCTCTCACTTTGCCTCACGCAAACGCAAAAACATTCTTAAAGAACGGCGCAAAGTTAAAGAACAGGGCATCACCTTTCAACTCAAAACCGGTCATGACATGAATTCAAGTGAGTGGCAACAGGTGTACGATTTTTACAAAAACACCTTTGATGAAAAATACGGTACCGCCACATTAACCTTGGCCTTTTTTGAACACATTGGCCGTACCCTGCCCGATAATATTTTGCTTATTTTTGCTCAACACGACGAAAAAAACGTCGCCGTAGCGATCTGCTTTCGGGATAAAACCAGCCTCTATGGGCGTTATTGGGGCTGTTCGGAACAGTACGACAGCTTGCACTTTGAGACCTGTTATTACCAAGGACTCGACTACTGTATTGAACACGGGTTGCAGCGTTTTGAACCCGGTGCGCAAGGCACGCATAAAATCAGTCGAGGCTTTTTGCCCACAAAAACCCACTCCGCTCACTGGATTGCACATCCCCAGTTTGACAACATCATTCGTCAACATGTGAAGCAGGAGACACAGATGATGCTGGCGGAGTGTGATGCGTTGATGCAGAAGTCACCGTTTAAATGCGGGTAATTTAAGCAAATGTGATCCTGATCACACATCAACTAAAATATCACTATATTATTAAATTCTAATGTAGTAACGTAATTGCCAACGTAATCAACTACAGGCAATCAGATCATGAACTCAAGCAAACGACTCTGTCAGCAGGCACGCCAACTGTTACACAAAGGCGCGACGCTGCTCGACGTACGCGACCCAAACGAATACCAAGCGGGCGCACTGCCCAATGCCGTCAATCTGCCGCTGCGCTCCATGCCGATGGCTCTGGAACGCCTCGCCAACAACAAAGCCTATGTGATCTACTGCGGCACCGGCATGCGCAGCGCCCGCGCTCGTGAAATACTGCAAGCCTCCGGCTTCAACGACGTGCTCGACCTCGGTTCATATCAAACTCTACAACGCTGTTAAAAGGAGCTTTACCATGCAAAACAAACAACTGTTTGACCCCAACAGCAGCACCTACAGCTACCTGATTTGGGATGAAGAAACTCAAGAAGCAGCCCTCATTGACTCCGTACGCGAACAAGTGGAACGGGACAGCAAACTGATTCAAGAGCTGGGTCTGGATCTGCGTTTTTTACTGGAAACCCACATCCACGCCGACCACGTCACTGGCGCAGGCGAGCTGCGCAAACGCTTTAAGGCCAGGGTGGCCGTGCATCGCAACAGCCAAAGCACGTGCGCCGATCAACTGCTAGACGAAGGCGACAGCCTCACGCTGGGCAAGCAAACGATCAACGTTTTGTACACCCCAGGTCACACCAACACCGACATCTGCTACCGGATCGAAGGCGCGGTGTTCACCGGTGATACCTTGATGATTCGCAGCAGTGGCCGCACCGATTTTCAGTCGGGCGATGCGGGAGCGGCGTACGACTCCATCACCAAAAAAACTCTTCAGCCTAGAGGATAAAACCATCGTCTGGCCGGGTCACGACTACCAAGGCCTAACCCAGTCAAGCATCGGCGAAGAGAAACAGCACAACCCCAGACTGGCAGGCAAAAGCCGTCAAGAGTACATCGAGATTATGGAAAATATGGATCTGCCTAAACCACGTCACATCGCCGAATCGGTGCCAGGCAATCTGCGTTGCGGGATTGATAAGTCGTAAAACAATTTGCTAAAAATGTGGCGCAACTTTTGGATTAATCAGCACAGGGGAAAAACAGACAAGGAGTGTAAATCAGTGGTAAGCAAAAAAAAAACAGCATCGGCCACGGCATGTTGCTCTACGCCGTGCTGCTGATTTTACTTCTTACTCTGATGCCGTATCAATTTATCTGGCCCGATCAGGTTCAGTGGATGCTGATCGACACCTTTTCAGACGTGATTAAAAACCTGTTTCTGTTTCTCCCCATCGGTTTTTTATACGCCTTGGCGCACCCGCAATCGACTAATGCCCTCTACTCCAAAGCACTGCTGTTTGGTTTTTTGCTCAGTTGTTCTGTGGAGCTGTTGCAACTGCTGCTGCACAACCGCTACAGCACCGGCAGCGATGTGATCAGCAATACCCTCGGCAGCTTAATTGGTGTCTTTGCCTACCAAAAACTGCAAAAGCAGCTCAAAACAGACGATCTCAGCCGTCTAATGGCGCTGGAATACCCGCTGATGTTCGACATCTACCTGCTGACGTTTTTGATCTGGCTTAACGGCAGCACCCTCAGCGAAGAACCCTCTCGCTTGGCTCTGTTGCCCCTACTGGCTCTGCTCGGCGCACGTATTTTTGGCAGCGTACTCGCCTACCAAGCAACCCACACCCACCGTGCTCAACTGCGGCAGAAAACCTTTTTCATCACCCTACTCTGGTTTGCCATTGCTGCGGTACCGGCTCTGTTTCAGAACCCCTACTGGACGGGTATGGTGGTCTTGGCCGTGGCGTTTCTAGCCACACAGCAGCTGCACCGTTTACAGCTCAAACCTGCACCAGAACGGCGTTTTGAAATACGCACCTTAAAACCGGCCTTGCCCATTTTGCTGCTCTATCTTTTTCTGCTCACCTTCTGGCCACTGCATTTCAGCTCACAAGATTGGCACTTGCAACTGGTTTGGGCAGAGACAATGCCCTTCAGCGACGGCATTCAGTTTCGCATCATTGAACTGTTTGTGGGGTTTACGTTATTGGGGTTTTTCATCTCTGAATGTCATGGACGACAACAGATCTCAGCGCTGCAACAAGCGGCTTACCAATTCTCTTACTTGCTGCTCAGTCTGTTGACTCTGACTCTACTGCACGGCTTTCATCTCACTAAAACCGTGCAAGGGGTTGAGCTGCTTATTTTCAGCGGCGGTTATTTTTCTGGTCTGATGCTCTACCATCTGCAACAGCAACAGATCAAAGCCATTCTGTCGTTACAGAGAAAGTAAAGTCTCCTCAGAAAACCCATGACTCTCCAAAATACGCCGCAACCGTTTTAAGGCATCCATCTGAATCTGCCGTACACGCTCACGGGTCACGCCCAGCTCACGTCCCACCGCTTCCAAAGTCGCACGTTCATAGCCATGCAGACCAAAACGACGAATCACCACTTCACGCTGTTTCACTTCCAGCTCTTGCAACCAAGACTCAATATTGCAGTGTACATTTTCACTTTGCAGCAATTCAGAGGGATCAGGGCTGTGCTCATCGGGAATCATGTCTAACAATGGGCAATCACCCTCTTTGCCCATCGGCACATCCACCGAGCTGACTCGATTTTGCAAACCCAACAGACGTTTTACGTCTTTAACTGGCCGATCCAACATCTCTGCAATCTCTTCCGCAGTTGGTTCATGCCCCAACTCTTGACGCAACACCCGCGCGCTGCGCAGATAGATGTTCATCTCTTTAATAATGTGGATTGGCAAACGGATGGTGCGGGTTTGATTCATCAACCCCCGTTCAATGGTTTGTCGAATCCACCAAGTAGCGTAGGTGGAAAAACGAAACCCCCGCTCAGGATCAAATTTTTCTACAGCATGAATCAAACCCAAGTTGCCCTCTTCGATTAAATCCAACAAGGCCAAACCACGGTTCATGTATCGACGAGAAATCTTCACCACCAAACGCAAATTGCATTCGATCATTTTTTTACGCGCGGGTTCATCGCCCTTTTGCGCCAAACGCGAGTAATACTTCTCTTCATCGCCGCTCAAAAGGGGTGAGAATTCAATCTCTTTTAGATAGAGGCGCGTTGCATCGGCCTCCTGACGACTGGGTGCGTCGGGGTTTTTTACTGCTTGAGCTGCCGGTGCTTTTTTAGCCTTTGGCAAAACGCTGCTCCCTACTTTATCATTTACGTCACTCACTGTGATCATAACAACCTCCAGAGTAATTATGCCAATCGTGCGCTACTCACAGCACACAACCCGCCAAAATTTAAAAACACTAAAACATTCTGTGCTCTCTTTTTTCTTGCTTACCCTTACAGACGTGGCAGATACAACTCTGGATCAACCGGCTGGCCCTTTTTGCGAATTTCAAAATGCAATATGGCTTGTTTTTTACCCGCTTGATGTCCCATCAAAGCAATCTTCTCACCCCGTTTCACCCTATCGCCTTCACTGACCAAAAGACGGTCATTACGCATATAACCACTTAAATAACCTGATTTATGACTGATGAGCAACATTTTTCCATAGCCTCGGACAAAATTAGAGACCATCACCACACCTTCAGCGGTACTGCGTATCACCTGTCCCTTTTCACCTGCTATTTCTACACTTGACACCAACTTATTTTGAGGTTGAAATTTTTTGTTCACTTGACCATTCGTTGGCCAACTCCAATACACGCCGTCTTTCAGCCCTGCCGCCAATTTTGGTACAACCGGTACAGCTGGTTTTTTATCCATCAAATGCTCAACATCAGCAACATGAACAGAATCCACCTTTAAAGGCGTACTGTCAAATCCTGACCCTTCCTCAATAGCGATGGCGCTGGTAATAACATCAGGTTCAGGCTCCACCTCAATAACCGCCATTGGCGTTGAGATCGGCTTTGCTGCTGGCAAGACAAAATCAACGGGACGACGCAGTGTTAAACGCTGGCCAGGATGAATCGTATAGGGCGCATGCAACGCATTCCAAACAATGACCTTTTTAAAATCCAAGCGGTTACGCCAAGAGATGGAGTAAACCGAATCGCCACGTTCAACAACATACACCGCCGGATCAAACCGATCATCCAAAAAAGGCTTCAGCTCACACCCCACCAATAATAAACTCAGCGCAACCGCTATTATTTTTATCAAACTCATGTTTGACCTTTACATTTTAAGGATGAAGTAACCCATAATTAGCAACAACACCAGACCCCAGCCGATCCACTCAATGTATTTGCGAATCATCGGTTCAATCTTAGGACCCAACCAAGCCACCAGCTGCGCCACCAGAAAAAAGCGCGCCCCACGACCAATAATCGAAGCCAATACAAACGGCAACAAAGCCAAGGAGAGCGCCCCAGCGGCAATGGTGAATAATTTATAGGGCAACGGTGAAAAACCAGCCAAAAAGATCACCCAAAACCCCCATTCGGCAAACCACACATTTACCTGTTGATAACGATCCCAATAGCCGTATTGGTGCAACAGAGGCTCCAGAGCCTCAAAGGCATAATAACCAATCAAATAACCAAACAGACCACCCAAAACCGAAAAAATCGTCGTCAGTGCCGCCAAGCGCCAACTGTTCTGCGGCTTTTTTACCACCATTGGAATCAACATCACATCCGGTGGAATGGGGAAAAAAGAGGACTCCATAAAACTCAAACCGGCCAAATAACGCGGTGCGTGGCGATGCCCGGCCCAAGTCAAGACCTTCTCATACAGGCTGGTAAAAATATTCATGCGAACGTCCTTTCTGTTATCGAATCATGAGTTTCATTCTACCTCATCGCAAGCTAAAAAAAGGTTAAATCAACCCCTCCAACAACGGCACAAACCTCACCGCCTCTAACGCTTGTCGATGAACGCCTTTTTCATCCTTGCTTAACAACATCAAAACTTGCTCTCCATCCTGCCTGCCCACCGGCAGCACCAAACGCCCTTGAGGTCGTAATTGCTGTAACAGAGCATCGGGTACGGTCTCCGCCGCAGCGGTCACCATAATGGCATCAAAAGGCGCTTCTTCCACCCAACCCCAGCCGCCATCGGCGTGAGCGAGATGAATATTACGATAACCCAACGCGGCGAAGCGCAACCGTGCCCGCGCCAACAGCGGCTCAATGCGTTCAACACTGAAAACCTCCTCGACCAAGTGAGAGAGAATTGCCGTTTGATAACCGGAACCGGTACCCACCTCCAAGACCCGTTGCGGGCTTCCCGCTGCCAACAGCAGCTCCGTCATGCGCGCCACCACATAAGGTTGTGAAAGGGTTTGCCCATTGCCAATGGGCAGAGCGGTATCTTCATAACTTCGACTGGCCAACGCCTCATCCACAAACAGATGGCGCGGCACCGAAGCCATTGTCTCCAATACTTTTTCATCCGTAATACCCCGCTCACGCAAACGCAGCAGCAGACGATTACGGGTACGCTGTGAGGTCATGCCGATGCCTTGAATCTGCTGCGGAGTCACGGCTCTCACACTTTCGCCACCCACTGCTGAAGCTCACTGATAAAGGCGTGCTGAGTCATATCCACCTGCAAGGGCGTAATGGAAACAAAACCCTGACTGAGCGCATAAAAATCCGTCCCAGCACCGGCATCTTGCTCCGCACCCGGCGGGCCGATCCAATAACAACGCCCACCACGGGGGTCTCTGTTTTCCACAATGGGTTCCGATTTATGCCGACTGCCCAAGCGCGTCACCTGCATACCCGCCAACTCACTCCAAGGCAGATCCGGCACATTGACGTTCAAAATCGTATCGCTAGGCAGAGGGTGCTGCTGCAACTGCAATAACAGCTTTTTGATCACGATTACGGACGTGGCCAGATGTTTGGGTTGAAAAGAAACATTCGAAACCGCAATCGCTGGATAACCGAGAAAACGCCCCTCCATCGCAGCGGCCACCGTGCCTGAATAATGCACATCATCACCCAGATTGGCGCCATGATTGATGCCCGAGATCACCATATCCGGCTCATATTCCAACAAACCATTAATGGCCAGATGGACACAATCCGTTGGCGTACCGTCCACCGCTCGGTAAAAACCCTCTTCGTTTACCACTCGGATCGGATAACTGAGCGTTAAAGAGTGGCTCGCGCCGCTGCGATCACGGTCGGGAGCCACCACCGTCACCTCAGCATGAGCACGTAAACCCTCAGCCAAAGCGCGCAAACCCACCGCCTGATAACCGTCATCGTTACTGAGTAAAATACGCATGAAATTTAGGCTCGCAATCAATTTGGCGGAGCCGATATAATACGTCGAATGACCCACCTAAGCCATCACCAACCTATGAAAACAGAGCGTCAACTCAGCCAAGCAGACCTTGAGCTGTTCCGCCTCACCGTCGGTACCGTCACCCCACTGAAAAATAGGCCAAACGTCCCAGACACAAAAAAACCACTGCCACGTCTGCGAAAACAGACAAAAGAAGAGAGAAAGGGGCAGCCTGATCGACTTTCAGATCATTACCAGCCCATTGAGCACGGCGATGAACAGCTCAGTTTTGCCCGCTCAGGCCTGCAAAAAGCCACCCTAAAAAAGCTCAAAAAAGGACACTATCGCATCGAGGAGCGATTGGATCTGCACGGCTACCGCCGTCAGGAAGCCCGTCAAATTTTACAAGAATTTCTGCACTACGCGCACAAAAACAGCTACCGCTGTCTTATATTGATCCACGGCAAAGGACGCAGCTCCAAGGAACACGGCCCGATCCTAAAACCCTTAGTGGCCAGCTGGTTACAGCAGAGCGAAGAGGTTTTAGCCTACTGCACAGCACGGCAAAAGGACGGCGGAGCTGGCGCACTGTACCTGCTGTTACGCCGCCCCAATCAAGAGTGGTAAACCAAACCCGCCTTAGCGCAAAACCCGCCCAATCACATTCAACAACTTATCAGGATTAAACGGCTTAACAATCCACCCCGTCGCCCCAGCCGCTTTGCCTTCCTGTTTTTTACCGTCGGAAGACTCCGTGGTCAGCATCAGCAGCGGGGTAAAACGGTACTCCGCCAAACCGCGCAAGGACTTAATCAGCTTAATGCCGTCCATCACCGGCATATTGATGTCCGTTACCACCAGATCAAATTTTTTGCTGCGCGCCATATCCAGCCCCTCTTGACCGTTCGCCGCCTCCGTCACCTCATAACCGGCACTTTTCAATGTAAATGAAACCATCTGCCGTAAAGAAGCAGAATCATCAACCGCCAAAATCTTAGCCATGCGTTATCCCCTTAACATCCTAAAAACAATCCAGTGTTAACCTAAAAGTAAAGCACCTAATCCGTGCCACTATGACTTTATCGCCTGATCAGGGCAGAAATTGAGACAATTTATCCAGATAATTGTGTTACCCGAGATCCGATAGCATCACGCCAAGCAAAGTGCATTCCATCTTTAAAAAAACAGACAACCAAACAAGGCCTTACCAGCCCAATCAAGGCGAAATAAAGCACTAGTAAAAAAAAACCAAACTGCTTACACTTAAAGAAAATCATGCCAGGAATGACACCTCAATTATGTTTGGAAATTGGTTCGCCCCTAAATGGAAACAACGCAACGTCCGCGCCCGTCTCAGTGCGGTAAAAAATCTATCCAATAACGCAGAACAGCAGCAGATACTGCAACAATTGTCACTGCAAGACCCCGATGCGACGGTGCGTCACGCCGCTCAACAGCAACTCAACGACCCCTCTCTGCTGCTGCAAATCAGCCAGCAAGACAGCGATGCCAATAATCGAGATGCCGCCCAAAAGCGTCTCCACCAGCACCTCTGTGAGCAGCCTTTTGGGGCAAGCAGTCTTAAACTGCTCGCAGAGCAAAACCCAGCCAGTTTGTTAAAGCTGGCCAAAGAGTCCAAACAGATCGAGCTTTGCCAAGCGGCCTTGCAACGCCTGAACGACGAAGAACAGCTGAGCGAACTGACTTTAACGGCACGTTTTAGTCAAATTCGCCAACACGCAGCGGCACGCATTCAGCAGCCAGCGAGATTAGAAACACTGATAAAAACCAGCAAAGGCCGTGATAAAAAAGTCCACCAGCAGCTCAAGCAACGCCTCAAACAGCTCAAAGAACAAGAAAAACAACAACACGCTGAGCAACAGCTGCGCCTAGAGCTTTGCCAAGAGCTGGAGAATCACAGTGCCACAACCTACTCCAACGTCTACCCATCCAAACTGGAAAAAATCGTACGCCACTGGCAACGTCTGGAACGTCCGGCCAACGATGACCTGCAAACGCGCTTCAAACAGGCGCAACAGGCCTGCCTAGAACGAATACAGCAACAGCAACATCTTGCCGAACAAGCAGACAAAGCACGTGACCTTGCACAGAAAAACCGGCAACAACAGGAACATGAGCAGGTACAACTCGCTCAACAAAAACAGCAACAACAACAGACACAACAACAATACGAAGCGCAACGCGAACGGCAAAAAAACCAACAGCAACAGAAACACACACAACTAAGCGATAAATTACAGCAATTGGCACACGCTCTGGAAGCCGGTAATTTGGCACAGAGCAATCAACGTCACAAAGAGATCGAGCGTCTCAACCGAGAGTTAGGTTCTGCTGTTACAAAAGCAGAACAGCAACAATTTCAGCAACTGCATGCTCGTCACCAAGAGTTGCGCGATTGGCAAGGGTTTGCCACCACCCCCAAAAAAGAGTCTCTCTGCCAACAGATGGAAGCCTTGATCGAAATTGACCTGCCTGCGGATGAGTTAGCAGAGCAAATCAATAGCCTACAAATGCAATGGAAAAAACTCGGCGCTTCCGACCCAAAAACATCACAACCACTCTGGTTGCGTTTTAAAGGCGCTGCCGACCAAGCCTACGAACCGTGCAAAACACACTTTGCTCAGCAACAGCAACAGCGCCAACAAAACCTCGAAAAACGCCAGCAGCTCTGCGAACAACTGCAACAATTCATCCAGCAAAACCGTGAAAATGAGCAAGCAACAGATTGGCAAGTGATTGAAAAAGTCATTCGCGTTGCCAAACAGGAGTGGAGCAACTACCGCGAAGTGCAGCGAGGTAGGGCCAAAAACAGTCAAATTCATTTTAATAAACTGCTCAAAATCCTCCAAGATCAGCTGGACAGCGAACGTGAAAAAAACACCGAGCTAAAACAGAAGATCGTCGAACGCGCCCAACAACTGATCGAACAAGAAAATCTAAGCGACGCGATGCAAGAAGCCAAACAACTGCAAAAAAAATGGCAAGCCATTGGCACCACCTTCTACAAACAAGATCGCCAACTGTGGAAACAGTTTCGCAACGCGTGTGACGCCATTTTTGCCCGCAAAGATCAGCAGAACGCCACCGAGCAAGCCCTGCTAACACAACACCAACAACAGGCCGAAGAGCTGATTGTCACACTGGAACAACTCAGCCAAGAACAGACCCCAGCCAACAGCGGCCTAAGCAAAATGCAACAGCTGCAACAACAGTTTGACGATCTCGGTGAGCTGCCAAAGGCCGCCATAACACCACTGCAACAACGCTTTGAAAGTGCACAACAGGCCTACCAACACTGTTGTCTTCAGCAACAGCAGCAGCAACTCATCCAACAACAACAGCAACTACGTCAACAAGCGCAACTCTGCCAACAACTGGAACAGATCAACAGCCCCGTCAACAAACAGGAGCTGCTGCAAGACTTAATCCAGCAGTGGCAAAGCCAACACGGCAACGAAAGCATTCTAAACAAACGCTTTCAACACGCGCTCACAAGCTGCCAAAACGGCCAAGCAGAACAGCTGCAACAGCAGTCTCAGACCCTCACTCCTCAACGCCAACAGCTCTGTATCCAGTTGGAGATTTTACTGGGCGTTGATTCACCAACAGAAGACCAAGCACTGCGTATGCAGTACCAAGTCAATCGCCTCTCTCAAGGGTTAAAGCAAAAAAGCCACAACCCACTATCAAACCAACAACAATTGGAGGAACAGTGGTTCTGTCTAGGCCCCCTTATTGACCCAGAGAGCCTGAAATTGGAGCGGCGTTTTCAGCACGCTTTGCAAGCCGCTTCACAATCCCCAACCGCCTAAAATGAGAGCCGCCCCATCACTGCTGCTGATGTTCACACTGATTATCAGCGGCGCATCACAGGCAAAAACCGAGCACGTTGTGGAGAGTCAGATCGTGCAGTGGCAGCGATTTCAGCAGCAACACACCCTCAGCTGCCAACTCGTTTACAGCCAACTGCGAAAAATACACAATCCAACAGCAGGAGTGATTAAGCACGCTCCCCAGCGCATCGGCGATGTTGTCAAAAAAAACGATCTACTGATCGCCTTTGATAACAGCCTGCTGAAACTCCAACTGAAAAAAACAGAGGTGATCCATCAGCAAGCGTTATGGCAACGTGATCGCAATAAAAAATTATTCGAACAAAAAGCCCTCTCTGTCAGCGCGTTAAATCAGGCGCAAACGACCCTCGACAGCGCCGTGATCGACAAACAAACAGTGCAAACACGGCTCTCGCAACAGACCTTATATGCGCCTTTTGATGCCGTCATCAGCCAGCGGTTGGTCAATGCCGGTGACAGCGTAGCGGCTCACACGCACCTTTTAAGCCTTGTCGCCCCTAACTCGCTACAGATAAGCGCCAACGTTGACGAAACACGCTTTATGCAGCTCAAACTCAAACAGACGGTGCAGATCCAGTTGGCTGGGGCGAAACAGAGCAGCGGTTACATCAGTCGCATTCACCCCAGTTTGAATTCCAACCAGCAAGGTACCATTGAAGTTCGTTTTACTCGTTTACCGGATAACCTGTTTGCAGGCCAGCAGTGCCAACTGCACGTCAAAATCGAACACGACCCCATACTCTCCGTACCGCTACAGGCGCTGCGCCACGACCGCCAAGGCGCGTATCTGTGGAGCATCAATCAACAGCATAAAACAGCACGTCAACAAGTAAAAACTGGGCGTTACTTTGCGGAGCGAGTTGAAATTAAAACCGGATTAAAATCAGGGCAACGGGTTATTGTTAACGGTTTTCCTGGCCTAAAAAAAGCTCAAAGGGTGCTCGATATACAGAAAACTCAAGTCATAAAAGCACCGTCCGATAGGTCAATCAAGGAGAGATGACAATGACCGATGACCCAGATTACCACGACAAACTCAGAGGCCTGCACCAAGAGTACGCGGTCAAACTGCCAAAAAAAATCTCTCAAATCATTTCCACTTGGGAGAGACTCAACAGACACCCTGCTCTGGACGATCTGCACCAGCTCAAATACGCCGTCCACGAACTCTCTGGCTCCACCGCCATTTTTGGCTTTAACGCCGTTTCCGGCATTACCCGTCAACTGGATGCCTGCCTTGACGGTTATGATGAGCGTCCGCCGTTTTTCAATCACCAACAGTTGATGATGATTGATCATTTTATCGAACAGCTCAAAAGTGCCGCCGAACGCCCCTCTCAAGCCCCATCATCTGGCCGGTATTCAAGCGTATCCGCCGCTGAGGGTGATACCCGTGTGGTCATTATCAAAGACAACAGCAAACTGGATGAAAACTTAGCTCACGACCTAAGCCACTACGGTTATAAGATCGAAATTCTTGATGCTCTGCCCAAACTGCTGCAACGTGCCTCTCAGGTAAGCATCAACCTCATTGTCTTGATTGAACCGGACGAGACGGAGCTACAACAGTTACAACTGCATCAGCAGCAAACGATGCAGACAATTCCTCTGGTCTGTATCTCCAGCAAAGATGATTTTAATCATCGTCTGCAAGCAGTACGTGCTGGGGCTTATGCTTATTTTGTTAAACCGGTGGATCTCTTTCAGCTCAGCGAGTGCATCAATGAACTCACCAGTGAATCCGACCTGCACTCCTACCGAATCATGGTGGTAGACGATGATCTGTGCAGTGTTCACCACACCGCCACAATGTTGGAGATGGCCGGCATCGAAACCCATGTGGTGACACAACCGGAAACCATTTTGGAACATTTAAATGAGTTTCAACCCGAACTGATCTTAATGGATCTTTATATGCCCAGTTGCAATGGGATCGAACTGGCTTCCATTATTCGTCAACAGCCGACCTACAGCGGCACCTCCATTGTCTTTTACTCCGTAGAGACCGCCATTCACCGCCACATCGAAGCGATTCATGCGGGAGGAGATGATTTTTTAATCAAACCGATGGATGGCGAACACCTGATGGCCGATCTGGTTGCCCGCGTCCAGCGTGCGCGCAGCAACCGCAGTACTATGATGCGCGACAGCCTCACGGGACTGCTCTCGCACTCGGTTTTCCACGATCAATTGGGGAGAGAATTAGCCCGCTGTCAACGTCATCAAGGCACACTCAGTTACGTCTTAATCGACCTAGATCACTTCAAACAAGTCAATGACAAACACGGCCATGGAATCGGTGACCGTATTCTACGCACCCTATCCCGACTACTGGAAAAACGCCTGCGGCACAACGATCTGATCGGTCGTTACGGCGGCGATGAGTTTGCCCTGATTTTGCAAGATGTGGATCTGAAAGCGGCGCAGATCATCGTTGATGACGTTCGCCACAGCTTTGGTCTGTTGGCACACAACAACGATCAACAGCCGCTGCACATCACCTTCAGCGCAGGCATTGCCACCTACCCGAGACAACAGAGTCTCGCCAGCCTTTGCAACAGCGCCGACAAAGCACTGCATGAAGCCAAACGCCAAGGCCGTAATCGAGTTGTCGCCTTTCACCAACCCGTGGATTATGTCAATCCTCACTGATGTCACGAGATCCAGCCAACATTACTTCCCTCATCCACCCCGTTTTTCGCTAAAATACCCCTTTTGTCCATTGGGGTTATAAGGTGCAGATTCATCTCAAAGCAATCGGCTGTCGTCTGAATGAAGCCGAGTTGGAAGGCTGGGCGCGGGAGTTTAAGGCCGATGGCCACCAAGTGGTTAACGACGCCAACGAGGCCGACCTGATGGTCTTCAACAGCTGCGCTGTGACCCAACAGGCGGTGCGCAAATCGCGCCAATACATCAAACGCATTCAACGCGACAACCCCAGCGCCAAAATCGTCATGAGCGGCTGTTACGCTTCCCTCAGCCCAGAAGAGGCCGCCGGTGCTTTGGGCGTGGATCTGGTGGTGGAAAACAAACAGAAAGATCAGCTGGTAAAAATTGCCACCCAAGAGCTGAATCTGCCCGTGATGCCACAAGCGGCCACGGAACCGGGCGAAAGCAGCCTTTTCCAACGGGGACGGCAACGGGCGTTTATCAAAATTCAAGACGGCTGCCGCTACCGCTGCACGTTTTGCATCGTCACCGTTGCGCGAGGCGATGAACGCAGCCGCACCCTTGAAGAGATCGTGGCAGAGATCAATGACTTCCATCAGCAAGGCATTCAAGAGATCGCTCTGACCGGCGTGCATGTGGGCGGTTACGGCTCCGACATCGACAGCACTCTGTACCAACTGTTGGAGACGATTCTCCGCGAGACCGACATGCCACGCATCCGTTTGGCCTCAGTGGAGCCGTGGGATCTACCAGAACACTTTTTTGAGCTGTTCAAAAGCCCCCGTCTGATGCCCCACATGCACTTGCCCCTGCAAAGTGGCACCAACTCTGTGCTGCGACGCATGGCGCGCCGCTGCAAAACCGCCGATTTTAAGGCATTGGTGGAGCAGGCCAGAGCCGCCGTGCCCAACTTCAACATCACCTCCGACATCATTGTCGGCTTTCCCGGCGAAACAGAACAGGAATGGCAAGAGAGTTTGGCCTTTATTCAGCAGATCGGTTTTGGCCATCTGCACATCTTCAGCTACTCGCCCCGCAGCGGCACCAAAGCCGCCACACTGGCCAATCCGATCCCCGAAAAGGTCAAAAAAGAGCGCAGCAAAATTTTGCATCAATTAGCTCAAGAGATGAAACTCAAAACTCTAGCGGGTTATGTCGGTCATCAAGTGGAAGTCCTGTGGGAAGGCGAAGGAAAAACCCAAGCAGACGGCAAAAAACGCTACTGGGGTTACGCTCCCAACTATCTCCGCGTGGCCGTTGATGTTGATCCTGAACAGAAAATGAGCAACCAGATTACGGCTGTGACGTTGAAGTCCGTTGATCTTGAAGGTGAATGTTTATTAGCTCAACCTGATTAAATAGGAAACGCGATGACCCTATGTTCATCGCGTCATTGATCACATTGTTAGGAAAAGAAATCGGTTTATACTTACCCTCATTGCAACCACATCAAATAAATAAGAATATTATTATAAAGCATTGATCCTACTTAGGATTAAGCGGACTTAATTAACAGATAACGATTGACGAGTCAATTTTTTGGCGGTAGATTCCAGCCATATAAAAAAACGAGCCATCTCCTTGATCTTCATAAAACAGAACTTGCCTAAGCTATTTTTCCTCAGCATCGTCATGCTGCTTGCCAGTAGCTTCACCGCCTGCGCGGCCCCCCAAGAGAACCCGCTAGCCTATCTGCAAGACTCTGAAAACCTTAGCATTATAGAAATTTCCTCTCTGGAAGAACATGCCTTCAGCCAGATCAATACAGGGCAAGCATTAAACCTCGGTTACAACCAAGATCGGCACTGGCTCAAAGTCAATCTGGCTGCGGGTGGGTGGTTTATTGAGATCGCTTCCCCTCTGCTGGACAGCGTTATCCTCTACCAACAGAATCAAACAGGCCAATTCACAGCTCGGCACGCGGGCGATAATCTGCCTCGCAGCGAGCAATTCAACTTTAAAAACCCTCTGTTTTACATCGAAGCCAACACACCCCGTCAGCTCTTTCTGCGCATCGAAAGCTCGGGCAGTGTGCAGATCCCACTGCATCTCTACACTCCCTCGCAGTTTGCCGAGCACAAAACAGCCGAAGAATACGGCTTTGGTCTCTACTACGGCATTATGCTGGTGATGGTGCTGTTCAACTTTTTTCTGTTTCTGTTTGTCCGAGACAAAGAGTACCTTTTTTATGTGCTCTACATCGGCAGCTATATTTTGCTGCAAGCCAGCCTCAACGGTTACGGCGCACAATACCTCTGGCCTAATGCACTCGAATGGATCAAAAATGCGCCGGTATTTTTAATCAACGCTGTTATTTTAAGCGCCATTATTTTCAGCCAACGCTTTCTCAAAACCGCCCTACTCGCCCCACGCCTCAACCGTCTGCTCAACTTCGTCAATATTGGCGCGCTGTTCGGTCTGCTGCTCGCCTTTATCGCCCCCTACTATTGGGCAATTCAATACGCCAACGGCTTGGGGCTTATTATGGCTTTAGCCGCGCTCAGCAGCGGCATCTACATGTTGCTGCACGGTTATCGTTCGGCACGTTATTTTGTCATCGCTTGGGTCGCGTTTTTAATCGGCGTGTTTGTCACTGCCCTGATGTACCTCGGTGTTTTACCTTATTCGCCTCTGAACGCCTACGCCATGCAGATCGGCTCTGCACTGGAAGTCGTGCTGCTCTCCATTGCGCTCGCAGATCGCATCAGCACCCTGCGAGCAAAAAAAGAACTGGCGGAAAAACTCAATCGCAACTTGAAACAGAAAAACAGTGAATTGGCGGATCTCGCCTCACACGACGGCCTTACCGGTCTGTTTAATCGCAACACCTTTATGCAACAGCTGACCTTGTTAATGGCCAATGCCCAACGTTACGAACACCCACTGACCCTAATCATGATCGACTTAGATCACTTCAAACCGGTCAACGATCTCTACGGTCATCAAATGGGCGATACGGTATTACAGCAGGTTGCAAAGGTATTAGAAGAGAATAAACGCGCTTCTGATATGGCAGCACGTTACGGCGGAGAGGAGTTTATTCTGTTACTGCCCTACGCTGACTGCCAACTGGCTTGCACTGTCGCCGAACGAATTCGACTGCAACTGCAACAAATTCATTTTGAACAGCACCCTAAACTAAACATCAGCGCCAGTTTTGGTGTTGCCTGCCACGATCCAAAAATCGACCGCAACATCGAAGACCTGATTGAACGCGCCGACGTGGCGCTCTATCAAGCCAAACATCAAGGCCGTAATCGCATCTGTATTCAAGCTGCGTAGTAGGTACAAACCTTGTGTTCGCTTCTACTCAGACCACTAACCCAAATCAGGCCGCATGTGCGGAAACAACAGCACATCCCGAATCGTCGGTTTGCCAGTAAACATCATCACCAAACGATCAATGCCGATCCCTTCGCCTGCGGTCGGTGGCAGACCGTGCTCCAGCGCCGTAATGTAATCGGCATCGTAGTGCATCGCCTCATCATCCCCCGCCTCTTTCTCTGCCACCTGATTTTTAAAGCGCGCTGCTTGATCTTCTGCGTCGTTCAGCTCTGAAAAGCCGTTGGCAATTTCGCGCCCACCAACAAAAAACTCAAAACGGTCGGTCACAAAAGGATCGCTGTCGCTGCGTCGTGCCAGCGGTGAGACTTCCGTTGGGTAAGCAGTAATAAAGGTCGGATCAATCAAGCGATGTTCAACGGTTTTTTCAAAAATCTCAATCTGCACTTTGCCCAAACCGTAAGTGGGTTTGATTTCAATGCCCAGACTTTTTGCCAGCTCGGAGGCACTCTCCAGCGTCTCTAAATCCGCCGCTTTAATGTCCGCATTAAAATGCAAAATCGACTCTTTCACCGTCAAACGAGTAAAGGGTTTAGCAAAATCATAGACATCTTCCCCATACTCGATGGTGGTGGAGCCGATCACCTCTTCGGCAATGCCACGCAGCAGTTTTTCCGTCAAATCCATCAAGTGATGATAATCAGCGTAAGCCTCATAAAACTCCAACATGGTAAATTCAGGGTTGTGGCGCGTAGAAAGCCCTTCGTTACGGAAGTTGCGATTGATCTCAAAGACCTTTTCAAAACCACCCACCACCAGCCGCTTAAGATACAGTTCTGGGGCAATGCGTAAATAAAGCTCCATATCCAAGGCGTTGTGATGGGTAGTGAAAGGCCGTGCTGTGGCACCACCTGGAATCATCTGCATCATCGGTGTTTCCACCTCCATAAAGTCACGCTGCTCGAAAAAGCGACGAATGTAGCTGACGATTTGGGTACGCAGTTTAAAGGTTTTACGCGTCTCTTCGTTCATGATCAGATCAAGATAACGCTGGCGATAACACTGCTCCTGATCCGTCAAACCGTGAAATTTCTCCGGCAGCGGACGCAGCGATTTGGTCAACAGATGCAGTTTGGCCACCTTAACTGACAGCTCACCGGTTTTGGTGACAAACAATTTGCCCTCAGCACCCACAATGTCGCCGATGTCCATCGCTTTAAAGGCCTGATACTCATCAACACCAAGGGCATCGCGCTGCAAAAAGAGCTGGATCCGACCACTCATGTCTTGCACCTGTGCAAAGCTGGCTTTGCCCATCACCCGTTTGGCCATCAAGCGTCCCGCGATCTGCACCGAGAACGTCTTCTCTTCAAAAAAGGCCTTATCCTTGCCATCGTATTCGGCGTGCAGATCCGCTGCCATTTGCTCACGGCGGAAATCATTCGGGAACGCATTGCCCTGCTCACGCAGCGCAGTCAGTTTTTCGCGCCGTTGCGCAATCAGTTGGTTTTCATCGTTGTTTGACATGAGTAATTTTATAGTCTCGTAAAGTAAAAAAGTTACAAGCCGCTCTTCAGGCTGGCTTCGATAAATTGATCCAGATCACCGTCCAACACCGCGCCGGTGTTGCCGGTCTCCACACCGGTACGCAGATCTTTGATCCGCGATTGATCCAATACATAAGAACGAATCTGGCTGCCCCAACCGATGTCGGATTTACCCGCTTCGACGTTTTGCTGCTCGCCTTGACGCAGTTGCAGCTCCCGCTCATAGAGTTTGGCCTTTAGCTGCTTCATCGCCGTGGCTTTGTTTTTGTGTTGCGAACGGTCATTTTGACACTGCACCACAACGTTGCTCGGCTTGTGCGTGATGCGCACCGCCGACTCGGTACGGTTGACGTGCTGCCCCCCCGCACCTGAAGCGCGGTAAACATCAATGCGCAGATCGGCAGGATTAATTTCGATGTCAATGTCATCGTCCACCTCTGGTGAAACAAAAACAGCAGAGAAAGAGGTGTGGCGACGGCTGCCCGAATCAAAGGGCGATTTGCGTACCAGTCGATGCACCCCAATTTCAGTGCGCAACCAGCCAAAGGCATAATCGCCCTCAATCCTCACTGTGGCACTTTTAATTCCGGCCACCTCCCCCGCTGAGACCTCAATCAATTCGCTTTTAAAGCCTTTGCGCTCCGCCCAACGCAAGTACATGCGCAGCAGCATCTCCGCCCAATCTTGCGCTTCGGTTCCACCAGAGCCGGATTGAATATCCAAAAAGGCTCCGTTCGCGTCCATCTCGCCGGAAAACATGCGCTGGAATTCCAGCTTAGCTACCGACGTTTCCACCTCAGCCAAATCAGATACAACCGCTTCGAGGGTCTCTTCGTCCTCTTCCTCTTGCGCCATCTGCAACAGCTCTCGGGTATCTTCTAAGGTATTGGAAAGGCGATCCAACATCACCACCACCCCTTCCAACAAAGAACGCTCTCGCCCCAGAGCTTGCGCTTTTTCCGCATCGTTCCAGATCGCGGGGTCTTCCAGCTCGCGTTGAACTTCTTCTAAACGTTCTTGTTTGCCTGCGTAGTCAAAGGTACCCCCTCAGAGCGACGATGCGCTCTAAGAGATCGTTGATGTGATTGCTGACCGGATTGATTTCCACAGTAGATTCGCCACGTTGTAAAAAAGGGGCTTATGATACCGAAAAGCGGAGAGAAATGCCGAGGACAATGGCGTTTAGAAATTCAACCTAGGCACGATGACTGCTGAGACAAAAATGCCAAAAAATCCGTCTCGCTCAAAGGCTTGCTAAAATGATGCCCTTGACCAATATCACAGCCCAGTTCCTTGAGAAAATCAACATGCTCTTGACGCTCCACGCCTTCGGCCACCGTGGTCAAACCAAACATCTTCGCCATATTGATGATCACCTGCACAAACACTCGCTCGCTGCGCACGCGATGAAAATTTTTAATAAAACTCTGATCAATTTTCAAGGTACTGATGGGCATCTCTTTTAAGCGACTCAGAGAGGAGTGGCCCGTGCCAAAATCATCCATCGCCACAGAGATACCCAGATCCAGAAAGCTCTGAATCGTCTTAATATGTTCTTCCGGATTTTCCATGGTTTGTGATTCGGTGATTTCAAACTCCAACTGTTGCGGCTCAATTTGGTATTGAAGCAAATAAGCAGAGACCTTCTCCAGTAACGCCTTATCTCGAAACTGAATCGGCGATAAATTCAACGCCATGCAAAGATGATCGTGTCCCGCTGCTTTCCAGGCTTGCAACGTGCGGCAACCCTCTTCGATGATCCAATCACCAATCGGCAACATCAAACCGTGGTGTTCCGCAATGGGAATAAACTCCAACGGTGAAACAATGCCGTACAAAGGGTGATGCCAACGAATCAACGCTTCTGCGCCCACCACCTCGCCGTTTAACAAATTGATTTTTGGCTGATACAACAACCTCAGCTGGTTTTTTTCCAATGCCGAATGCAGGTCATGACTCAAGCGATGCAAATGAATCAGCTCCGAAGAAACTCCATCCCTATAAATGCTGTAACTGTCACGCACCTCTTTGGCTTTATACAGTGCAATATCCGCACACTTAAACAGCTCCACCGCCGTTTTTGCGTGATCGGGAAACAAGCTGATACCCAAACTGCAATAAATATGATGCGACTCACCGGCCAGATAAAACGCATGGTGAAAGGTGGAGATCACCCCTTGGGCAATTTTAATCACCTCCGCCTCGCTACGAATGCCCTCCAACATAATGGCAAACTCATCGCCACCCAAACGCGCCACCAGATCGCTGGCACGCACCGCACTCTGTAAGCGCGTCGCCACCTGTTTGAGCAGATCGTCTCCCGAATCGTGTCCCAAAGTATCATTAATCTGTTTGAAGTGATCCAGATCGAGAAAAAAAAGGGCAAAATGCTCTTGTTGACGTGCTGAAAGAGCAATCACTTGCTCTAATCGAGCCGAAATATAACGCCGGTTTCCCAACCCTGTCAGCTCATCTTGATAAGAGAGTTGACGCAATTTTTCCTCAGAACATTTATGAGCTTCAATCTCTGCCAACAATTTTTGATTGCTCTCCGCCAACTCACTGGTACGCAACTCCACCCGCTCTTCCAACTGCATATTGGCTTGTTTCAACGCCAAAGTCGCCATAATACGACCGGTCACATCTGCGCCATAAATATTTACATAAGCGTGGTTCACTGCCACAAACATGCAACGAAACCAAGTGCCTTGCAAATCAATCTCTGCTTCACAATTTTTTTGACTCTCAATCACCTGACGTAAGGTCTGCTGCCAAACAGGATGGGCAAAAACACCTCTTGCTCCATGCAACCCCCGCGCTAATTGCTCAGCGCGTTTGTTCATAAACAGCACCGAGCCATCGGTACCAATACGCCATACCGGCTGCGGATTTTCACTAAGGGAAAGTGGCCATATTGTGCATATCCACAGACTCTTCCGGCACATTGACCGCCACACTCACTTTATTTAGTTTTTCCAACATAAAAAACTCAACCACCTAAATTCATTACACCACGGCTTCAATCAACAATTGCAGTGACTTTTTACCTCGAAAAAAATTCACATCTAATTGATACACCAGATCCAACCAAATGTCCTCTTTGAGAGGCAGTTCTGCTTCGTAGTTAAATAAAATAGCGTCCACCAGAATAAAAGAACCCTCCGCTTGCAGCTGCATTTTCCAATGTTTATCTCCCACGCGACGCTGCTCCAGCAACTCAAAACGCCCCTCAAACAGCGGCACCTCAAACCCCTGCCCCCACGGCATCAGATTACGCAACTGCTCTGCACGTTCCAAATTAAAGTCCTCAGCCTGCAACACACCGTCGGTCAAAATTTCACGATCTGGCATCCGTCCCGCCAACGCAATCTCCACCTGTTCAGTAAACGCTTGCCGGAACAGTGCCAAGTTCTTTTCTAACAGACTCAAACCCGCCGCCATTGCATGACCGCCAAAGGTCAAAATCAGCTTTGGATGTGCGCTGGCCACGGAGGCCAACACGTCTCGAATGTGCAGATCAGGAATTGAGCGCGCTGAACCTTTAATCACCTCACTACCCTCCTCTTGAGCGGCAAACACAATCACCGGCCGATGCAGCTGATCTTTCACTCTTCCCGCCACAATGCCAATCACACCTTGATGCCAATGAGGCTGAAACAGACAGAGACCTGAGGGTAACTCTTTGCGGCCTAAATTTTTCAAGCTCTCCAGCACACCCTCCGCCTCACCCTGCATCTCTGCCTCAATGCTGCGCCGTTCCCGATTCAAACCATCCAACTGCTGCGCCAGCGCCAGCGCCTCCTCATGATCGTCACTCAACAGACAATTAATCCCCACCGACATGTCATCAATACGACCCGCCGCATTGATGCGCGGCCCCAGAGCAAAGGCAAAATCACTGCTAACAAAACGGCCTGCCGTGCGACCGCTAACCTCAATCAGAGCCGCAATCCCTGGACGACAGACACCGCTGCGAATGCGCTGCAAACCCTGCTGCACCAAAATACGGTTGTTCTGATCCAGCGTCACCAGATCCGCCACCGTGCCCAAAGCCACCAGATCCAAATAGCTGGCCAAGTTGGGTTCGAGAATGTTCTGCTCAACAAACCAGTTTTGGCTACGCAACTCAGCGCGTAAAGCCATCATCAAGTAAAAAGCCACCCCAACACCGGCCAAGTTTTTACTCGCAAAGGTCTCACCGTGCAGATTGGGGTTCACCATTGCCTCCGCTGTGGGCAGTTGCACCCCTGGCAGATGATGATCCGTCACCAAGACCTTGATCCCCAACGCCTGCGCTGCCGCTACGCCCTCGATACTGGAGACCCCGTTGTCCACTGTGATCAGAAGATCGGGCTTTTTTTTAGCGGCCACGGCGACAATTTCAGGGGTCAACCCGTAACCGAACTCAAACCGGTTTGGCACCAAAAAATCGACAAAAGCCGCCCCCATCGCTCTCAGCGCCGCCACCGCCAAGGCGCTGCTGGTCGCACCGTCGGCATCAAAATCACCGACAATCAAAATCCGCTGACGCTCAGTCAACGCCGTCACCAGCAACGCCACCGCCGCGCTCATGCCACCCAAATCGCTTGGTGGCAACAGATCCTGCAAAGAGTAAGAAAGACCTCGGTTTGAGGTGATTTTGCGTGCAGCCAAAATCCGCGTCAACAGCGGCGGTAGCCCCAGATCCGGCAGTGGCTGGGGCAGAGGGCGTTGTTTTAAAGTAAGTGTGGGCACGGCAGTGGCCTTAAGGAAAAATCAGACCCACGTTATTAACACTCTGTAATGGTCACCGCAAGCCCCCCAAGAGAGGTCTCTTTGAACTTCACCGACATCTCTTCTCCCGTCTGCTTCATAGCCGCAATGCATTTATCCAACGACATAAAGTGCTCACCCGTGCCACGCAACGCAAGAGAACTGGCGGTGTAAGCCTTGATTGCGCCAAAGCCGTTGCGCTCAATGCAAGGCACCTGCACCAAACCATGAACCGGATCACAGGTCATGCCCAGATGATGTTCGAGCGCAATTTCAGCGGCATGTTCAACCTGTTGGGTACTGCCACCTCGAACCGCACACAACCCCGCCGCCGCCATCGCCGCTGCCGACCCCACCTCGCCTTGGCAACCCACTTCCGCTCCAGAAATTGAGCTGAGGTGCTTAATCAGCCCACCAATAGCCGCCGCCGTTAACAAAAAGTCGCGCACCTGTTGTGGGCTTCCGTCTTGGTGTTTAACAAAATAATACAACACCGCCGGAATCACCCCCGCCGCACCGTTGGTGGGCGCCGTCACCACCCGATGCCCCGCCGCATTTTCCTCATTAACCGCCATCGCATACGCACACAACCAATCGTTCACATCGGCTCCGTTCGGCTGCCGTTGCAGCTGCTCATGCAATCCCTTGGCTCGGCGCTGTATCTGCAAACCTCCTGGCAGCTCCCCTTCTGTCGCCAAGCCTCGTTCAATGCACTGCACCATTGCTTGCCAAATAAGATCCAAGCCGTCATCCAAACACGACGCTTCAATTAAGCTCTCTTCATTGCAACGTTTCATCTGCGCAACCGACAAACCACTCTCCACGGACATCGACAACATCAAATCAGCGCAATCAAATCCATAAGGGAAGGCGCTGACGGCTTTCATCTCCAGTGGAGCAACAATCTGATTGATTTCAGCCAAAGTGCAGATAAACCCCCCACCAATGGAAAAATAGGTTTCACTCAACCGAGTTTCACCCTTGTCATCCAACAGATAAAAGAGCAAGCCGTTAGGGTGCTCAGGCAGAGGCTCTCCCATATCAAAAATAATATCTCGGCTGGCAGAGAATAAAAGCGCCCCCTGATGCAGATCAAGGCTGTTTTTTTGCCAAATACGCTCAACCAGCGTATCCAAATCCACTTCGGCCACCGCGCTTGGCAAATACCCATTCAGCCCCAACGCCACCGCACGATCCGTCGCGTGACCCTTACCGGTAGCGGACAATGAGCCTCTTAAACAACACCGCACCGAGCCTGATAAAAGGCCTTCCTCACTACAGTAGGCCTGTACCCGCTGCATAAACGCCTCTGCTGCCACCATCTACCCCATCGTATGGGAACTCGACGGACCAATCCCGATTTTTAAAAGATTCAGCACACTGATAAACATGATTTTTTACTCACTGTTAAAAATTCATTTTAAAGTCGTTAACTCGGGAAAAAATGCGCAGCAAGAGACGATCCCCTGCGCCAAAACTGACGCAAACGCCAGCGGTTCAAACGATACACATGGCCGTTCAGTGGCAGCAGTTCCAACTCAGAAAACACCCCCTCACGCAGCAGCGTTTCAGCCCGTTGCAGGTGCGCCTCCAGCTTTGGCAGCGCCTCCCGCCAGCCGTGCAGATCACCGTTGATCAACAGGCTGTAGGCTTCGTTGTCCAGCAGCACCGAGTTCCGTGTTGTTGACAAACACCGATATCGACGACCTGCTTTCTGGTTATGATATCGTCCTCAACGAATCACTTTTTTCGATTGGCAGTGAGGGCATTCAATCTCTTCCGGCCCGCTAATTTTGCAAATATCTTCATACACTCTTTCATCATCGGTGTTTGTCAACAAAGTTGTCCGGTTTTTCTCACGCCGCTTTAGGCAATTTCTGCTCCTCAGCTCGTATCTCTTTCGGTGGGTTGAGCCACACCTCAGTGACCGGACTCCAGTCTCTGGTGTCTCCTGACCACCGTGTCGGATTTCGCTCTTTGGCGGCCTCATAGACCGCGTTTCGCTTCTCTAAAATAGCGCTGTCCTTGCCGTTGTGACGCTGACTTGGGGTAACAAACCGAATCGAGCTGTGGCGGTGTTCCTCGTTGTACCATTGAACAAACCCATGAACCCATTTGCGCGCCTCGTCTAGGCTTTCAAAGGGTTTTCTTGGGTAGCTTGGCGTGTATTTCAAGGTTCGGAACAGGCTTTCTGAATAGGGGTTGTCATCGCTTACCGAAGGGCGACTGAAAGAGGGAATAACGCCCAGTTTTTGCAATGTGGCCAGCATGGTCGCGCCTTTCATTGGACTGCCGTTGTCCGAGTGTAAAACCAACCCGTCCTGATGAGTGCCTTCGCTGAGACAGGCTTTTTGGATCAGCTGACTGGCATGGGCTGCGCTCTCCTCTTCATGGATTTCCCAGCCCACAATTTTGCGGCTAAAAATGTCTTCGATGAGGTAAAGGTAGTAAAAGTGACCTTTCAGTGCGGAAGCCAAATAGGTGATGTCCCAACTCCAAACCGCATTCGGCTTTTCTGCTTTGTAGCCTTTGGGTTTGCTTCTCGTTTTAGACGCTTCAGCTCGTCCTCTGCGGTTGACCTGATCCACCGACCTTAAAACACGGTAGTAACTTGACTCTGAGGCGATGTACTGCCCTTGATCCGCCAGCATCGGTACGATCTGAGAAGGCGGTAAGCTCTTGTATTCAGGCTGATTACAAATCTCCACAATCTGTTGGCGCTCTTCTTCTCTCAGTTTATTGGCAGGCGTTCGGTTGGCGGCGGCTTCTTTGCGCCGATCCGTTAGCCGTTGTTCTTCTCTGAGCTGTTGCTGCCAACGGCGCAGGGTGCGGGCATCAATCTCCAGCACCTCGCAGGCCTTATGCTGACGTGCTCCGGCGGTCATGGCTTCGTCAATCCATTCAATCGCCTTCTGACGGTCTTCGGAGGGAATCATTCGGCCTCTCCTGCCCCCCAGAAGGCCTATGGGCTTTTTTCGAGGATCAATAAGGCCGCTGCCTCTGCCAGAGCTTTCTCTTTGCGTCTCAGATCCTTCTCTGTTTTACGGGTGCTTTTCTTCAGCTGTTGGAATTCACGCCGCTCGGTTTTACTCAGACGCTCTGGGTTTTCATTGCCTGCAATCGCGGCCTCTTTCCAGAGTTCAATTTGTTCCGCATAGAGTCCTTTCTTGCGACAGTATTCGGACAGTTCTTGCTCATTCAAAGCGGCGATCTCAATCACAACGGCCAGTTTGTCTTGGCCACTCCAGTTTTCAGGGTTTGATGGGTCTGCTGGCACGGCTCTTCCTTCGTTTTGGTATCTGTTTTTCCAAGTGTACAGGGTCGGGACACAGACACCGGTCTCACGACTGATTTGGGCGATGGACTGGGCGTTCGGTGGCATCATTTTCTGTACAATTTGCTCTTTGAAGCCTTCGGTGTATCTGGGCATTGCGGGATTACTTTCCGCCCCCTGAGAGTTAAGTTTACTGATTCAACTCACCGGACAACTACCCTGACACAGGGGGTCATCAAGCAGCTTGCTTAGAACGAGTACCTTGGGTTCTTGCATGAAGTTGATGGCCAAATTGGTGTCAATTTATCCATGTTACACCACGACCTAGGAATCCGTTAAAAGCCAAACTTATTTATCATCCATACTTATGCTATTAACGATTATTGTATTGCCAGCCACATCACCCGTAAGGTACATTTTTAAGGCATATAATAAATCGGGGGTTTTATAAAAGCTCTCTGGCTTATCAATATTGAGGTCTATGCGTGACTTTAACTGAATGTCATTGTTGATAATATCATCAATGACTATTATGAGTTTTTTTGTAATGTCTCTGCCTGGAGACAGCAGCAATTTAATCTGTTCAGATTCATATTTTCTTGTTCTCAACAAAGCTAATAAAAGCTCAAGATGCCTACAAAGAGTATTTACTTTATATGAATTTTTTTGCTCCTGAATTTTATTAAGATCTATCCTAAAACACCCCAACAAGGTATTTAAAAGAGCATCAATAGTATCTTCATCAAGTTCAAAAATAAGTGACTCTACACGCCAAAATGCTATTGCAAGTATTTCTAAAGTAATTGAACGAGTCAACCCTTCATTGTCTATAGGATTAAGCGTATTCGCTAGTAGTACTTTTTGCCAATCAAGCTCTCCTGAGCCGATAGCAAAAGCAATGTGCCGATGAAATTTTCTTAGATTCTGTTTGTCCTTTGAATACTCAATTAATGATTCAGCCACCTGCATTGGAGCATCTTTATGAAAACAACTCAAAAAGAAGAACAGCTCATCTTTTAAGGACTTTGGCACTCCTTCTGAGTTAATTAATGAAAGTGCGGATTCGGAGCCTTCTTGAATAATATTTCTGAAGTCGTTAGGCGCATCTGATTCAGAGAGTGAATGCCCATTATTCCATATCGTAAAAATAGGGAAGCGCCAGCTTTTCTTTAATTGATTAATTGTTTTATTAGGAATTGTTTTTCCTAAAGTAATATTTATAGCCTTAAACCCATTACGCCCTTGCTGCTCCATCAAATCAAAAGATATTGAATTTGCATTTTCTTCATATTTTTCGAAGTCAGATTCATGAAAGAAGATCTCATGAGGCTTACCACTAATATCAATTGAAACCCAGCTTATTTTATTGCCATTTTTATCCTCTTTCCAACTCCATATACCCTCCATTTCTTCATAATAAATTCGATTACATTCCGGACCGCAAAAAAATATCTCATAATTTATTATTTTCTCTATATCTCTTTTCACCCAACCCAGAAGATCAGAATAACCATCCCCATTTTCTTTAGGATACATACGAAAATAAGCCCAAGTTTTAGGCTTAGGAAAATCAGGAACAGGCAAACTTGATAAGTCAATAGGCGGCAAACTACCCATAGAGCGCCAATCAACCAATATTGAGTTAAAGCCTGCTTTTTTAGGATCTACTGGAACAAATTTTAGCTGATACGGATCATCATCCCCATAGGTATAGGTCATTTTTAATGTGCAAACAGTATCTACAGCTAAGGGGAAATGTGGTGATCTTAGTTCGGCTGAATGATGAAGTGCCTGTCTACCATCGCCCATTTTTAGTGGGAACTGGTAATTGCTTTTATTTGCAGGCAATGTAAAGGTTTCTTTTATTGGTATTGTTATTCGCTTGCCTCGCATTGGGGCTACTGTTGTATCTTTTACGAGGAAAAATTGTTGCGTTCTTCCTTCTTGTGGTATTTCAATTGATAATTCTGGTAAATGGTCACGCCAAAGCGGAATATCTCCTGCTTGTTCCTGCCATTGATTAAGAGAAAGTCCACCGGTAGTAATAGCCCTATTATTTTTCAACAAAAAAACTGATTTATCGTTACTCTTTGGGGTGTTTATACCTTGTGAGAGCGGAAGTATAAATAAAGTACTTTTTCTTGAAAGCCTTTTAATAACAGGAAGACTTTCTCTGATTTCATTGGCAATACTAGAGTATTCAATTTTATTAGCAGATAGAAAGCTCTTTAGTTCATCAGGTATATCAAACCACTTTTGCTTATCATCGCAAAAAGATAGTTGACCTGCTTCATTTATCAAACCTTCTGAGCCAAACAGTGCTAATATTTCATTTGGGTTAGAGATTGTCTTTATTATCTCTACAAGTCTATGAGTTATATTCTTCTTGTCTATCACTACTGAAGGATGACGCTCCCAGTAAAATCCTCGGCTATCAGTGATTTTTGATTTTAGTTCATCCTTAAACTTACAAATAACAGGTGTAAACGAATATCCATTATTTGTAATATCAGTGACCACAACAATATCATTTTCTTTAATTTTTGATGTTTGAAAGCTACTTGATGATTGCCATTCAAAAATAGAAGCAATGCTTTTAGGTAAAGGCGTTGCCTTTGGGTAGTAAAAATTAATGCTTTTTCGAGTAGTTTCTAATGAAAAATCATTAATTGCATCAGGCACTAGATAAGTGAGCCTATTTGTCTGTATCTGTTGACGAATTTTATTTGCAAAGAATAGTGCCGATTGTGATCTGAACTCCTTAACTTGCTTGTCTTCTGATTTATCGTCAGAAAATAAATCATACATACTGGTCGATAATATAGTAGGAGTAAGTCTGATTGCTGTTGAGCTTGAACAGTCTATATCAATTGAACCCGTTGATTCATGCCTCCATCGTTGCAGTAGTAAACGGAATGGCAAATGCTGAGCACTCGCTGGATCACTATCTGTAGTGTATATTGGGCGAGTTGCACATAAGTCTATCACAGTGCTTTCTGCTACAGTTTTTGTAGCTTGTGATATATCTGATTTGATCTTTTGAATTTTTAACGTATTTAAAAGGGTATCTGAAACTTGTGAAACGAAATGACTGAGGTCTTTTGGATTTAACTGAAGGGAAAGTTCCACATCTATTTTTTCAAGGACAAATGACTTTTCTGATTCTACTGTTATTTGAATTTTATCATCCGACAAACTGCTTGTTAATTTCTTAGGCCTAACCTCCTTATAAAGACTAATTTTCTTTGCACATTCGCCTTGATTATTTTTTCCTGCAACAAAGCTAACGGCAGTTTTTACTTTCAAATTTTCAAGATCTAATCCTGCAATTAAATCATTAGCATGAAAGAAATAATCATTTTTTTCTTTTGTACGAATAAATCCAAAGGGCTTACCTGCCACAATATTTCTAATCACGCCATACTGAACCGAATGATCTTTCTCAGGATAGAGATAACCCTTAATAGTATCATCAAAGGGGAAAAGCTGATAGTTATCATAATCGAAGATTACAGGTTGCTGAGTGAGTCTTACCCGAGTCGATTGTTTTAAGACAGAAATCATCGACCAATAGATAGCGGTCAATAAATCAGCACTCAGTCGATTACTATCACGCTGAATATCGTCATCAAGCCGTTGTAGCCAGAGCCATGCCTCCCATACTTTTCGATAGCGTCTATCTTGAAGGAGGGTGTTATTTGGAGGAATATTGTTCCACAAACCTATTTCTTTAGCTTCTTCGTGCCTTAGCCAGCGTTGTAATCCTAATAGTAACTTATCATTATATCCAAGGCTCAAAGCCTTAAATAACGCCTCTTGATGATACAGTTTATCTTCAAGCTTTATCGCAAAGGCTTTTAGTAGTTTATTTTCCGTTGTATCCGAGCTACTTCTTCTGCGAACCGCTTTAATATAAGGTTTTCCAGCCAGTTTTTCTCTGAGATTTCTTCCTGTTTGTTTGCTGAGCCACTGAATACTAACACTATCAACCTCTCGCGCGGCATAAATAGGAACCATGGCATGTTCACGCAGGATTTTATGATTTACATTATCCAGCGTGGTTTGTAATGCATCATTAACATGCTCCAAAATACGATACAGGCGGTCTTGGATTGCACTTTTATGGGGGCTATCCTCTGTTGCTAACTTTTGCAATATTTCATCTAATCCTTGTGGTAATTCATGACCAGAACGAGGATCAAACTTACAAAGCTTGGTTAACCAGCTTCTTAATTGAAGTAGTAGTAAAGCACTAGCCTTATTGTCCGTTTCATCTGCAATAGCCGTATATAAGCTGGATAAAGTATCAAATAATGATTTAGTCATTTTTTGTTTGATTCAACCGTTGTTTTATTTCTTTAGCTTCTTTTGCACTACAGTCCATTACTTCTTTAATCTCTTTTAACGTAATTTCCCATAATTTTTTTCCTCCTCTTCTGCATAATCCTTAATTATTTTTGGAATAGTATTTTATTCTTCGGAGAGGTTGGTTGACTCATGGTTTTGGTCAGCATCAGAAGAATTTTCAATATTTAGATAATTCGCACTACTCCAAATAAACTGCCCATAACCAAACTCACATGCATGTTCAAAATCATCAACAATATTGTACCCTCCAGCTTCTAATTGGATCCTAATCGGGTCTAAACAATCAGCTTTAGATTTACCCCGTGTTTCAATGCCTCTAAGCTTAGGCATCACTTTTTTGAACCAGCTGGTCTTCAAATGCAGTTTTCATTGCCTTTTTTAGCCCAGCATCATCTTTGGCTTCTTGGGCTTGAATAACATCAGGGTAATTTGCCATGTAATATTCAATTGATTGCCATACCCGGTGTCCCAATGCTTTGCCTACTTTAGCCAAAGAGTCATTCATTTCTTCAACAAATTCTTTAAATGGGAGTAGGTCATTATCCTCAAATGTAGTTTCTTTTTTCCACCAGCCTTCCCATGTTCCCCTTGACAGTAAAGACTCTTGGTTGCCCAGAGGCTTGAGTTTTTTTTCGACGTTCAAAACTTGTAGGTCGTGGGAAATTAATCACGATTCCACGATCTAGCACTTTATCAGATAGTGATTTAGTAGTTTCATCCTGATTCATTGTTCCAGCCCAGAGTACATTTCGACCTAAAGGAAGTTTGTAGGGCTTAATACCAGCACCAAGCTTTATATCCAGAGTAGGAATATTATCTCCTCTTGTACCACGTCGCAGTTCAAGTTTACTGAGAAACTCAGCAAAGTAGAGTTCTACATGAGCTAAGTTCATTTCATCCATGAGGATTATACTTACCGAATCTTTTAAGCCAGGGTAATCTTCCTCTATATATTCAATTTTCTGATCTTCTTCAGCTTTTTTCTTATTATTTTTTATCCGTTTTATTTTCGAACCATTTTGACTTTGAGTCAGCAACCTTAGTACAGGCTGAGCATCAAACTTATTATCAATTGAGTTGAAAAAACCAAGCATAGATTCTTGGCTATCCCAGTTTGGTTGAACAGATAAGCTCAAAAAATTAATACCACCAAAATGTGAGTACAGTCTTGGTAGCTCTGATTTACCTGTTCCACTCACTCCTGCTAATACAGTCAATGGTGACCACTCCGATGTTTTTAGGGCAGTATGAAAAGCGTATAATATTCTTCTAGGAAACTTAAAGCCATACTCTTCAAACGAATTGTTAATGCTATCTAACCACTCAATTTCACTTATATCTTGTTTAGAGTTAATCCTAGGTAAATCAATTATATAAGGGGTTTCTATATCTCGAATTCTGGCATCTCTGTCTGCTTCTCTTTCATAGGAAGCTTGTAGACGTTTGAGTTCATCGTGTAGCCGATTATTATCTGCTCCAATAGAATCATGCAGCTGGACAAGTGTCTTGTTCTTGTTCGATAGTCTTGTATGTTCTAATTCTAGTTGTTCTTTCGTATTTTCGATTTCTTTTAATTCAACATTTTCATCGGATAACCTATTACAGGCATCATCCAATTGTTCTTTTTCCTGATTGAGTCGATCAAACTCTAATTGCATTTCTTTCGTTGGTCTATCAATTAACTCTTGTTCTAAATTTTTTATTGTTTCTTCATGCGTTTTTAGCTTTAACAAAACAGCTTCTGGTGCTTCATTCCCAAGTTTTCGTTTTAATTCTTCAAAGCTCCCAATGAGATCAGAGCTACTTGATATAGAGTTTCGCAAACGATTTATTTCAACTTCTAAGCTTTGTTTTTCAACCTCAAAAGATTGTTGTCTTGCTTCTATCTTCTTATTAACTTCCTTATCTATACATTGCATTCTTTCTTGAAGAGAAGACTGTTGAGCGTTAATTTGTCGTTCATTGAAATTTAGGGTATCTTCTTGAGTTTTTAACTCCATCTGTCGTGTATCTAGCTCTTCTTTATTCTGTTCTAGACTACCTCTAATAGATTTTACTTCCCTGTTAATTTCTTCAAGTCGCCTTTCTCGTTCATTTTCTAGCTCATCAACTAGTTCTTTCTGATGTTTTTCTTTTAAAGATATAAGTTCTTTTTTTAATTGTGATTTCTTATCCGCATATCCCTGATCACGTTCAATTTCATCTTTTTGAATCTCACGTTCTCTATCACATAGCTTGTGTTTTTCGGCTTCTAAATTTTTCCATTCAGATGTATAACTATTTCCACGATTCTTTAATTGTTCTATAGACTCTGAAAATTTATTTTCAAATAATTTAGGAAAATTATTTTGTGCATCAATCTCACGCTTGCTTAGATCAAGCTCCTTATTTTGTAGTGTTTCTTCTCGTTGACTCAAGTCACTTTCCTTTTTAGATATCATAGTTTTTAGTGCTATTAATTGTTCCTCACACCCTTTTTTATCAATGATATCGTTTTCAGGTTCTTTCTCCATTTTAAATCTCCAGTAAACGTTTAATGATGGTAAAAACAGTCTCTTTCATCTCTGTTAAATCCTTTAGTGGTATATCAACTTCATGATTACCGTGACCTCGCAGAGTAATCAGTTGATCTACTGTTTCTATTAGTTTTGTTTTTTCATCTAGGGTTGTGAAATCGTCATCAGGCAGAAGAAATAAAAACGCAATAAAGTTTGCCCCTAGTGATTCTCTTTGGCTGCCTTGAATAGCTCTTGCTAGCCTATCCTTTTGAACTGTTGATAGTGATTCTGGAATAGCACTTATATTTTTTATCATTCCATATTGAACCGCTCTATAAAATGCTTGATCCCTATAGTTATCAGGCTCATCAGATTGAATATATTCTCTATACCTTTGCGTTATTTCTCCTAGCAGTAATTGCATTGAGGATGCCAGACCCTCTATTATTTGATTTTTATTATTATCTGAAAAACCTGAGAGATACATCTCTATTCTTAACAACTGCTCTTTAAGGTTTTTCTCCATATTACTTACCGTAGGAAACGTAAAATTCTTTTCAAGTAAAATGACTGCTTTCAACCTGTCCTGATCTATTTCATTACTTACAGTGTATGATTCATTCATAAAACTGTCATAGTCACCCTTGATATCAGGCAATAGAGTCAAAATTATGTCTGAAATAGTTTCAAAATTTATTTTTAATTCCTTATATTCAATAGCCACCTCATCAGATTTACCGTGTGCGATAGGATCTCTTAATCTTTTTAATTCAAGGAATAGTTTGAGTGCTAATGGATACTGTTTGGCAAGATGGTTAAATGGGTGATCCGACTGATTACTTGCACCCGTAATAGCAAGTGCTAATAAGGGTTGTAATTCCGTCTTTCCATACTCAATTTGCTTAATTGCCCCTGCCTTTACTTGTAGAATAGGTTTTTCTTTATGCGTTACTATAAGGCCAATTTTTTCGGCAAATTGATGGAGTAAATTCTCATTTTCTTTGTAATCTTGGCTTGAAAGAATACTTTGCCACTCAGGTACTGGGTGATTGACAACAACTTGTCGAAAACAATATTCTAAGGCGACATACAGGTTCTTAATAGTATTTTCAGTCTCTCTTTCTTTGTTTTTTTCTCCATCAGAATTATTCTCGGTATTTTGAATTTCATCGAGTGATTTCTTACACCTATTCAAACATTTACTGATATCAGGATATATAAATGATTTGTTTCTAGTGTTTTGACTAGCGTGTTTTTTATCTTTACCGCTTACAGCTATCATTGCTTTTCGTTTGAAATTTGTAATCCAGTTCCAGTCCTGTTTCTGTAGATAATTGGAAAAACTATCAGAAAAACCAAAACCAAAACCATCTGTTATTAATAGATCATCAGAATTTCCTTTCTGCATTATCAGTTGGCAATGCAGATACACTAACTCAGGAGAATCTTGTATTGATATTGCCTCCGCTTTTGGAATCGAAGGTGGTTGATCTTGTTCACTCTGTGGATTAAGAAGTGCATATTGCGTATAGCGTTTTTTATATTCTCTTGATACTTTTACAATATCATTAGCTGTCGGCTTAGAATTCCAACAAGCGCCTTTTAAAGGGCCAATTTTTGTGGCCGAAATATCATAGGATGTTCCTGAACTACCTTTTTCAAAAGTTGTTTTGTCTTTTGCTATTATCTTTATCGATTGAAAGGCTAATTCACCAATATGTAGATAAGATAATGTTTGACCAGACAATAAATCCATAAATACAGTAGCTGAAATATATTCTAAGTCATCTTCTGTTTTATTCTGCCAAATAGTAATTAGTTCTGTTCCTGTCTTCGTTAGATCAAACCTATCTGTTAAAAGATCTAATTGCACTAAGCGATTTTGAATAAAAGATACTAATTCTTTTTCAATACATAATAGTGATGCTAGCTTTTCACTATCCCCTGATTCAACCGCTATCATTTTTAACACGGTTTCTTCAAAGATATTAAGTTTACTTTTTTTCTTTTGAGGTATTGAAATACTATAAGCATGGCATGGCCATAAAATATCCTTTTTTACGGCAATA
This sequence comes from Gammaproteobacteria bacterium, assembly GCA_030949385.1. Lineage (NCBI taxonomy): Bacteria > Pseudomonadati > Pseudomonadota > Gammaproteobacteria > Gammaproteobacteria bacterium. The sequence goes on along the minus strand of JAUZSP010000001.1, from coordinate 15,094 downwards.
TCTATCCCACTTAGTGATTGAGGGATGCTCAGTATTTTAGGGCGTGTGTTTTTGGTGTGTTGGCTCATAAAATCACCCCATCAGATTGACAGAGATTAAAATAATTCTTTAAAGCGGGGACAGCATCTATCGCAATCTGTGAAGTGAATAAGTTACTATCTCCCGCCACAATCAATGCTTTCTTCTGACGGCTCATGCTTACACATAAACGGTTTTCAGACATCAGATGACCAAACACACCTTGTTTTATCCTTTGATAATCTTCTTCTTTACTGATCCAAGATGTTAGTCGTTGTAAATCTTGTGTTCTTACTACTGACAAGAAAACAATATCAAATTCCATACCCTGAAAAGAATCCACAGTACCTAGGCGTAGTCTCTCTTCTCCATTTTCTAAGAAGCGATATTCATCTTTGATCTGCCAAGATCTATCTTGTGCTTCTTCTGTGACTTCAAATTGTTTTAGTGCGTTAAAAACCTCATAAACTTGTGCCTTATAAAAGCTAATGACACCAAAGGAAAGCGTTTTCCCTTCATCAGATTTAATCCATTCAGATAATTGTCGAGCAATAGCACTTGCCTCCGCCGTTCGTTTGCGACTAAACCCTTTTTTTTCTTCTCTACCTTTTTCATTTTTTACATCAAGCCATATCGCTGCCTTATTGGTTATGCCATTCAATGACTGTTCGAAGAGTTCTGCTGGTAAAGGTGAACGGTAAGCCTCACCATATTGATCATAAAAGTTTTGGCTGGCAAACTCACCTAGTAGAGGATGTGTACGATATTGAGAATCTAGCGTAACGGTACGTTTAATACGATCCTTTTGTTCAAGCTTTTTGAGACGTTTAAATAAATATTCAAACATACTTTTCTTCACAAAATCAGTTTCTACTCCTTCTTTTGCATCACTATTTTCTAATGCACTAGCAACCTCATCATCAATTAAATGCGGTAATTGACGATGATCTCCCACCAAGATAATCCGTTTTTCTGCCTGAGACATAGGAATAAGTAGATCTCTAGGGCTCACTCGTGCTGCTTCATCAACAACAACCGTGTCATACCTCACAAACTCATCTTGCTTGTATTTTTTTTTAGCACGTCTTATTGCAGAGCCTTCAGATTGTTGCGTGGTTGCAGCAAACACGAAGTTGTAGTCCTCCACAGCTTCTCTAACACCATCGGGGTTGTCTTCTAATTCATGCAAAAATTCAGCAAGAACAGCATCTCTTTTATTTTCAAAAGATAATGATTTTTTCAGTTCTATCGATACTTTTTCTACCAATGCTAGAATGTCTTCGCGTGGTTTCTGAACTTTATATTCAGGTGACGGTAAGTACTTCTGTAATAACTCTCTCTTTAATTTTTTAAGCTCAAACAAAAAAGATAACGGTTTTTCTTCTTGCCAATGTGATGCTTGATCAAGCAGTTTTTGTTGCTCCTTTTCAAATTTTCTTCCTCCTTGCTCATAAGAAAAGAGTAGGTTCAAAGCAGATGATGCACCATCGTCTTTAAAACCTTGCTCACTAACTCTTAATGCACGAATTAATCGAATATCGCGATGATCAACTTGTGACGTAATTGTTTTAAGTGAGTTTAAGATTTCTTGTGCTTCAACAATTGATGATTTAGTTACCGTATCTCTTGGAAGATTTAATATCCCACAGAGTAAGCTAGTTGTATTACTTTGGGAGGGTGATATAGCATAGAGTCGAAATAGTTCAGATAATTGTCGCTGCTCTTCTGATTTGGCAATTTGAGGGTTCTTATTTCGTATCTTATCAGCAATATCCTGACACCATTGATACAGCTTTTTTGTGACCGCATCTTCTGTGAACTCTGAACCCGTTGATCTTGTACCAAACTTAACCGCAGGTAACGCATTAACACTGAGCCTCGATACTATATTTTCAACGGCATCATGCTGATATCCTGAAACAAGTATTTGCCCCCGTATGGAATTTGTTTTATCAAATTCTTCATTCAAACGTTCTAATATTGCAGTCACTACCGTTGTTTTACCTGTACCTGGCGGCCCTTGAATCAGGGCAATATCAGGGGTATTTAGTGCTATATCAATCGCTTCTCTTTGTTTTGGCGTTGGGTCATATTCGAATATTTTATTTTTTACAAAAGGTGTTAAGGGTTTAAATTTGGTTGTTCTTTGTACTTCAGGCAGTTCGCCATTTTCTTCTATTATTAACCCTAATAATGGGTTTGCACTTCTACCTTCAAGGACAGCTGAGCGTGCTTTCATTCTTCTTTCTATTTGTATTTTATCACCATTAATAGAAAGCATAAGAAACAGATTGTCATCTTCATTTTTAGGTATAACGTCTAATTTTAACTCAATACTATCTGTAGATAGTTTTGTTATCGGCGCAAATACTATTTTGTGTTTTTTATTATTATTAAATTCTTCTTCTAGATGTTTACTGTAATCATCCCAGCTTAATCCTAAATCTTTTAGATAAGTAGGTTCTTCTTGGGTTATTTCTAAAGCATCATCTTCAGATAAATGTTTTATCTGGTCTTCAATACCATTTCCAATAAAAAACTTGACACCTTTATTTGTTTTTTCAGTACGGCTATAAGCTATTTTTCCAACATATTTTGCTTTGTTAAGTAACAAGTCACCTTCAACAGCTCCATATTTATCCCATTGTTTTAAATAACTCCCTTTCTCTTTTGTTAGTTGACTTATTACCCCCGAAGCTATTGCTTTTATGCGTTCTGGTAAAGAACTGAATGTTAATTTTCCTCTGACTAAACGAAGTGCCCCATTAGCTTGCTGTTTATCTTTAAATATTATTTTCGTAGCATGAAATATTTCATCAATACGAGATAATAATTTTTTTTCAACAGGGATTCTAATTCTTTCACCATAAAGTGAAAAAGCTCGGTGTTTTTCTTCAATAATGACATCGTCATCTTCGCTGAAGTCAAAATCATTATCTGCTGATTTTCCTGAAAGCATAAGAAAGAACTCATCACCATTACTTTTTATTAAAAATATCTGAGTGAGGTGTTTTCCAAGCGCTTCAATGTCCTTAAAACGAACGCCACTTTCTTTTACCGTAGTTTCAATATGATCATCAATACCAATTTCGACAGCATCCATTTCAACAATCGCACCATTGAAAAAAACAATGACTATCTGGGCACTACCATCTTTTGTTATTTGAGTAACCTCAACTAGGTTTGCACAGCCTCGTTTCAAGTGAAAGTCCAAATCTATGGAACAACGACTGTCTCTTAGTGATACCTTACACAAGGTTTTATTTATAAATAGGTTATAAGTATTTCTATTTCTTGTGTGGCTAATCTGACCTATACCTTCTTCTATGAGCTTATCTGAAAAAGGCTTCACCCAAAGATCAAATTTAATCTCAGCTTGAATATCTTTGAGTTTCATTTAATCCCCCTTTCTATTTTCAGAGAGACTAAACGAGGGACTTTAGTATTAATAAACAACCAAAAATTTAGTTCTTTAGCTGGCTTAATTATTAACTTACTTTGAGAATATAGATCCTTAAAGTCTCCACTGTTTGAGTCATTCACTGCAATGGAAATATTAAGGCTAGAATTATCAACTTTTTTTAATAAAATATGGTCTTTAGCTATTTTTATCGTTAATTCGGCTTTATCACTATCTACCATTGAAAACTCAGTAAGGACTCTATTTGGAAGTGTAATCAATGAATTATCGTGTACCTCATGGGTATATGACCAAATAGGCTCCTTTGGGATACCTTGATCCCCTTGCCACGGGTAGCTTTCTATTTTAATCATTGCAGGTCTTGGTGTATTGCAATAAGGACATTGAAACACCTCTATTTCTGCATCTTTATAATTGTGGTAGTAACTCATGGAACAATTGGGGCATTGCACGGTAAGATCTGTTGCTTGAGCAAGCGCTTCAGGCCAATGATAAATGGAAGGTCTTAACCAAGGCTGCCCTCTACCAGCACCCAAGGTTTGTTGAAACAATTGTTGTAATTTAGGGGTGAGTAGCAAAACTCTGGGTAAGCCACTCATTGATGCATTTGAATCATCCTCTTCATCATCAACCCATGGAAAAATTCCAGCATAGGCCCTATCTTCAGCACCCTCCCCATCATTTTCTTCATCAGCCCAATCATCTTCGTCACTACCATCAACCTTTTGCCCAATAAAGGGATGTATTAACGCAAGCAAGTAAAAGGCAACCACTGCAAACGCATGACAATCACTAATCGGTCTAGCTCCGTCTTTTTCTTGCACCAATTCTGGCGCACCATACTTAGGCGTATAAACAATCCCACTGTTTGAGCTTATTTCAAACCGAATATTGTCTGCATCAATCAACCAGACGGAAGAATGACTTGAATCGTTTGATATAAAAATATTATTTGGTGAAATATCACCATAAACAAGTCCCGTACCATGAAGTCGAGCCAATAGTGATGCACATTTGTAAAGCACATGAAGCCTTCGTCTTAGTCCACCTGTATTATGATAGTGAACAATTTCTTTCAAGGGTTTTAATTTATCTTCATTTTCCTGTGAAATCTCTTCATCGCTATTTCCTTTTGGTAATAACCAGCTAGGAATATCTTCTCTCTTAATCTCCTTTGCTACTTTTCCATCAAGCCAAAAGTCACTAAATGGAACCATTTCATTTAATAGTGGCATAACGTATCCCGCGTGTTCTTTTAATAAAGCAACGGGGGTTGATATATTAATATCTTGAGGAATTGGGAGTAGTTTTACGCGTTCAAAACGCTCTGAATACTTTCTTATATGTTCATTCTGAGTTAAAGGATTACCCGCTTCATCTGTCACAAGCTTAATGGCTAAATCAGGGTCTTTAGTGCGAAAAACAACCCCTTGCCCACCTTTTCCAAGTTCTTTATCTTGTCTGTGAACATAATGATACTCATCAATAAATTGATCTTGATTCATTCGGTAACCCTCATCAAACAGGCTATGGTTTTATCATCTGAATGATGCGGAACAGGCCAATTATTCAACATCTTTTTTATGCTCTTATTTCTTTTTTTTGTAGGTTGCCTAGAAAACTCTGTAATAAAACTTTTACAAAAATCTTGTTTTTTTTCAGGTAACAAATCATCTGATATACCATCTGTACACAAAAGAATCGCATTACACTGCTCAGCGTTTAGTGTGACAATTTCCCATTGATTGTCATCAAAATTCTGTCTTAAGCTATCCGTGTAATTAGAAAAGGAACTGTGTTTATTATCAGATAGAGTACGATTGTTTTTATCTTCATTACCAATAACGCAGATCATTCCATCACCAAGCCGACCCAGTATGATCAATTCGTTTATTTGGAGTGCAAACAAACAGGTAGTAGCACAATCAGAAACTGAGAATGGCGATATATTTATCCGCCAAATAGAATGTACGAGTCTTAACAAATCATTTGGTTTTTCTTGAGAATTATTTCGGTATATTTTTGAGGCTTCGACAACTGCCATACAAACAGCTTTTGATCCAACCCCTGAATGAGGCTTGCTACCTAGACCATCAGCCACTACCACTACATTGCCCCATATATATTTGCGTGCAATCCATGAATCCTGATTCTGAATCCCACTTCTAGCATGAGCGGGCCCTATCAGACTAGCCCCCCAACTCTGCCATGTATCATGCATCCCAATCATCCTCAACAACTTCTGTTTTAGAAGTCTTCAAATCATGAATAGATACAGGAGCTACACCATCATTAGAGTGATCAAAAATGAGTGAATAAACAGCTCCTGAAATATCTTCTGCTAAATAGACTTTTTGATTAGGTAATATTTTTTCTAAGTTAAAAATATTTGCATCTGCTCCAACAGCCACAACTTGTAGTTTCAAATTAGAGAACTTATTGACCTTACGGTTAAACTTTGAAATAGAACCACTTTCAAAGCCACCATCAGTTAACAGCAGTACATATATATCTTTCTGTTGATCTTTTGTTGATAGGTCGTATAAAAAGCTAGCTAAAGTGTTTAAATCGACAGTTTCCTGAGGGATGATTTCTGGAATATCACCATTGGATTGAAGATTAAATGCGGTTATAGATGAATTCCAATTATAAAAATCTATATCAAGCTTCAAATATTTATTATTAATACTAGGAAGCTGAGAGATAAAGCGACACAGGTTTCTTTGCAGAAGAATTTTACCCATTTCAGCCATACTTCCTGAAGAATCTATAAAGACATAAAGCACTTTATTCATCTTCTAGTTATCCGTTTGATATACGACTCTAGTTGATGAGAAAAATCACGACCTGCCACAGAATCTAGATTCATAGCATCTGCAATTTTCTTTTTAACTACATTGCTATTAGGCATAAAACAAGAAGCTAGAACCCCTTTGCCTTGAATACCTCCAAAATATCTGACAATATTATCAAGTTTCATAATATGATCACTTTTTGTATTCCCTGCTTTACATTCAATAATGAAAAGTTTTTTACCATCCGTAAAAACAATATCTAGTTCTTGGTAAGTATCAGTTAATGTATTTTGAAACTCCTTTTGATCACTTAACAGACTACTTAATTGATCACTTATACTGTTACCCCCTTGTGTAATAGGTTTCTTTTTTTCTTTGAACGATACTTCTAATCCTATACGTATATCTTTAATATGACCTGACGATACGAAGGGTTCCAATAGCATATAGGTGTATTCTTCCAACCATCCACCAGATATATATATAGCAAAATCATGCCATTCATCAAAAGTAAATCTTAAGTCTTCCCCTTTCCTGTCAGTAAAAATTATTTCAGCTTGCTTATTTCCCTTCAGTGATAAAGATATTCCAGCACTATTATTTTTTATATCAAAAGTCTTTAAATTCTTCTCATCATTATAATTGCAAAGTTCTCTGTATAGCTTTGCGACCCTTGATCGATATTGCCATAGCTTTAGTGTTAAACTTCTTCTCTTAGGATGATTGATATTAGAGATATCCTCCCAGGATCCATTCTTCGTAATAATTAGATCATCACCATTTAGCTTTATAAATGTTTCTACTGAATCAATAGGTTTTATGCTTTCTATTTTAAAATCATTAAGAAAAATAACCTTGTTATTTTCACTGTCAAAGTAAAAAGGGGTTGCGTTAACATTTCTGCAAGCATTTAATGCCCCTGCGTACATCAACTTTGTGCCGCCAGTTAAATTAAACCCTATACGTACATTTTCAGGAAGTTCTTCAATTTTTCTTAAAATACTAGTCCTAACACTTTCAGGATCAAAGGGATCAACAGGTATTTCATAAAATCCCCCATCGGTAATAAATTGTTTCATTACCTCGGCTGGATATTTTTTTGAATTTACAAACACATGAACTTTGCTTGTAAATTGTAAAACACCCAACAGGCTTGGCATTCTTTGTTCACCAAACAAATGAAATATAACATCGTATTTTGTACTGTTAGATGTATCTATATTAAGTTGTTTTCCATGCCACTCCAGCCAGTCATTAGGCAAAGAAATTACTTTAGGTGGTTTGTTTGGATGAGGTGAGGCAATCATTCTTTTTTTTGATCTCAGGGTGACTCAATGCAGTAAAAGCCCATACAAATGCCATAACAGGTGTACCTGGACTTAAATACAGTGTCACTAATTTTTCATTTTTTTGGCCTGATATGGAATCAAGTGACTTAATAGCTGCCTCATAGATTGACTCAGTATCATTTAAATGTTTTAAGAAAACCTGATTAAGATTTATTTTTATTTGTTGCCCTTCATTTTTAAGCTTATCTTTTAACCAACATTCAAAATGATTATGGGCAAACTCAGTATTAGAATATTTATTAATAAAATCCCAGGAACCCTGATAACCTTTAGTGTCTATTGCTTTTAATTCTTGTAAAAATTCACTTTCTGATACACCTTTATCTTTTTCAGAGTTACTATAGGCTAGCACGACAACATCGGAATATTGTTCCTCTAACAAAGCACTTAATATCGGCCCATTACTTTTTTCAATACCTAAAGAAGCTCTTAAATCGGTTATTCCATACCAAGTTAGTAAGTATTTTTTCACGATTTTTTTCCTTTTAAACTTTTTTTTAGGAACTAATATTTTTACAAGATTCTGACCTGCACTAATTTCATCACCTTCTAATACTATTACGTCCTTTACTAAACCGTCATAAGGAAAAGTAATCTCTCTGTTCTCACCAGTTTCATCATCTATACTAATGATCTTTTGTCTTTTTGAAATAATAGATTTTTGTGTTATATGGATAGTACGCACCACCCCTTTATTTATATTTGAAGGAGATTTAGCAAGCACACCATCAAAGAGCTTTAGAAGAATCTTTAAGTTTTTTCTTTTTTGTACTATCTCTATAAGCTGTTCGTCACTAACTTTATTGTCTGCATACAAGTTCTCTATAAACTCTTCCTTTAAACCTGGATGATTCAGAGCTAATTCAAATAATTCAGTATCAACCAGATTTGAATTATCAGACCAAGTAAAAGACTCACTCCAATTGATCTGAGGATGATGGCTTTGCATTATATTTTCGAGCAGATAAGACGGACAGTTTGGGTTTTTTATGACTGCTTTCTTTACATTAGCATCACTGTCATCTATCAATTTTTCTAGAATACCTACAGGACAATTTTCATTATCAGCAACCATTTCTCTTGTCACAGGATCTCTACTTTTCGAATCTTTCAGTAGCTGTTGATGCTCACCTTTATCAAATGAAGCGGGTTTTAATTTAAAGTTTTCAAATGTTTTTTCAAACTCTTCAATACTGTCTTTTAAGCTTTCTTTTAATGGAGTAATCGTACTTAATACAGTAATAATATCTTCATTTGACAATACGTTACCACCTTGAACAAAGGTTTTTTCAAGTGAATCATTAATGAGCCCTTCAATATCAGACCCTGTATAACCCTCTGTTTTTTCTGCTAACTGCTCATAATTAATCTTGCTTGTTCGTTTATCTTTTAGATGAATTTCTAAAATCTTTTGTCGTTCTGACATATTTGGAAAATCGACATAGAAAATCTCATCAAAACGGCCTTTTCTTAATAACTCTGGGGGCAGCACACTCACATTATTTGCTGTTGCTATAACAAAAACGGCGCTGGGCTTTTCTTGCATCCAAGATAAAAATAAACCAAATAACCGCGTGGTGACTTCAGAGCCTCCACCTGAACTACCTGCAACCCCAGAAAATGCTTTTTCAATTTCATCAATCCATAATACACAGGGACTAACTTGTTCAGCCATGCGTAATGCTTTTTTCATATTGGCTTCACTTTCCCCCACATATTTTCCAAGCAATGAGCCGATATCAAGCTTCACTAGAGGTAATTGGAATAAGCTTCCCGTGGCTTTTGCTGTTAAGGATTTTCCACAACCAGGCATTCCTGCGATCAGTACGCCTTTAGGGGGCGATATACCAAATGCCTTTGCTCTATCTAGGTCATTGATGACTCTTTCTTTTCGTTTTAACCAGACCTTCAGATTTTCAAGACCACCAATTTCTTCAATGCTATCGTTGAGCGGTAGAAACTCTAAAATTCCGCTTTTTTTTTATTGATTGTTCCTTTTCATGCAACATCACATCAAAAACATTATCAGTCAGTCGTTTTTTATTTCCCAGAGTCGCTTTTTTTAGGGATTGAATCATTGTTATTTCACTCATACCAGAGCAAATTATCGAAAGCCTAGATAGTATCTGGCTTGATATAGTTACCTGTTCTTTTTTGCAGAAGGCTTTAATTATCTCATTTATTTCACCTGCTGATGGAGTATTTAAATCGACTATTGAAACCATTGAATTGATAGTATCAGGTATTTTTATATTCGCACCAATAAGTAATATACAAGATTTTTCAGGGTAGTGTTTTGTAATACGGTTCAATAGCTGTTGTAACCTAGCAATAGCTGCATCGTCTTTTAAAACAAAATCTATATTTTTCAATACAATTAGTGTGTTATTCAAATTAAGGTCAAGCAATTCTGAAATATTCTGACAGAAGTTTATATCTATGCCTGCATTGCTTTGCGGACGTTTATTTTTAAAATCTACCCAGCCATGCCCAAGATTCCACTCTCTTATTTCAAACTTTAATTTATCTGCGACTTCAGCCACAACATCATCAGCCCGAAACTCCTCAGCAGTCTGTATACAAATACCAGCAATACCAGAATATATGCGATCAATAATTGAATTTTTTTATATTCATGAGAATAGCCCTGTAAAGGCATTCCAAGCTGAAGAAGCCATACTAGAAACACTCGAAGCTAAAGACTTGACTGTACTCACAACAGTCGAAACTATTTTTTTTCCTCCTTCATAAATAGCCTCACCAATAGTACTGCCTGCTATGCCCCCGATCACCCCCCCCGCAACACCTCCAATCACAGTACCAACAGGCCCAAATACTGTACCTATACTGGCTCCTATTGATGCACCTTCAGTCCCACCCATGATGCCTCCTAGCATACTGCATGTGGTATTACCTGCTTGATCTAATGCTTCTGTACCTGTTATTTCACCTTTGCCAAACCTATACAAGGTTTTCAAGTTCTCGATGCCGACCATTACTCCATTGGCAATACGTCCAACAGGTGTATTTTTTTAAATCTTGACCCAACCAACCACTTTTAATGGCAACAGTTACAGCCCCAGTTGCGGCAACCGTTAAGCCGACTGATGCGCCAGATTTTATGGCGCTTTCTACAAATTCTTGTACGTCTTCTCCAACAGCTTTATTCTCTTTTCCTGTAATACCATTCCAAATACGCCTACCTAATATTCTTACGCCTTGAAATCCTACTGAGAGTGCCGCAGCCATACCTGCTTGTTTACCAATATGTTTACTGATATCAACATGACTTGTTTCATTCCAATCATATTTTTTAGCTAGTGCATCTTCCTGAGCTTTCCTTTGAAATTCCTTTGCTTCTTTTTTTGATAATGGTTCAGAAGACACACCATCAACTTCAATGGTCTCAGTGCTGTTATCTATATCTTTACCTTGATCCCTAGGCACAAGTTTACGCTGACCACGATAATCTCCTTTCTCTAGTGCTTTTTCTGTACTTTTTGCATCGGCTCCATATTTTGATTGATATTTTCTTATAATCCTCCCTTCGCCATCTTTGATAACAACATCAACCGTATTCTTGCCAAAAGAACCCCCAAGTTTTGGCTCTAATACTTCTGCACGATATTCACTACCCCTGGCTGCGGCATCAATATTAAATGTATTTGCGTGGTGATGTTCTGCAATAAATCCATCAAGGTTAGGATTTAGACTTATTTGACCATTTTTATTATAAATAACATCGACATTATTCCTATTTGCTTGATCAAGAGCTGTGTCAATAGTACTAGCATATTGATTAAAGTCATTTACCCCATTAGCTTTTGAAGATATTTCAATCTTATCTTTTAGCCAGTTATCACGACTCAGACCTCGGTCATAATAATTATTAAGTTCATTTTTCGCCGTTTCAAAATTGTCAATACTCCCTATTATTGTATTCGCATCCTGCTCTCGCTCATGCTCAGTTAGCCAAAGCTTTGGGTATTTACTAAACTCATTTGCCAACCATTTAGCATCCGTTAAATCTACTGATTTAGTTTTATATGAACGCATAAAACTAGAAAATGTTGTTCTTATATTAACTTGATCCTTATTAGATAAAAAAAGCTGTTTAGATAACTGCTCTGATGACTGCTTTGGGTTTTCATTTGCACGAAGGATGACTTCGACTAAGCCATTGCCTTGAACATTTTCTTCCTTAGACATTACCAGTACCCTTCATCCTGATCTTCTACCGATGAAGAATGAATATTTTCAGTTTTAGTATTAGTAGAATCTCTATCCATTGATAGAGATGCAGGCACTTCATTTGGGTTCTTAGACTGAGTTCGCATGGTGACTGACATAGTTACTCTCTGAAAAAACTCATGAAGTTGCCCTGCACCTTCAGCAGTAAATAGCTCATGAGGTGTACCTTCGATAAAACGCTTTAATATCGCTTCATCGGCATCGCGTCCTATAGCCATTGCCATACGGTCACATTTAGAAGAACGTCCTTCTCTAACAAAGCCATCAAGTGGACTCTCCCAACTATCATTAGGCTGTCCATCTGAGACAAGTACTATTGTTGGACGATACGCTCTTGAGGGTGTTATTTTTTTATCCTCAATCATAGCTTTAGCCATTTCTAGTGCCTTTCCCATTGGAGTTGCTCCACTTACTTCGAGGTCACACCATTTTATATTTGATGCCTTTGTAAATGGCGTATGCAGCTCAACCTCTCTGCCAAAAGTAATGACTGATATAAGGATTTCTGTTTCCATTTTTTCTTCTTGCGCTAAAGTAGCTAGCATTTCTTTAACGGCATTGTTTAAGTTATCTATCTTTTCCCCAGACATGCTGGAGCTTACATCCAAAAGAAGAACAACAGGAAGTGGTTTCGCTTTTGGGGTGGTAAAACTAGATGGATCGAACATAATAAATTTCCTTTCTTACAATTCTTCAGCTATTTAACGCATAACCATCAAACTCAATGGGAGCAAGAGTAATGTAAAACCGACATATATACAAGAAAAAATCCTAATATTTATTAGCATTATAATAAGAACATGATGGAGACTTTAAAATCTTAAATTATGATGCTATGTAGTGGGTGGGTAAGAAACGAAGAGAACCTCAACCCACGTCATTCTCGCGCAGGCGAGAATCCACATGAAGCAATGACAGTCCCTATGGATTCCCGCCTTCTCGGGAACGACGAGAAAAAAATAAATCTCCCCTATGCACACTTTCATTGATGCGGGGAAATCAGATGGTGTTATTTGAAGCTTGCTATGAAATAAGTGCTTTGGCTTCCTGCTTTGAAAAAGGGGGAATGAGGGGGATTTGCTCTTTCTTGCTTTTACTGGCGTTCTGCCCACGACTCTTTAGCCAGCGTGCTTTACCAAGCAGTAACTGCGTAAAATCAGTTAAAAATTACTGATTACACCTAAGAGCAATACTTCGGACAGTTTTAGAGAGAAAAAGATAGGAACCACAGGCGGATTCTGAGAAAATAGAGTTCTCAAAAAACGACAATCAAAGAAGGCCGCCCGTGGAATCCATAGTAGAATCGGTTTTACTCTCCATGTCCAGTGTTAAAAAACCACAACGTCTTTTTCTCTCAGCTCTGTTTTCCGCATTGATGGTTTTTCAAGGGAAAGCCACTTTTCGTAATTTGAGTCGTTACAGTTCGTTGCATGAAAAACGTCTGTCGCGTTGGTTTCGACGTTCATTTGATTTTGCACAATTCAACAGACGCCTACTTCAAAAAGAGCTGCCACAAAAGCACGATCAAATTGCCGCCATTGATGCCAGCTTTATGAAAAAAAGTGGTCAGAAAACAGCAGGGTTGGGTTGGTTTTACAACGGCGCTTTGGGGCAAGCCATGGTGGGATTGGAGTTGTCGTTGGTTTGCCGAATTGATCTTCAAAGTCGAACCGCTTACGCGCTGGAGGCTCGCCAAACGTTGGACTCGGAACAGAAAGAGGGTGAGAGCCGAGTGGACTGCTACGCGAAACAGGTTTGTGACCTTGCCTGTGATCTTCAAGCGCAAGGCATTCGCTACCTTACCGCAGACGCCTACTACAGCAAGGTGAAGTTTGTCGATGCGGTCTGTTCAGATGACTTACACCTGATTGGAAAGCTGCGTTCAGATGCCAACCTAAGCTGGTATTTTGAGGGCGAATACGGTGGCAAAGGACGTCCTAAAACGTACGATGGTAAAGTCAATTTCCAAACGGAGCTGTCCCGTTTTGATGCGTGTGGCGTAATGGATAAGGGGGTATCGATTTACAGCGCCGTGGTTCACTCGTGTTGTTTCAAACGGAAAATCCGTGTGGTGCTGCTGCGATGGGAGCAGAAGACAAAAGTCCGTTCGGCTCTGCTGTTTTCTACGGATTCGGAGTTGGCTCCAGAAAAGATTGTCGAATATTACACCGCTCGTTTTCAGATTGAATTTTTGTTTCGTGAAGCCAAGCAACATACGGGTTTAATGGATTGCCAAGCGCGTTGCCCAGAGGCCATTCAAACTCATATTAATGCCTCGTTCACCGCACTGAATTTATTGAAGCTGGAAGACCGTAAGGACAAGAACAACCCTGAGCCTTCGGTGATTTCGATTGCCTCGTGGCGACGCAAGAAATTCAATCAATATTTGATGAAAATACTTTTTGACAAGTTAGGTTTGGAGAGATCTTGTCAAAAAGTCGAGGCGGTTTACCATGAGCTGAGTGAGTATGGGGCTATTCAGGTTTAAAACTGTCCGAAGTATTGTAAGAGTAGAAGGGAAAATTACAAACCAAAAAAACAAACTAACTCGGGAAAAAATGCGCAGCAAGAGACGATCCCCTGCGCCAAAACTGACGCAAACGCCAGCGGTTCAAACGATACACATGGCCGTTCAGTGGCAGCAGTTCCAACTCAGAAAACACCCCCTCACGCAGCAGCGTTTCAGCCCGTTGCAGGTGCGCCTCCAGCTTTGGCAGCGCCTCCCGCCAGCCGTGCAGATCACCGTTGATCAACAGGCTATAGGCTTCGTTGTCCAGCAGCACCGAGTTCCGTGTTGTTTCAGGCGTAAGCGGGCGCATCGTCGTCGCCGAAAAAGACGCGAGCGGCAGTTCAAAGTGTGCCGCCAAACCGCGCAGCAGTTCATGCTCACCGAACAGCTGTACCGGCTCAACCAAACTGCCTTCCGGCAAACGATCCCCGCCCCAGAGCCAGAGGCTGTTGACCGGCAGCTGCCCACGCGCTTCACGCCGCTCATTGACCGGATGCTCAAAAAAGAGCATCTGTGCTTCGGTAAGCCAGCTTTTCCACTGCCTCGCCCAACGCCCCGTCGGATTAAACGGCTCTACGCTGCGCCCCACCACTTGATCCAGATCCGCACAGACAATGTCTGGGGTTTCTGGCAAACAGAGGTACCAGCGGTGAGCATCAAAACAGCACAGGTGCAGACCGTCTTCGGCAAAATGGCGATTAAAGGTCTCGATTAACGCCTCGGCCTCCTCTTTCCACAGCGGTAGATTCTC